>NZ_CP015849.1:4781250-5106875 GCF_001654495.1 Streptomyces sp. SAT1
ACGTGGTGCTCTGGCTCGTCATGCGCTACTCGCTGCTGATCATCCGCGTCATCAAGGACGGCGGTGTGGTCCTGGTGACCCGGCTGGCGGGCATGATGCTCTCCGCCATCGCCGTGCAGCAGATCATCAACGGCATCACCCAGGTGGTACGGGGCGGCGCCTGAGCCCCGGAGCCCGGGGAGTCTCCGGACGACGCACGCCCGGGGAGTCCCCGGAGGACGCACGGACCCCCCGCCCGGCCACGCTCACGCGTGCCGTGCGGGGGCTCCGAAGTGTGTAGACAGCCCCTGCTGTTACGAGGCCGGGGTGTCGGCCGGGCGGATCCAGAGGCGCTGCCCCACGGCGGCGGCCTGCTGAACGATCCGATTGACGGAGGCGGCGTCCACGACGGTGCTGTCCACGGTGGTCCCGTCGACCTCGTCGAGTCGCATGATCTCGAAGCGCACAGGCTTCTCCCTTCGTCTGGTCATCCTCCTGCGGAGAATTACTGGAGATGGATGGTGCTCGCGGCATCGGTGCCCCGTGCTCCGTACATCTGGTCAACGGTTCACCTGCCACGAACATTCCCTACGCTAAGGAAATTTTTCGAACGTCTAATTACTGATGTGTCACGGTCTCTCCGTCGACCGATCGGGACCGGTTGTGTTCGCTGCGTGACCACCGGGACAATGGAGGTGATGAACGAGGCCATGAACGAAGACCGCGCGGCGCTCGCCGCCCGCATCGACCACACGAACGAGCTACTGGAACGCATGCTCGCCGAGGTGGCCAAGACGCCCTCGACCCACGCGATCTTCGTAGACGCCGGCTATCTCTACGCCGCCGCGGGCCGCCTCGTCGCCGGCACCGAGGACCGCCGCGCCTTCGACCTGGACGCCGAGGGCCTCATCGACGCGCTCATCGACCGGGCCCGGACGGTCTTCGCCGACAGCAGGCTGCTGCGCGTCTACTGGTACGACGGCGCCCGGCGCCGGATCCACACCGCCGAGCAGCAGACCATCGCCGAACTGCCCGACGTGAAGGTCCGCCTCGGCAACCTCAACGCCAACAACCAGCAGAAGGGCGTCGACTCCCTGATCCGCTCGGACCTGGAGTCGCTGGCCCGGCACCGCGCCATCAGCGACGCCGCCCTGCTCGGCGGCGACGAGGACCTGGTCTCCGCGGTGGAGGCCGCCCAGGGCTACGGCGCCCGGGTCCACCTGTGGGGCATCGAGGCCCCCGAGGGCCGCAATCAGGCCGAGCCGCTGCTGTGGGAGGTCGACAGCCAGCGCACCCTCGACCTCGAGTTCTTCAAGCCCTACGTCTCCCGGCGCACCCCGGTCACCTACGACCCGACGGCCACCACCCGGCCGACCCGCGAGGACGTACGCTTCGTCGGCGCGCAGATCGCCGCCAAGTGGCTGGCGGCGCGCGGCCGGGACAGCGTGATGGAACTCCTGCCCGGCCACCCCTACCTGCCCGGCTCCGTCGACCAGGAACTCCTGGTCGAGGCCGAGGGCCTGCTCCAGTACTCGCTGCGCGGCCAGGCCGACCTGCGCCGCTCCCTCAGGGACGGCTTCTGGGACCACCTGCAGGCGCAGTACTGAAGCCCGGGGCGGTGTTCTGGCGGGCCGCCTCGTCCCAGAAGTCGGCGAGCGCCTGGGCGGTGGCGAGCGGCCGGTCCACATTGGGCGAGTGCTCGGCGCCCTCGACGACCGTGCGCCGGGCCCCGAGCCGTACGGCCATGGCGTCCAGCAGCGGCACCGGCCAGGCGTCGTCCCGGGCCCCCGAGAGCACATGGAACGGCAGCGCGACGGCGGCCAGTTCGGCGGTCCGGTCCGGTTCCGCGCACAACTGGCGCCCGGTGGCCAGCAACTGCGCGGGCCGGGTGCCCAGCCAGCGGCGTCGCAGGTCGTCCCGGTCCTCGGCGCCCGAGTCCAGCGTGACGGACAGACCGCCGTCCTCGTCCGCGCCCCCGGCCGCCGCGGCCGCCTCCACGGCCTGGACGGCCTCCCACACCTCGGCCATCGACAGCGCCGCGAGCGCGTCCCGCAGCAGCTTCACGCGCTGCTGCTGGGAGGCGGAGACCTGCGCCGGGCCCGAGGACATCAGGGTGAGCGAGACGAAGGGGGAGCGGTCGAGCAGAACGGCCGCGCGGGCGATCTGCCCGCCGAGGGAGTGCCCGAGCAGATGCACCGGGACGGCGAGCGCGGCGGCCTGCGCGAGCACGTCCCGCGCGAGCTGCTCCTGGGCGTACGCGGACTCGTCGTGCTCGGGGCCGTCCGACTCGAACTGCCCGCGCCCGTCCACGGCCACGGTCCGGTACCCGCGCGCCGCGAGCGGTGCGTGCAGCGCGTTGAAGTCCTCCTTGCTGCCGGTGAAGCCGGGCAGCAGCAGCGCCGTGCCCCGGGGCCCGGCACCGGCCGCGGCGGGCACGTCGACGACGGCGAACTCACCGCGCGCGGTGCGCAGCCGGTAGCTCCGGGCGCCGGACGGCGGGACGAAGGAGAAGGGCCTGCTCATGGGGTGAGGCTATCGGGGACCCTGCCGGGCGGAGGGGCGGAGGGGCGGAGGGGTGGAAGGGCGGAGGGACGGAGGGTGGCCGGGTGGTACGGGCCGGTCTGCGGCCGGGCGCCGCGGCCGGGTGCGGTAACGGCCGACGGCCGACGGCCGACGGCCCGGCCCACGCGAGGTGGACCGGGCCGTCGGCCGTGCTGCCGGTGCGGGGCGGTGCCCGCTCAGAGCTCCGCGGATTCGACGGCCGAGGCCGCCTTGCGCGTACGCCGACGCGGAGCGGCGGCCGGCTCACCGGTCGACTGCGCCGGGATCTCCGCCCCGGGGGCCTCCGTCGCGGGTGCCTTGGCGGCGGCCTTGCGGGTGCGCTTCGGCTTGGCCTCGGCCTCGGTGGCGGCCTCGGGCGCCTCGGCGGCGACGGCCTTCTTGCGGGTCCGCTTGGGCTTGGCCTCGGCGGCCTCGCCCTCGGCGGCGTCGACGGGTGCCTTGGCGGCGGCCTTGCGGGTCCGCTTCGGCTTGGCCTCGGCGTCCGCGACGGCTTCCGGCGCCTCGGCGGCGACCGCCTTCTTGCGCGTGCGCTTCGGCTTCTCCTCGGCGTCCGCGACCGGCTCCGGTGCCTCGGCGGCGACCGCCTTCTTGCGGGTCCGCTTCGGCTTCTCCTCGGCGGGAGCGGCCTCCGCCCCGGCGGGCGCGGCGGTGGTCTCCACGGCGGAAGCCGCGGCCTTGCGGGTACGGCGCGGCTTGGCGGCCACACCCTCCGCGGTGGCCGTCGCCTCGACCGCCTCGGCGGCCGGTGCCGCGTCGGTGGCTTCGGCGGCCACGGCCTTGCGGGCGCGGGTGCGCTTCGGCTTGGCCTCGGTCTCCGCGACGGCCTCCGGCGCCTCGGCGGCGACGGCCTTCTTGCGGGTGCGCTTCGGCGCGGCCTCGGCGGGTGCCGTCGCGGTGGCCTCGGCCTCAGCCACGGTCTCGGCGGCCGGTGCGGGCTGCGCGGCCTTGCGGGTCCGGCGGCGCGGCTCGGCCTTCGGCGCCTCCGCCGTGACCTCGGTCACGGCCTCGGCCTCGGCGGCCGGGGCCGCCTTCTTGCGGGTGCGGCGCGGGGCGGGGGCGACCGCCTCGGCGTCGGCCTCCGCGACGGCGGTCGCCGCGACGGCGGCCTGCGGCGCCTCGGGAGCGGGACTCACGGCCTCGGCGGCCGGAGCGGCCGTGCTCGCCACGGCCGGGGACTCCACCGAGCGGCGGGTCCGGCGGCGGCGCGGCCTGTCCGTCGCGTCGGCGGTGTCCAGCGCGGGGCTCTCCGCCGCCGTCACGGCCGCCTCGGCCGTCGCGGGGACGGCGGCAGCGGCGGACTGCTGGACCGGCTGCTGCTGGGCGCCCGCACCGGAACGCGTCCGCCGGCGGCGGCGCGGGGTGCGGACAGCGGCGGCCTCGTCGGCGGGTGCCGCGGCGGCCGGGGCGGCCTCGGCCGCCGTACCGGTGCCCTGCGCGCCCGCTTCCACCGGCGCACCGCCGCGCGTGCGGCGGCGCCGGCGCGGAGTGCGCTCCGAGTGGTCGCGGTCGCGGTCTCGGTCGCGATCCCGGTCACGGTCGCGGTCGGCGGTGCGGCCCTCGGGGCGTCCGCCCCGGCCGCCGCGCCCGCGGGCACCGCGGCCACCGGTCTCGCCGAGGTCCTCCAGCTCCTCCGCGTCCAGCCCGGCGCGAGTGCGCTCCGAGCGCGGCAGGATGCCCTTCGTGCCCGCCGGGATGCCCAGGTCGGTGAAGAGGTGCGGGGAGGTGGAGTACGTCTCCGGCGGGTCGTTGAAGCCCAGCTCCAGCGCCTTGTTGATCAGCTGCCAGCGCGGGATGTCGTCCCAGTCGACGAGGGTGATCGCCGTACCCTTGGCGCCCGCGCGGCCGGTGCGGCCGATGCGGTGCAGGTACGTCTTCTCCTCTTCGGGCGACTGGTAGTTGATGACGTGGGTCACGCCCTCGACGTCGATACCGCGGGCGGCGACGTCGGTGCAGACGAGCACGTCGACCTTGCCGTTGCGGAAGGCGCGCAGCGCCTGCTCGCGGGCGCCCTGGCCGAGGTCGCCGTGGACCGCGCCGGAGGCGAAACCGCGCTGCTTGAGCTGGTCGGCGAGGTCGGCCGCCGTGCGCTTGGTCCGGCAGAAGATCATCACCAGCCCGCGGCCCTCGGCCTGGAGGATGCGCGCGACCATCTCGGGCTTGTCCATGTTGTGCGCGCGGTAGATGAACTGGGTGGTGTTGGCCACCGTCGCGCCCTCGTCGTCTGGCGTGGTGGCGCGGATGTGCGTGGGCTGCGACATGTAGCGGCGGGCGAGACCGATGACCGCGCCCGGCATGGTGGCCGAGAACAGCATGGTCTGGCGCCGGGCCGGAAGCATGCCGATGATCTTCTCGACGTCGGGCAGGAAGCCCAGGTCGAGCATCTCGTCGGCCTCGTCGAGGACGAGGGCCTTGACGTGCTTGAGGTTCAGCTTCTTCTGGCCCGCGAGGTCCAGCAGGCGGCCCGGGGTGCCGACGATCACGTCGACGCCCTTCTTCAGGGCCTCGACCTGGGGCTCGTAGGCCCGGCCGCCGTAGATCGCGGTCACCCGCACATTGCGCACCTTGCCGGCGGTCAGCAGGTCGTTGGTCACCTGGACGCACAGCTCGCGCGTGGGGACGACGACGAGGGCCTGCGGGGCGTCGGTGAGGGCCTCGGGGGCGGCGCGTCCGGCCTCGACGTCGGCGGGGACGGTGACGCGCTCCAGGAGCGGGAGGCCGAAGCCGAGCGTCTTGCCGGTGCCGGTCTTGGCCTGGCCGATGACGTCCGTGCCCGACAGGGCCACGGGGAGCGTCATCTCCTGGATGGGGAACGGAGTGGTGATGCCGACGGCCTCCAGGGCCTCGGCGGTCTCGGGGAGGATCCCGAGGGATCGGAACGTCGTAGTCAGGGTGCTGCCTCTTCTGTGTGTGCGGCGCGAGGCGAGTGCGGGGGTCGTGTCGGACCGCACCGGGGACGACGGCGGCCGTGCGGTCTTGCCGCTCAGGCCGGCCGGGTGGCGCGGGACCTCTGCCGACGCTCTAGGGCCTGCCCACGGGGCCGGCCCAGCGCTCGTACCGCTGAGGGGGTCCCTCCGATCGTCGTACGCACTGTGCCGTACGGTCAGGGAGGGCTGTCGGGTCGGAGCCGATCGGGCCACCGACCGGGCATCCTCATGCGTGCGGCCTGTCGAAGCACGGCCGGGAACCCCGGCCCACCCAGCAGGCGCATTACCACCATACCCCGGAATCGCGCACACGCGATGGCCGATTTGGTCACGTAGCCGTCGTCACACTGGTCGGCAAGATCTCTCCAGGGCCCGGGGAGCGGGCTATTGTGCGCTTCATGACCAGCTCTGACAAGCCCGACCAGGCCCCCGACGCACCCGCCGAACGCACCGGGATCGCCGCCCAGGACTGGGCGACGGCCGCCGCCGACCCGCAGTACCGCGCCGCCGTGGTGGACCTGCTCGGCGCGCTCGCCTACGGGGAGCTCGCGGCGTTCGAACGGCTCGCGGAGGACGCCAAGCTGGCGCCCACCCTCGCGGACAAGGCCGAGCTGGCGAAGATGGCCTCGGCCGAGTTCCACCACTTCGAGCGGCTGCGCGACCGGCTCACGGAGATCGGCGCGGAGCCGACCGAGGCGATGGACCCGTTCGTCGCCGCGCTCGACGGTTTCCACCGGCAGACGGCGCCCTCGGACTGGCTGGAAGGGCTCGTCAAGGCGTACGTCGGCGACTCGATCGCCAGTGACTTCTACCGGGAGGTCGCGGCCCGGCTGGACTCCGACACCCGCGAACTGGTGCTGGCCGTCCTCGACGACACCGGGCACGCCGGTTTCGCGGTGGAGAAGGTGCGGGCGGCCATCGACGCGGACCCGCGGGTGGGCGGACGGCTCGCGCTGTGGGCGCGGCGCCTGATGGGCGAGGCCCTGTCGCAGTCGCAGCGGGTCGTCGCCGACCGCGACGCGCTGTCCACGATGCTCGTGGGCGGGGTCGCGGACGGCTTCGACCTCGCGGAGGTCGGCCGGATGTTCACCCGCATCACCGAGGCGCACACCAAGCGGATGGCCGCGCTGGGGCTGGCCGCGTAGCACGGACGCGGGAGACCCGGCCGCCCTGTCGTCGGGACGGCGTCGTCGGGACGGCCGGGACGCGCGCGGGGTTGGAAGGCCGGTCGGCCGGCGGGCGGGGCCCGGCGGACGGCCCGGTCGGCTACGCCGTCAGGGATCGTCGGCGCAGGCGGCCGGCCGGGCGCAGCAGCAGGGAGACGGAGGCGGCCGAGACGACGGCCGCGCCGAGCAGACTGGACAGCACGGGGGCCGAGCCGAGCGCGCTGTGGGTGACGAAGTCACCGAGGAGGGCGCCCGCCACCCCCGTCGACAGGACCAGCGGTCGCGACGGCAGGCGGCGCGACAGGCGGTGGAAGACCGCCCAGGCGAGCAGCAGGCCGAGCACGGCGGAGCCCAGGGCCTCCAAGAACATCACAGTCCCTCCCACGAGCGGCCGGTGCTGACGGTCGTAGCTCCGTCATACCCCTGACCTGCGGAATGCAACCCTCCCTGTGAGCTGTTTGTGTGCGCCGAGTGAAGCACGCGAGGAGGGGCCGAGCGGGACGCGAGCGCGGGCCGGGCAGGGGACGGGCGGACGTGAGAGCCGGGGACGCGAGCGCGGGCCGGACACGAGAGAGCGGGCCCTGCGGTCAGTGACCGCCGGACCCGCTCGTCGTTCGTACGTGCCCTGCTACAGGGCCCCGAAGCCCACCTTGCGCGGGGCCGCCTCACCCAGCTCGACGTACGCGAGGCGCTCGGCCGGGACCAGCACCTTGCGACCGTGCTCGTCCACGAGGGTCAGCAGCTGCGACTTGCCGGCCAGTGCCTCGGCCACCGCCCGCTCGACCTCCTCGGGGCTCTGACCGCTCTCCAGAACGATCTCGCGGGGCGCGTGCTGCACGCCGATCTTGACCTCCACGGCTATGTCCCTCCGACGGTCAGTGAAGTGCGCGACCTTCCGCGCCGTACTCCGCACACATTAGCCCGGTGAGGGGACGGACACGCTCCGCCGGTGCACGCCAGGAGCGAACAGCGCACGGGAACAAGCGACCGGATCAGTGGTGCTGCTCGCTGCCGTGCAGCGGGAAACCGGCGATGCCGCGCCAGGCCAGCGACGTCAGCAGCTGGACCGCCTGGTCGCGCGGGACACTGCGGTCGCTGTGCAGCCACGAGCGGGCCACCACCTGGGCGAGGCCCCCCAGACCGGAGGCGAGCAGCATCGACTCGGCACGCGAGAGGCCGGTGTCCTCGGCGATGACCTCGCAGATCGCCTCGGCGCACTCGTTGGTGACCTTGTCCACGCGCTCGCGCACGGCGGGCTCGTTGGTCAGGTCCGACTCGAAGACCAGCCGGAAGGCGCCGCCGTCGTCCTCGACGTAGGCGAAGTAGGCGTCCATCGTGGCGCGGACGCGCTGCTTGTTGTCGGTGGTCGACGCCAGCGCGCTGCGCACCGACTGGATCAGCGCCTCGCAGTGCTGGTCGAGCAGGGCCAGATAGAGGTCGAGCTTGCCGGGGAAGTGCTGGTAGAGCACCGGCTTGCTGACCCCGGCGCGCTCGGCGATGTCGTCCATGGCCGCCGCGTGGTAGCCCTGCGCCACGAAGACTTCCTGGGCGGCGCCCAGCAGCTGGTTCCGCCGGGCACGGCGCGGCAGGCGCGTGCCCCGCGGGCGCGCTGCCTCTGTCTGCTCGATGGCTGTCACGCCGCCTCCCAAAGTCGTCCCTGTGCGGTGTGCGCCGCGCCGCCATCGTACTTTTCGGTAACCGTACTGTGCGCGGTGCGAGCGCAGAATTTCACGGACCGGACGGGGCGGAAACCGGCACAGAAGGTTTCCAACGGGCCCAGGCCGGGCATAGGCGAGCGCCGCCGCTGCTCAGCGGCGGTCCGTCGCCGCCACCGTCACCGGTAGTCGTCCTCGTCGAGGGAGACGACCCGTGCCTGCTCGGCGAGGTCGGCCTCGTTCGCGCGGCCGGGATCCACGTCCGTCAGCGGATCGTCGCCCTCCGGCGCGATGTCGGCCTGCTGCTCGGCCGCGTCGTCCTCGGGCGCCTCGACGTCGATCTCCGTGCCGTCCTCGGCGGCGCCGTCGTCCTCGATGTCCTCGAACGTCCCGGGGTCGCTGGGATCGATTGCCATGGTGGGCTCCCTTCGGTGGACATCCCTGCGCATGTCCTTGTGTACGTCATGTACGTCCGTGTACGTGCCCGGCCGAAGCCGGGACTGTATGCGGGTGCCCTCGCTACGAGCGTAGGAGACACCCGATTCCCGCGCCATGCGATCCGGGACGGCTCTCCGCGCCGTCCGCGCAACGCCTCCCGCGCCTCGTCCTGTGACGGCGAACACATGAAGCGCGGCGTGATCGTCTCGTAACATTGCCGCATGTCTTCGACCGACCTGCCCGCCGTGCCGCCCGCGAACGTCCTTCCCAGGGTGGCGCCCGCCGGGTCCGGGGCCGGGGAAGCCGGGGAAGGGGAGCGGCTGCGCTCGGTCGAACTGCCGGGAATCACCCTGACGGTGCGTTCCCGGCCGCCCGCGCGCGAGGGCCTGCCGCGCGCGCTGTACGTGCACGGGCTCGGCGGTTCCTCGCAGAACTGGACGCCGCTGATGGCCCTCCTGGACACCGACGTGGACGGCGAGGCGCTCGACCTGCCGGGCTTCGGGGACTCCCCGCCGCCGGACGACGGCAACTACTCGGTCACCGCCCACGCGCGCGCGGTGATCCGCTACCTGGACACGGCGGGCCAGGGCCCGGTCCATCTGCTCGGCAACTCCCTGGGCGGTGCCGTCTCCACGCGCGTCGCCGCGCTGCGCCCCGACCTCGTCCGCACCCTCACCCTGGTCTCGCCCGCGCTGCCCGAACTGCGGGTGCAGCGCAGCGCCCTGCCGACCGGGCTGCTCGCGCTGCCCGGCGTCTGTGCGCTCTTCACCCGGCTGACCAGGGAGTGGACGGCCGAGCAGCGGGTCCGCGGCATGATGGCCCTCTGCTACGGCGACCCCGGCCGGGTCACCCCTGAGGGTCTCCGCGACGCCGTGCAGGAGATGGAACGGCGGCTGCGGCTGCCGTACTTCTGGGACGCGATGGCGCGTTCCGCGCGCGGGATCGTCGACGCGTACACCCTGGGCGGTCAGCACGGTCTGTGGCGGCAGGCCGAACGGGTCCTCGCGCCCACCCTGCTGGTCTACGGCGGCCGGGACCAGCTCGTCGGATACCGCATGGCCCAGCGCGCGGCACGGGCCTTCCGCGACTCCCGCCTCCTCACCCTGCCCGACGCGGGCCATGTGGCGATGATGGAGTATCCGGAGACCGTGGCGACCGCGTTCCGTGAACTCCTGGCCGAAACGCGGGAGTCGGGGTCGTGGGCGGCGCCGGGCGGGAAGGCCGTAGGCTCCCGGGGTGCGGTCGCCGACGAGGGCGCCCGCGACGCGGAAATGGGAGGCTGACGGACCAGGTGGGACGCCACAGCCGCCGCGGACCCGCCCCGAAGGGCGACAGCGCGGGCACAGCGGGCACGACAGCGAGTACGGACGCGGCCCGGCAGGGCCGGGACCGCGGAGGCCGCCGGGACGGCTTCGAGGGACCGGCCGGACCGGTCCCCGGCGCCCGGCCGGCCGGGCGGCCCGGTTCACCCGGTCAGCCCGGTTCACCTGATCAGCACGGTTCGCCCGGTCAGACCGCCGTACCGATGGCGCCGCCCGGACCGGCGGCGGGTCCCGCGCAGGCGCCGCCTCCACGACGGGGTCCGGGCGCCACCGCGCCGGGCCGGGGCCCCGGCCCCGCTCCCTGGCCGGGCTCCGGTCCCGCCGGTCCCGCCCCGGCTCCGGGCAGGCGCCCGGCGGGCCCACCGCGCTTCCCGGACGGCACTCCCGCACAGGGCGTACCCCGTCTGCCGGACGGCACTCCCGCACAGGGGTTCCCCCGCGTGCCCGCGCCGGACGGGACGCCTGCCCACGGCGTGCCGCGTTTCCCGGACGGGACACCGGCGCGCGGTGTGCCGCGTATGCCGGACGGGATGCCCGCCCATGGTGTGCCGCGCCTCGGGGACGGGACGCCCGCTCACGGCGTGCCCCGCTTCCCCGAGGGAACTCCCGCTCACGGCGTGCCCCGCTTCCCCGAGGGAACTCCCGCTCACGGCGTGCCGCGTCTGCCGGACGGAACTCCCGCCCATGGCGTGCCCCGCATCCCCGGCGGGACACCCGCCCATGGTGTGCCGCAGGCTCGTGGTGCTCATCCCGAGCAGCGGGAAGCCGGGGGCGGCTGGGGGGAGTTCAGCCCCAGGGCCGGACGCTCCGGCGGAGGTGCGGGCGCGGCGCCCGGCGTCGGCGAGACCTCGGTGGCGGGTCCCGCGGTGCCCACCGGTGCAGCGGGCCCCGGCGTCCCCATCCCGCGGCAGCGGCGCGCGCAGTCGGCCCCGGGGGCCGGTCCCCGGCAGGACTACCTCGACGCGTTCCGGGACGGAGCGGCAGAAGAGGGCGGCAAGAGCGGCGACGGCGACGGCACGGAGAGCGGCGAGGACGGCGCGACCGGCGCCACCGCCCGCTCACGCGGCGCCTCCCGGGGCACGCTGCCCCGCCCGGTGCCGGTCCAGTTCGCCCCGCCCACGGGACCCACCGCCGCCGGTACCGGCACGAGCCCGGTCGCGGGCACCGGACCGCGCGCGGGCAGCGGTGGCAGTGGCGGCCGTGGTGGCGACGGCGGTGACGGCTCCGTGCCGCCCGCCGCCGACGCGGCCCCCGACGCCAAGAGCGCCAAGAGCGCCAAGAGCGCCAAGAGCGCCAAGAGCGCCAAGGGCACCAAGGGCCGCACCTTCACCGGTATCGCCGCCGCGGCCGTCACCACCGTGCTCGCGGTCGTCGTCGCCGGGCAGGTCGCCGACGACCGCTCCGAGGCGGGAGCGGCGCAGACGGCCGGCGGCCAGGACGAGGGCGCCCGGACCGCGCTGGGCGGGGGCGTACAGGCGAGCCCGTCCCCCTCGCACAGCGCGGTCGCGCTGACGTACGAGCAGAAGATGAACCTGAAGTACCCGCTGAGCCCCGCGCTCAAGGGATCGGGCCGGTTCGACGTGGTCCCCGGTTCCGCCAAGGCGCCGGGGCGCGGGCGCAAGTTCACCTACCGGGTCGACGTGGAGCAGGGCCTCGGGCTCGACGGACGGCTCTTCGCGGACGCCGTGCAGAAGACGCTCAACGACGACCGCAGCTGGGCCCACGGCGGCGCGCGCACCTTCGAGCGGGTCTCCTCCGGCGAGAGCGACTTCGTGATCACGCTCGCCAGCCCCGGCACCACCGCCGTGTGGTGCGAGAAGTCGGGTCTGGACACCACCGAGGACAACGTCTCGTGCGACTCGGCCGCCACCCCGCGCGTGATGATCAACGCCTACCGCTGGGCGCAGGGCGCCAAGACCTACGGCGACCGGATCTACCCGTACCGGCAGATGCTGATCAACCACGAGGTCGGCCACCGTCTCGGCCACAACCACGTCACCTGCGAGAAGGACGGGGAGCTGGCGCCGGTCATGCAGCAGCAGACGAAGTTCCTCGACCATGACGGAATTCACTGCCTGCCCAACTCCTGGCCCTATCCGAAGAGTTGACGGACGGTGTGCGGGGTGGCCGCGGGGGAGCCCCGCGCCGCCCTCCGATCATGTTGACAATGCGCCGAATGTTCGTTCATATTTCTGCGCATGTGGTCCCGTCACTCCGTCAGCAGCGCCGCCATCGAGATGGCGCTCCTCGGCGTGACCGCCCTCTGTGTGGCCGACATCCACTGTTGCTGACGCCCGCCCTCGGCGTGCGCGTCGCCCCGTTCTCCCCCTCGCCCTGACCTTCCGCGTCCTGGTGCGCTCCCGCCGAGCGCCGTCGCGCGGCAGTACGGTCCCCGGTGGTCCGACGACCCGTCGCCGAGGCAGACGTCTGTCCAGATTCGTCTCATTCCTCGTCCAACCGTCTCGCGATCCGAGACGTGTCCGGGACATCCTTTTCGAGAGGTCGTCATTCCGATGCGCCAACCGTCCGTCTCAGCCCGCCGCGTGGCCGCGGTATCCGTCAGCCTGGTCGTGGCAGCGGGCGCCGTCGCCTGCGGGCCGAAGGACGACGATGCCAAGAGCACCGGCGGCGACTCCCGGCCCCACAAGGGCGGCACCCTGAACGTCCTCAACGCCCAGCCCCAGCAGGACTTCGACCCGGCGCGCCTCTACACCTCCGGCGGCGGCAACGTCCCCTCCCTGGTCTTCCGCACCCTCACCACCCGCAACCGCGAGAACGGCGCCGCCGGTGCCGAGGTCGTCCCGGACCTCGCCACCGACACCGGGCGCCCCGGCAAGGACGCGACCGTGTGGACGTACACCCTCAAGGAGGGCCTGAAGTACGAGGACGGCACGCCGATCACCTCGGCCGACGTCAAGTACGGCATCGAGCGCTCCTTCGCCCCCGAACTCTCCGGCGGCGCCCCCTACCTGCGGGACTGGCTGGTCGGCGCGGCCGGCTACCAGGGGCCGTACAAGGACAAGAAGGGCCTCGCCGCGATCGAGACGCCGGACGCCCGGACGATCGTCTTCCATCTGAACAAGCCCGAGGGCGAGTTCCCGTACCTGGCCACGCAGACCCAGTTCACGCCGGTGCCCAAGGCCAAGGACACCGGCACCAGGTACGAGGAGCACCCGGTCTCGTCCGGCCCGTACAAGGTCGTCAAGAACGAGAACGACGGCGAGCACCTCGTCCTGGAGCGCAACCCGCACTGGTCCGCCGCCACCGACGCCGAGCGCAAGGCGTACCCGGACCGGATCGACGTACGGTCCGGGCTCGACTCGTCCGTCATCAACCAGCGGCTCTCCGCCTCCCAGGGCCCGGACGCCGCCGCCGTCACCACGGACACCAACCTCGGACCGGCCGAACTCGCCAAGGTCAGCGGCGACAAGGCACTGGCCGCGCGCGTGGGCGCCGGCCACTTCGGCTACACCAACTACCTGGCCTTCAACCCGAAGGTGAAGCCGTTCGACGACATCAAGGTGCGCCAGGCCGTCGCCTACGCCATCGACCGGTCCTCGGTCGTCAACGCGGCCGGCGGCAGCGCACTCGCCGAGCCCGCCACCACCTTCCTGCCGAACCAGAAGTCCTTCGGCCACACCCCCTACGACCTCTTCCCGGCGGGCACCTCGGGCGACCCGGCCAAGGCCAGGGAGCTGCTGAAGCAGGCCGGCCACCCCGACGGCATCACCGTCACCCTCACCCACTCCAACAGCAAGGACTTCGAGACCAGCCCGGAGATCGCCACCGCCGTCCAGGACGCGCTCAAGAAGGCCGGCATCACCGTCAGGCTCCAGGGCCTGGAGAAGAACGACTACTCCGACAAGACCCAGAACGTGAAGACCGAGCCGGGCCTCTTCCTCGCCCACTGGGGTGCCGACTGGCCCTCCGGCGGCCCCTTCCTGGCCCCGATCTTCGACGGCCGCCAGATCGTCGCGGACGGCGCCAACTTCAACAGCGGACAGCTCGACGACACGTCCGTCAACGACGAGATCGACGCGATCAACAAGCTGACCGACCTCGGCGCCGCCGCCGCCCGCTGGGGCGCCCTGGACAAGAAGATCGGCCAGCAGGCCCTGACCGTGCCGCTGTTCCACCCCGTCTACAAGCGCCTGTACGGCAAGGACGTCAAGAACATCGTGATCAGCGACTGGACCGGCGTGCTGGACATCTCCCAGGTCGCGGTGAAGTGACGCCGTGAGCGAGGCACTTGCCGCCTCCCCGGCCGCCGGGACGGACATCCCCGTCCCGGCGGCCGCGGGGGCCCACCGGTTCTGGCGGCGGCTGCGTGCGCAGCGCGCCGCCCTCGTCGCGGCGGCCGTCGTCGCGCTGCTCGTCCTGGTCGCGCTCGCCGCGCCGCTGCTCACCGCGCTGGAGGGCCAGGACCCCACCACCTACCACCCCGGCCTGGTCGACTCCGCGCGCGGCGGCGTGCCCATCGGCACGTTCGGCGGCGCGGGCGCCGACCACTGGCTCGGCGTCGAACCGCAGACCGGCCGCGACCTGTTCGCCCGCCTCGTCTACGGCGCCCGGGTCTCGCTGGGCGTGGCGCTCGCCGCCACCCTCATCCAGATCGCCATCGGGGTCGCGGTCGGCGTCGCCGCAGCGCTCGGCAACCGCTGGGTCGACCAGCTGCTGAGCCGGGCCACCGACATCATCGTCTCGATGCCGCTGATGATCATGGCCCTCGCGCTGCTGGCCATCGTCCCGTCGAGCTTCCCGCGCCCGGTGCTGGTCACCCTGGTCATCGGCCTGATCGCCTGGGGCAACATCGCCAAGATCGTGCGCGCCCAGACCCTCACGCTCAAGGGGCTCGACCATGTCGCCGCCGCCCGGCTCAGCGGCTGGGGCACCGTGCGCGTCGTCCGCCGCGAACTGCTGCCCGGCCTCGCGGCCCCGGTGATCACCTACGCCGCCCTGCTCGTGCCCGCCAACATCTCCGTCGAGGCGGCGCTGTCCTTCCTCGGCGTCGGCGTGAAGCCGCCCACCCCGTCCTGGGGGCAGATGCTCACCGCGGCCGACGTCTGGTACCAGGCGGCGCCGCAGTATCTGATGCTGCCCGCGGGCGCCCTCTTCGTGACCGTGGTCGCCCTGACCGTCCTCGGCGACGGCGTCCGCACCGCCCTCGACCCGCGCGCCGCCTCCCGCCTCCGCATCGGTACCGGCCGCAGGCGTGAGTCGGCGGCCGGTGCCGATGCGGAGATCGGTCCGGAGACCGGGACGGAAGCTGGTGCGGAGTCCGGGACGGAAGCCGGTCCGGAGAGCGGTGCGGCGGCCGAGGGGCCGCCCCAGGCCCAGGCCCAGGCCCAGGCCCAGGCCCAGGCCCAGGCCCAGGCCAAGGCCCAGGCCCGAGAAGCACGCAAGGAGGCCACCGCGTGAGCGTCTTCGGCGGACTCGGAGGATTCGTGCTGCGCCGTGCCCTCGGCGCCCTGATCACCCTCCTCGCCATCTCGGTGATCGTCTACGTCGTCTTCTACGCCACCCCCGGCAACGTCGCCCAGATCAGCTGCGGCCCGCGCTGCTCGCCGGAGCAGGTGCACCAGGTCGCCCGGCAACTGCGCCTGGACGACCCGCTGTACCTGCGCTACTGGCACTTCCTCGAAGGACTCGTGGCCGGCCAGGACTACTCGACCGGCACCTCCGCGGAGCACTGCTCCGCGCCCTGCCTCGGGGTCTCCTACCAGTCCGGGCGGCAGGTCCTGAGCATCATCCTGACCAAGCTCCCCGTGAGCCTGTCCCTGGTGTTCGGCGCGATGGTGCTCTGGCTGATCCTCGGGGTGGGCACGGGCGTGCTCTCCGCCTGGCGGCGCGGCCGGATCTCCGAACGCGTCCTCACCGCCGTCACGCTCGCGGGCACCGCCACCCCCGTGTTCGTCATCGGCCTGGTCCTGCTGATCGTCGTCTGCGGCGAGTTCCAGTGGCTGCCCTTCCCGCAGTACGTGAGCCTCACCGACGACCCCGAGCAGTGGGCGTGGAACCTCGTCCTGCCGTGGCTCTCGCTGGCCCTGATCGAGGCCGCCGCCTTCGCCCGGATGACCAGGGCGTCGATGCTGGAGACCCTCGCCGAGGACCACATCCGCACCTTCCGCGCGTACGGAGTGGGGGAGCGGGCGATCGTCGGGCGGCACGCGCTGCGCGGCGCCCTCGCCCCCGTCATCGCTCTGAACGCCAACAACGTCGGCTCGGCGGTCGGCGGCGCGGTCCTCACCGAGACCCTGTTCGGCCTGCCCGGCATCGGACAGGAACTGGTGCACGCGGTGAACGTCGTGGATCTGCCGGTGGTCGTCGGCATGGTCCTGGTCATCGGCTTCTTCGTGGTCATCGCCAACGCCGTCGCGGACGTGCTGTTCGCGGTGGCCGACCGACGGGTGGTACTCGCATGAGCCCGAAGAACCTGATGAATCCGACCGGTTCCGCTGCGGCGACCGGTCCCGCTGCGGCGAGCCTCGTCGAGGTGTCGGACCTGACCGTGGCGTTCGGGGCCCTGCGCGCCGTGGACGGACTCTCCTTCCGGCTCGCGCCCGGCGGCGCGCTCGCCCTGGTCGGCGAGTCCGGCTCGGGCAAGTCCACGGTCGCCTCCGCCCTGCTGGGGCTGCACCGAGGCACCGGCGCGCGGGTGGGCGGCACGGTCCGGGTGGCCGGCACCGACGTGCGGTCCGCCTCCGAGGAGGAGCTGCGACGGCTGCGCGGCGGGACGGCCGCCATGGTCTTCCAGGACCCGCTGTCCTCCCTCGACCCGTACTACGCGGTCGGCGACCAGATCGCCGAGGTGTACCGCACGCACACGCGTGCGTCGCGCCGGGTGGCACGCGCGCGTGCCGTGGAGGTGCTGGACCGGGTAGGGATCCCCGACGCGGCACGGCGCTCCCGGTCCCGGCCGCACGAGTTCAGCGGCGGCATGCGCCAGCGCGCCCTGATCGCCATGGCGCTCGCGTGCGCCCCCGACCTGCTGATCGCCGACGAACCGACCACCGCGCTCGACGTGACCGTCCAGGCCCAGATCCTCGACCTGCTGCACACGCTGCGCGAGGAGACCGGGATGGGACTGCTGCTGGTCACCCATGACGTGGGCGTCGCCGCCGAGAGCGTCGACGAGGTGCTGGTCATGCGGCACGGCCGTGCCGTCGAACACGGTCCCGTCGCCGACGTGCTGGGCAGGCCCGGCGCGGCGTACACCAGGCAACTGCTGGCGGCGGTGCCCCGACTGGAACGCCTGCGGACGGTGACCGACGGGTCCGGGGACGCGCCGGAGGCGCCGGAGGCGCCGGTGCCCCCGGCGCCGGTGCGGGAGGCGCGGGTGCGGGAGGCGCGGGAGGAGGCATCGGAGGGCCACGGGTCCTCGCGGACCGGCTCACGGACCGGCTCGCGGACCGGCTCCGGCTCCGGCTCCGGCTCCGGGGCCGGGGCCGGGGCCGAGGTCGTCCTGGAGGCGACCGGGCTGCGGCGCGAGTTCGGGCGCGGCCGGCGGGCGCTGGCGGCCGTGGACGGCGTCTCGCTGACCGTGCGGCGCGGCGAGACCCTGGGGATCGTGGGCGAGTCCGGCAGCGGCAAGACCACGCTGGGCCGGATGCTGGTCGGGCTGCTGGAGCCGACCGCGGGCGAGGTGCGCTTCGAGGGCCGGGCCAGGGCCGGGGTGGATCCCGCCGTGCAGATGGTCTTCCAGGACCCGGTCTCCTCCCTCAACCCGCGCCGCAGCGTGGGGGAGTCCATCGCGGATCCGCTGCGGGCGCGCGGCGAACGGAGCGAGGAGCGCATCCGGGAGCGCGTGGGCGGACTGCTGGAGCGCGTCGGGCTCGAACGCGCGCAGTACGACCGCTATCCGCACGAGTTCAGCGGCGGGCAGCGTCAGCGCGTGGGCATCGCGCGGGCGCTCGCCGCCGACCCGCGGGTGATCGTCTGCGACGAGCCCGTCTCCGCGCTCGACGTCACCACGCAGGCTCAGGTGGTGGCCCTGCTCGGCGAGTTGCAGCGGGACCTCGGCATCGCCCTGGTCTTCGTCGCCCACGACCTCGCGGTGGTACGCCAGGTCAGCGACCGGGTCGCGGTGATGCGCCGGGGCCGGATCGTCGAGGAGGGCCCGGCCGCCGAGGTGTACGACGCGCCCCGGGACCCCTACACCAGGCAGCTCCTGGCCGCCGTACCGGCGCTCGACCCGGAGGCCGCCGCCCGGCGCCGCGCCGCCCGCCGAGAGCTGGCCATGGCCTGACACCGCGTAGCCGAGTGATCCCCCGGTGCGACAGAACGCCGTCCGCCCGGGAAAGTTACGCCCGTTCACCCCTTCCGGTGGCGCGACGGACAACCGTCCGTCGCGCCACCGGCCTGTCCGCATACGTTCTTCCCGCTGCGAGCCGCCGGTGCGACGGCGGCTCTCCACACGGGAGAGAACGGGGGTGCACGCGTGCGCATCGGACTGGTGACGGAGGGCGGCTACCCGTATGCGAGCGGGGACGGCACGCTCTGGTGCGAACGGCTCGTGCGCGGGCTCGGGCAGCACGAGTTCGACCTCTACGCGCTCAGCCGCAGCCGACGGCAGGAGGAGGACGGCTGGGTCCCGCTGCCCCGGCAGGTCGGCCGGGTCCGTACGGCGCCCCTGTGGGGGACCGAGGACACCGGCGCGCGCCACGGACGCCGGGCGCGCCGCCGCTTCGCCGAGTACTACGGGGAACTGGCGGCCGTGCTGTGCGCGACGGGGACGGCCGGACAGACAGGGCGGGCCGGGCAGACAGGACGGGTCGGGCGGACCGGGCGGGCCGGGCAGGGCGCACCGGCCGCATGGGGTGCGCGGGGCGGCCGAGCGGTGTGGGCCGGACAGGACGGGACGGGTCCGGCCGGTCGCTCGGACGACGAGGCGGACCGTTTCGCCTACGCGTTGTACGGCCTCGCGGAACTCGCCCGCGACACGGGCGGCGGCCTGGCGGGCGCGCTGCGCTCGGAGAGCGCTGTCCGCGCGCTGGAACACGCCTGCCGCGCGCCCGGCGCCCACCGCGAGGCGCGTGAGGCGCGCGTACCGGATCTCCTCGGTGTGGCCGTGCACCTGGAACACGCCCTGCGCCCCCTGACCCTGGACTGGTACGGGGACGACGGCCTCGGTGCCGCCGACCTCTGCCACACCGCGGGCGGAGGCACCGCGGCCCTGCCCGGACTGCTCGCGCGCCACTTCTGCGACGTCCCCCTCCTGGTCACCGAGTACGGCGCGCCGCTGCGGGCGCACCACCTGGCCGCCACCGCCGCCCGCACCGCCCCGGCCGTGCGGTCCCTGCTCGCCGCCTTTCACGCCCGGCTCGCCGCCGAGGTCTACCGGCAGGCCGCCGTCATCACCCACGGCAACGCCCACACCCGCCGCTGGCAGGAGCGCTGCGGCG
The DNA here is from genome assembly GCF_001654495.1 of Streptomyces sp. SAT1. GTDB lineage: Bacteria > Actinomycetota > Actinomycetes > Streptomycetales > Streptomycetaceae > Streptomyces > Streptomyces andamanensis. The sequence continues at coordinate 4,800,698 of NZ_CP015849.1, forward strand.
CCGACCGCGCCAGGCTGCGCACCGTCCCTCCCGGCATGGACGCCACGCCGTTCGCCGAGGCGGGCGAGGCCGGTGGGGGCGCAGGGGCCAGTGGGGCTCGTGGGGTTGGTGGGACCGGCGGGAGCGGAGGCGCCGGGGCTCGCACGCGGGCGCACGGCGCGGACACGCTGGTGTGGACCGGCCGTGTCGAACCGGCCAAGGACCTGGTGTCCCTGCTGCACGCCTTCGCGGAGGTCCGCTGGGAGCACCCGGGGGCGCGGCTGAGGATCGTGGCCACGGCGGCGCCGGACGGTCACGAGGCCGCCGACTACCTGGCCCACTGCAAGGCGCTGGCGGCCCAGCTCTTCCCGTACGAGGCCGAGGGCCCGCACACCGTCGGCGAGAACCCGGTCGCCTTCGAGGAGGTGGGCGGCCCCGAGGTGCCTGCCCTCGCCGATGCCTACGCCTCGGGCGCCGTGGTGGTCCTGTCGAGCGTGGTCGAGGGCTTCCCGTCCGGCCTGGTGGAGGCGATGTTCTCCGGGTGCGCGACCGTCTCCACGGACGTCGGCGCGGTCGTCGAGGTCATCGGCGGTACGGGACTCGTCGTGCCGCCGCGCAATCCGCGGGCGCTCGGTGAGGCGTGCGTGGCGCTGCTGCGCGACCCCGAGCGCCGTGCGCGCCTGGGCGCCGCCGCCCGCGCCCGCGCACTCGAACTGTTCACCGTCGAGCGGAACATCGCGGCATTTCACAGCATTTACCTGGAGGTCGTCTCCCGGTGTCCGGTCCGGCGCGTGGTCCTGGACGACTCCGGCGCGCCCCTTCCGTTCGCCGCCCCGGCCGAGTCCCACCTCGCCGGGCCGCCCGGATTCCCCGGCCCGCCCGACCGCCGGACCGGCCCGGCCACCCGGCACCCGGGTACCGCCGCCCCGGGCCCCTCCGTCGCCGCACCGGCCCGCACCGCCCCCAGCTGGGCGGCCGCCGCCCCCGGCCGCACCCCGACCCGCCGTCCGGCCACGGAGGCCGCCCGATGACCACCCCGAGAGAATCCGACCACCCGAGGACCCCGACCAGCCCCGGCGCCTGGGGCGCGGGCCCGGCGGAGCGGCCGACGGCGGCCGACGGCACCGGCGGGCGCGACGGGGCGCGCGGACGCGGCACCGTGCTCGACCGGGCCCGCGCCACCGCACCGCGCCGAGGCGCGGCCGACCCGGTCACCTCCCTGCTGCACCGCCATCGCGAACTGTGCGAACGCGCGGTCGACCCCCTGGAGATCGCCGCGGCTCTGGAGGCGCACGGCGTCACCGACCGCACCGCCGCCCGCTACCGCCACCGCGACGTCTTCTCCCTGGCGGAGGAGATGTACGCCCGCGTCGCACGCGACACCGCCACACCCGCGCCGCCCCGGGACGCCACCGCGCCCCGCGCGCGTGCCGGCTGGATCCTGCTCGGCCTGCTGCCCGGCGTCCTGTGCGCGGCGACGGCCGCCGGAGTGCGCCTGACCACGGGCCCGGTCCGTCCGGCGGTGGCGGCGGTCGGTCTGCCGGCCCTGGCCCTGGCCGTGCACGCCCTGCTCCGCCGCGGCCCGCTCGGCAGCCGCGAGCAGCCCCGGGGCGGCCCGCGCACCCCCGGTACCCGTGCCTGGACGTACTGGCTCCTCGCCTATGCCGTCCTCGGTGACGGCCTGCTCGGCGCGGCGGTCCCGGGCGGTCCCGACGGACTGCCCGACGGCACCAGGACCGGCCCCTGGCCGCTGGCGACCGTGCCCGTGCTGGCGCTCGCGCTCGCCTGCGCACCGGCGTGCTGGTCCGCGCACCTCTTCGCGGTACGCGCCCGGCGCGCGCTGACGGCCAGCCGCGGCCTGCACGAGTTCGCCGCCTCCGTACGGCCCCTGCTCCTCGTCGTGTTCACCCTCTTCCTGGGCGCTCTGGCCGCCCTGCTCACCGCCTGCGGCAAGGTCCTGCACGAGCCCGCCGCGACCGTCCAGACCCTCGCGCTGGGCGCCCTGCTGCTGCTCGCCCGGCTGCTCATCACGCACGGCTCCGCCCACGCCCCGGCCGTCGCCCTCGCCGCCGCGGCCACGGTGGAGGCGACGGCCCAGGCGAGCGTCTTCGTCGGCCGCCTCCCCGGCTGCGATCCGCTCGCCGTCCCGGTCGACACCCTCGTGACCGCCTGGGGGACGGGCAGCATCCCCGCCCTCGCCTGCGGAGCCGCCGCCCTCGCCCTCCTGGTCCACGCGGCTCGCACCCTGACCAGGGCCTCGGCCCACGCGCAGGCGGAGAAGCAGTCGTGACGGACGCCCGCCGCCCCGGGCCACGGGCCGCCCGGCGGCCCTCGCCCTGCCGCGGCCACCGCCACCACCTGAGCCCCGGCGAACCCGCGCCCGGTGCGCGGAAACCCGGCGAGCCCGCACCCGGCGAGCCCGCACGCGGCGAGCGGGCCCCGGGCGTGCGGTCCTCGGACGAACAGGCTCCCGGTGGGCGGGCCATCGGCGCCGTACGCCACCGGCGCGCCCCCACACGCGACCGCCCCGGGCCGGAGCCGCAGGCGGATCCGGTCCCGCGCGGACCACGGGCCTTCGGCCCCGCCGCCGGAGCCCACCGCACCACCCCCCTGAAGGAGAACACCAGATGACCACCGCCCGATCCGGAGCGTCCGGAGCTTCCGGAGCCACCGGAGCGCACACCCCGGGAGCCGCCCGATGAGGGTTCTGCTGATCGGAGCAGGCGGATACCTCGGCCGCTTCGTCGCCGACCGCCTGCTCGCCGACCCGGCCGTCCAGCTCACCGCACTCGGCCGCGGCGACGACGCCGACGTCCGCTTCGACCTCGCCACGGGCAGCCCGGGAGCGCTCACCCGCTTCCTCGACGCCGTCCACCCGGGCGTCGTCGTCAACTGCGCGGGCGCCACCCGGGGCGGTGCCCGCGAACTCACCCGGCACAACACCGTCGCGGTCGCCACCGTCTGCGAGGCGCTGCGCCGCAGCGGGTGCGGGGCCCGCCTGGTGCAGATCGGCTGCGGCGCCGAGTACGGCCCCAGCCAGCCCGGTTCCTCCACCGCCGAGGACGCCGTCCCCCGCCCCGGCGGCCCGTACGGGGTCAGCAAACTCGCCGCGACCGAACTCGTCCTCGGCTCCGGTCTGGACGCCGTGGTGCTCCGCGTCTTCTCGCCCGCCGGTCCCGGCACACCGGCGGGCTCGCCGCTCGGCCGGCTCGCCGAGGCCATGCGCCGTGCCATGCAGTCCGGCGACGGCGACCTCAAGCTCGCGGGCCTCGGCGCCCAGCGCGACTTCGTCGACGTCCGCGACGTGGCCCGCGCCGTGCACGCCGCCTCCCTCTCGGCCGCCCAGGGCGTCATCAACATCGGCTCCGGCCGTGCGGTCCGGCTGCGCGACGCCGCGTCGGTCCTGGCACGCGTGGCCGGATACGGCGGCGCCCTCCACGAACTCGACGGCCCGCCCGCCGGCCACCTGCGGCCCACCATCGGCCACCCGCGCAGCGACCCCGACCACCCCGCGCCGGTCGCGTACCCGTACCCCGACGGCTGCGGCGGCTGGCAGCAGGCCGATGTGCGCACCGCGCGCGACCGGCTCGGCTGGCGCCCCCGGATCAGCCTGGAGGAGTCGCTGGCCGACATCTGGATGGAGGCCGCATGCCGTATCTGACCGGCACCGCGGCAGGCGGCTCCCGGACCGCCGTCCGCGCAGGACTCGGCGTCCCCGGCTGTGCGCACCCCCTGCTCGCCCCCGCCGAGTGGAACGCGCTCACCCGGCCCGGGACGCCCCTGCACTGGACGGTCCTCGACGTCGCCGACGGCCCCGGCGTCCGGCCCGACCCGCGCTGCCTGGAGGCGGCCGGGCGGCTGCGCAAGGCGGGCGTCCGGGTCCTCGGCCGCCTCGACCTGCTCCGGGGCACCCGGGCCCGGGGGGAACTGATCACCGACGCGCACCGGTACCTGGAGTGGTACCAGGTCGACGGCTTCCTCCTGGACCGCTGCCCCGCGAGCCGCGCGGGGCTGCCCGAGACCCGCCGCACGATCACCTCGCTGCGGGCCCTGCGCGCCGACGCCCATCTCGTCCTCGGGCACGGCACCCCGCCGTACCCCGGATACGCCGAGTGCGCCGAGCAGTTGGTGACCTTCGACGGGCCGTGGAGCGACTACCGCTTCTCGCAGACCGCCGAGTGGACCGCGGACCATCCGCCCGAGCGTTTCTGCCACTTCGTGCACGGTGTCCCGCGCGGCCATCTCGACGAGGCGCTGCGCGTCGCCCGCTGGCAGGGCGCGGCCACGATCTGGTTCACCGACCGCACGGACCACGGAGGCCGGAGGGCCCCCTGGGAGGGCCTGCCCGGCTACTGGGACGATATTGTCTCGCTGGTCGGAACAGGTGTCTCGGAATGAAGAAGGCCGTGGCAGTGTTACGGGGAGAACAACCGTAGTGATTGACCGACCAACGGAGTCCCCGTGTCGCTGCCACCCCTGGTCGAGCCAGCTCCTGAGCTCACCGTAGACGAGGTCCGCAGGTACTCCCGCCACCTGATCATCCCCGATGTGGGGATGGACGGGCAGAAGCGGCTGAAGAACGCCAAGGTGCTCTGTGTGGGCGCCGGCGGCCTGGGCTCGCCGGCGCTGATGTACATGGCCGCCGCGGGCGTCGGCACGCTCGGCATCGTGGAGTTCGACGAGGTCGACGAGTCGAACCTGCAACGCCAGGTCATCCACAGCCAGGCCGACATCGGCCGCTCCAAGGCAGAGTCCGCGCGTGACACCGTCAAGGGCATCAACCCGTACGTGAACGTGGTCCTTCACCAGGAGCGGCTCGAGGCCGACAACGTGATGGACATCTTCAGCCAGTACGACCTGATCGTCGACGGCACGGACAACTTCGCGACCCGCTACCTGGTCAACGACGCGTGCGTGCTGCTGAACAAGCCGTACGTGTGGGGTTCGATCTACCGCTTCGACGGCCAGGCCTCGGTGTTCTGGTCCGAGCACGGTCCCTGCTACCGCTGCCTCTACCCGGAGCCCCCGCCCCCCGGCATGGTCCCCTCCTGCGCCGAGGGCGGCGTGCTGGGCGTGCTGTGCGCGTCCATCGGCTCCATCCAGGTCAACGAGGCCATCAAGCTCCTCGCCGGCATCGGTGAGCCGCTGGTCGGCCGGCTGATGATCTACGACGCCCTGGAGATGCAGTACCGCCAGGTCAAGGTCCGCAAGGACCCCGACTGCGCGGTCTGCGGCGAGAACCCGACCGTCACGGAACTCATCGACTACGAGGCCTTCTGCGGCGTCGTCTCCGAGGAGGCCCAGGCGGCGGCGGCCGACTCCACGATCACTCCCAAGCAGCTCAAGGAGTGGATCGACGACGGCGAGAACATCGAGATCATCGATGTGCGCGAGCCGAACGAGTTCGAGATCGTCTCCATCCCGGGTGCCCGGCTGATCCCGAAGAACGAGTTCCTCATGGGAACCGCCCTGGAGGGCCTGCCGCAGGACAAGAAGATCGTCCTGAACTGCAAGACGGGTGTCCGCAGTGCGGAAGTCCTCGCCGTGCTGAAGTCCGCGGGCTTCTCGGACGCCGTGCACGTCGGCGGCGGCGTGATCGGCTGGGTCAACCAGATCGAACCGAGCAAGCCGGTCTACTGAGCCGTACTCCGGGCGACCGGACCGGCAGCACGAGCCCATGGCCCCCGCCCACGGCGGGCGCCATGGGCTCGTGCCGTTCCACCCGGCCGCCCGTCCCGCGGTCCAGCCCGCCGTCCGCCCTGCTGACCGCCCGGCCGACCGGGCGATCAGGAGCAGACCGTGCCGTCCCTCGGCACCGTGCCGTCCAGCAGATAGGCGTCGACCGTCGAGTCCACGCAGTCGCTGCCACTGCCGTACGCGCCGTGGCCCTCGCCCTTCCAGGTCAGCTCCACGCCGACGCCCTTGCCGAGTCCGTCCGCCATCTTGCGGGCGCCCTCGTACGGGGTCGCCGGGTCGCCGGTGTTGCCGACCACGAGGATCGGCGCCGCGCCCGGCGCATCGACCCGCGGGGTGTCGTACTGCCCGGCCACCGGCCAGTCGTGGCACCAGCCCGCCGTGTCCCAGCTCATGAAGGCACCGAACACCGGGGAGATCCGCTCGAACTCGGGCAGCCGCCGCTTCGCCTCCTCCGGCGTGGGCCGCTGCCTGTCGTCCAGGCACGATATGACCCGTTGCGCATGGGTCGTCGTGCCGTAGTGCCCCGAGGCGTCGCGGTCGTTGTAGGAGTCGGCCGACGCCAGCAGCCCCGTCCCGTCGCCGCGCCGCGCGGCGGCGAGGGCAGCGGTCAGTCTCGGCCAGCTGTCCCTGCTGTACAGCGGCAGGACGATGCCGGTCAGGGCGAGCGTCTGCGTCAGCTTGCGTCCCGACGCGGTGGGCAGCGGCTTCGCGTCGATCCGCGCCAGCAGGTCCGCGATCTGGCGTGAGCCGTTCGCGGGGTCCTGGCCGGTGGACTTCAGATAGTCGTCCAGCGCCCGCTGGAAGCCCCGGGTCTGGTTCAGCGCGTGGCCCACCGTGTCGGCCGTCGGGTCGACCACCGCGTCCAGCACGAGCCGGCCGACGTGCCCGGGGAACAGATGGGCGTAGACGCCGCCCAGCTCGGTGCCGTAGGAGATGCCGAAATAGTGCATTTGGCGGTCGCCGAGGACCTGCCGCATCAGGTCCATGTCGCGGGCCGTGTCGGTCGTCGAGACATGCGCGAGGAGCTTTCCGGCGGCCTTGGCGCAGCCCCGGGCGAAGTCGGCCGCGTCCCGCAGGTACGCCTGTTCCTCCGCCGGGGTGTCGGGCGTCGTGTCGATGGCCTCGGCGGCCTGGATCCCGCGGTCGTCGCGGCAGCGGACGCCCTCGCTGGCGCCGACTCCGCGCGGGTCCCAGCTCACCAGGTCGTACCGCTGGCGGAGGGCGCTCACCGTGGAGGCGTACGCCGGGAGCGTCTGCACGCCCGAGCCGCCGGGGCCGCCGAAGTTGAACAGCAGGGAGCCGGTGCGCTCGCCGGTGGCCCCGGCGCGGATCAGGGCGAGGCCGATGGTCTCGCCGCCGGGGCGGGACCAGTCCAGCGGCGCCCTGAGTGTGGCGCACTGCCAGTCGCGGCCCGGCGCCGGGGAGCCGGCGGCGGCCCCGCAGCGGCCCCAGGCGAGTTGCTGGGACGTCAGGGAGGCGGGCAGCGCCGAGGAGTCCCCGGCCGCGCCCGGCGACGGGGCCGCGCCCGGCGGTGACGCGGTGCCCGGTGACGAGGCGCCGGCCGACGGATCCGACCGCCCCTTGCCCGTGTCCCCGCCCGTGCCGTCCGGTCCGCCGCACCCGGCCAGCAGCGCCGTGGCGGCGACCGCCGCCGCCCACCGTGCCAGACGTCCCATGCCGCATCCCCCCTCATGCGCACCCATGCGCTCCCACGCACTCCCGCGGATCGGCCCGCGGGAAGCAGTCAGGCCATGGTAGGCGGATCGCGATCAACCGGGGGAAGCCTGTGGATAACGCCCTGACCTGGGGATTTTTGGCCTGGAGGTCCAGGGTTCTCTGGGCCGGGGCCGGGGCCGGGGGCTAGGCGCAGACCGTTCCGGCCGCCGGTACCCTGCCGTCGAGCAGGTAGCCGTTCACCGCGCTCTGCACGCACTTGTCGCCGCTGTTGTAGGCGCCGTGGCCCTGGCCCTTGTAGGTCAGTTCCACGCCGACGCCCCGCCCCAGCGCCTCCACCATCTTCCGCGCGCCCTCGTACGGCGTGGCCGGGTCGCCGGTGTTGCCCACGACCAGGATCGGCGTCGAGCCGGGCGCGCTCACGTCCGGGTGGTCGGCCGCGCCGGGCACCGGCCAGTCGGCGCAACTGAGCATGCCCCAGGCCAGGAAGTCCCCGAACAGCGGGGAGGCGGCCCGGAACTCGGGCAGCTTGCGCTGCACGTACGCCGTGTCGTAGCGCTGTTTCTCGTCGGAGCAGTTGATGGCCACGTTCGCGGCGGTGAGATTGCTGTACTCGCCGTTCTCGGTGCGGCCGTTCATCGCGTCGGACAGCAGCATGAGGATCCTGCCGTCACCGGCGTAGGCCTGCTCCAGGGCCTCGGTGAGCGGCCCCCACAGGTCCTTGGAGTACAGGGCCTGGGCGATGCCGTTGGTCGCGGCCGTCTGGGTCAGCAGCCGGGGGAAGATGCCGGGGATCGGCTTGGCGTCGAGGTTCTTGAGCAGGGCGGCGACGCGGTTCTCGACGTCCTGGGCGGTGGTGCCGATGGGGCACTTGGACTTCGTGACGCAGTCGTGCGCGAAGTTGTCCATGGCCAGCTGGAACCCCTTGGCCTGCCCGAGCGAACTCTGCTCGGGCGTCTGCGTCGGGTCGACGACCGCGTCGAGGACGGCCCGGCCCACGTGCCCGGGGAAGAGGTGGGCGTAGACGCCGCCCAGTTCGGTGCCGTAGGAGATGCCGAAGTAGTGCAGCCGGGCATCGCCCAGGACCTGCCGCATGAGGTCCATGTCGCGGGCCGCGTCGGTCGTGCGCACATGCGGCAGGACCCGCGCGGAGTTCTTCTCGCACGCCGCGTTGAACTGCTCGGTGTTCTTCAGGAACGTGGCGCGCTCGGCGGCGTCGTCGGGTGTCGCGTCCTGCTGGAAGTACCGGTCGAGCTGGGCGTCGCTCTCGCATCGGACACCCGCGCTGCGCCCCACCCCGCGCGGGTCGAAGCTGACCAGGTCGTATCGCGCGCGCAGGGGGGCGTAGTCCTGCGCGAACGAGGGCAGGGTGCTCACCCCGGAGCCGCCGGGGCCACCGAAGTTGAAGATCAGTGAGCCGATGCGCCGGCCCGGTCCGGCCGCCCGCGCGCGGATCAGCGCGATGCCGATCGTGTCCCCCCGGGGCCTGCTCCAGTCCAGCGGCGCCTTCATGATGGCGCACTGCCAGGTGCCGCCGTCCGGCAGCGGGGAGGGTGCCGTGCCGCCGCCCTCGGACACGGACGGGGCCGGACAGTCCGTCCAGTCCAGCTTCTGGGCGGTCAGGTCCCCGCTCCCGGGACTCTCGTCGCCGCATCCCGCCATCAGAGCGGCCAGCAGCACTGCGGTTGCGGTCAGGGCGGCAGCACGCGGCCCGCGCGGGTTCGGCATGGCTCCATCCTCATGCCGCGGGCGCACTCCCGCGCGGGGCGTGTGCCGTCCGGGGTATGTGCGGCCCACACACCGGAGGAAGTCCTTCCGTGACGGCGGAACCCACTCTTCTCCGGGGCCCCGCCGCACCGCCGCACACCCCTGGGGCCGCGACCCGCCGTATCCCTACAGGGTGCCTTTGCGCGTCATCCCTACAGGGCGCCCTTGCGCGTCAGATGGTTGAAGGCCAGCCACCCCGGCAGCACCGGCAGCCACAGCGTCAGCAGCCGGAACATCAGCACCGCCGGTGCGGCCACCTCCTTGGGCAGCCCCACCGCGATCAGGCCGACGGTGAGCGTGGCCTCGACCGCGCCCACCCCGCCGGGCGTCGGGGCGGCGGAGCCGAGGGCGTTGCCGGCGAGGAAGACCACGGCCACACTCGCGATGCTGAGCGAGGTCGACTCGTCGCCGAACGCCCGGATGGAGGCGTCCAGGCACATCACGAAGCAGGCGGTGAGCAGCAGCATGCCGCCGATGCCGGTGACGAGCTTCTGCGGGCGCTGGAGCACGTCCAGCATGCGCGGCACGACCCCCGCGAAGAGCGACCGCACGCGCGTGGCCACGAACTTCCGCAGGAACGGCACCGAGGTGACCACCAGTACGAGCACCGCGACCGTCAGCAGCCCGGCGATCACCGTCCGGGACGGCGACAGCGACGGCGTCTTCTCCGTACCGGTCAGATAGCCGAAGGACAGCAGCATCAGGATGTGGCAGCCGAGCCCGAACAGCTGGGACGCGCCCACACTCGCCACCGCGAGCCCCGGGCGCACGCCCGCGCGTTGCAAGAAGCGCGTGTTGAGCGCCACACCGCCCACCGCGGCCGGTGCCACGATCTTCACGAACGACCCGGCGACCTGGGCGGCCACCGTCCGTACGAACGGCACCCGCTCCGGCACGAACCCCAGCAGCGCCATCGCCGCCGCCACATAGCTGAGCGCCGAGAACGCCACCGCCGCCGCCAGCCAGCCCCACTGGGCATGGGCGAAGAGCGTGTTGAACTCGATGTGCGTGAGCTGCGTCAGCAGGTAGTACGCGCCGATGGCACCGGCGATGAAGCTGATCAGGGTGCGCGGCCGTACGCGCTCCAGCCGGGCCGGCTCCACCGGGGCCTGTGGCCTGATGCGCAGCACCTGGTGGCGGATCTGGGTCAGCAGGTCGTCCTCGCGGGCCCCGTCTATGGCCTCCTCGATGGCCCGCTTCTCCGCCCGCGCCTCGGCACGCTCGGCCTTCTTGCCCTGCTTGTCCTGCTTCTTGTCCGGCCTGTTCCGGTCCGGTGCCTCCGGCTTGTCCAGGACGACGCCGGCCGGGGCACCGGCGTCAGCGCCGATGTCGGCGCTCTGCGCGGCGTGCTCCAGGCGGGTCTGCTTGGCCTGCCTGGATGCCTCCAGGACCGCGTCGCGCTCCCGCTGCGCACGCTCCCGCGCGAGCCGGCGCAGGGTGGCGCGGGTGGAGCGGGTCAGGGCGATGGGCTGGAGCATGGGCAGGCAGTCGGCGACCGCGTCCGGCCCCAGGACGTCCACCGCGGAGGCGACGGCGCGCTCGGCGCCCACCCGCAGGCCGAGCGTCGTCACCAACTGGGCGACGTCCATGCGCAGCAGCAGATCGCCCGCGGCGATCTCCCCGCCGCGCAGGTCGGTCAGGATCACCTTGCCGGAACGATCCACCACGATCGCGTCACCCGACAGCCTGCGGTGCGCGATGCGGCGGGACTGCAGGGCCCGCACCTGCTGCCAGGCGAGGCGCAGCAGCTCGTCGGTGATCTCCTCGTCGGGCAGCGAGTCGAGGGTGCGGCCGCCGGTGTGCTCGTAGACGAGCATCACGGCGTCGGGGCCCAGCTCGGACGTCGCGATCAGCTTGGGCGCGTTGGCGCCGGCCGCGATGGCCGCGTAGGCGAGGAGCGCCTCCTGCTCCAGCGCCTGGCGCAGCGACTGGAGGCTGCTGCGGGTCGCGAATCCGCGCAGGGTGATGTTGCGCCACAGCCGGTAGAAGAAGCCCTGCGCCTGCTGTTCGCGGTCGACGACCGTGACGTCCAGCGGCGGGCCGTCCTCCAGGGTGACGAAGTAGCGCCGGCCGCGGTCGCCGCTGTCCGCGGTCGTCTCCGCCGCCTCCTGGCGGGCCGCGCTCACCGGGTGGAAGCCGACGGTCTGGAGCCCCGCCATCAGGGTCCGTCCGGTGGGGCGGACGTTCGGCGAGCCGACCGCGTACAGGGTGCCGTAGGCGATGGACCAGCCGATCAGCACCGTCAGGATGATCGAGAACGGTGTCGTGTACCCGGTGACCAGCATGGAGAAGGCGTCGAGCAGCAGCACGATCCACAGCACCGAACGCCAGCGCGGCCTGCGGGACATGCCGACCGCCGTCATGTACGCGATGACCGGGGCGAGATAGCCGTGGACCGGGTCGGTCAGCGCGTGCAGATTGCCGGGGGAGGGCTGGGTGAGGGCGTCCTGGATCGAACCCGGGGCGGCCTTGGCCACCCACAGGTCGGTGGCGAGCGTCACCCCGTGTGCCAGGACCGCCGCGAGGACGCCGTCCGCGATCCGCAGCCCGTCGCGTTTGATCAGACGTTCGATCGCGAAGGCGACCGGGACCAGCAGGATCGCGATGCTGGACACCAGTCCGGCGATCTTGATGAGCAGGTCGGGCGCCTGGCCCGTGCCCTTGTTGATGTCCTGTTCGAGGCCGGAGGTGGTGCCGTGCGCGAACGCGGCGACGGCGAGCAGGACCGCGATGGCGAGCACGCCCACGAGCAGCCGCATCAGGTCCGAAGGACGGTGCACGCGCGCGGGGAGCAGCGGCTCGTCACCCTCCAGTTCGTCGATGTGGGCCACGTCGGCGCTCTCGTCGGGCCGCTCCTGCGCCGCGTCCGCCCCCTTCGCGGGGTCCTCGGCGGAGTCCTTGTGATCGGCGTGGTCGGCGTGGCTGGCGTGGTCGGCGCTGTCGGCGTCCGGGCGCGACGAGACCCCAGAGGTGCCCTCCGCGTCGTCGGGGTGCACACCCTGCTGTTTCATCGTCTCTTCTTGGTCTCGTATCACCGGTCACCGCCCGCACGATGGTGGCATGCCCCACCGACACACGGGGGCGTCAGGGTGCATATGCGGGTCCGACAGTCTGCCCCACGCGCCGCCCGTGAGCGAGGCGGGCGGTTCGAGGAGACCCCGCCGCGCTGTCGGTGGTGTGCGGCAGGATGGCTGGGATGAGCGAAGTGAGCTTTCCCGGCGGCGAGGGGTCCGACGGCCCGCAGGAACTGCCCGAGTACGCCGAGCGGGTCCTGGAGGTGGCCGAGGGGATCCCGGCGGGCCGGGTCATGACGTACGGGGACGTCGCCGAGTGGCTGGAGGAGGGCGGACCCCGCCAGGTGGGACGCGTCATGGCGCTCTACGGCGGCGCCGTCCCCTGGTGGCGGGTCGTCCGCGCGGACGGCACCCTGCTCCCAGGCCACGAACTGCGCGCGCTCGCCCACTACCGCTCCGAGGGCACACCGCTGCGGGAGGCGGGCCGGGCGGCCGAGGGCCACCTGCCCCGGCTCGACATGAGGCGGGCCCGCTGGGACGGCGACAGCGGCGGACGTGCGCAGGGTCACACCTGACAGCTTCCGCCATCCGGCACGCCCGTGGGGAGCCCGGAACCCGTACGGGCGAATCCGGGCACCGGCGGGCAATGCCGTACGTTCGTGCAGTGGGGGACACCCGTGACGGCGGTGCCCGCGGTGCCCGGAGAGGCGTACGGGGAGAAACGGAAGCCCGGCCTCCAGGGCGGCGGCGGGCGTAGCGTCGCCCCAGCGCGTCCCCCTCACCCCGAGGCCACCGCCCGCCACGACCGGCGGGCCGCACCCGCGGCCACGGCGCCCCGCGCCGTCCGCGACACCACCCAGCACACCCACCAGGACCGGCGAACCACGTGAGCTCCTCTTCCTCCACCAGGCGCCTGCCGCACCCCCAGGTGCGGCAGGGGAACCGTGGCGCTCACCGACTGGTGCGTACCCCGCCCACGCGACCGGATCCCCCTCGTCTGGACGCCGCCCAGCGTGCCGTGGTTGACCACGGGAGCGGCCCGCTGCTCGTCCTGGCCGGCCCGGGTACCGGCAAGACCACCACCCTGGTGGAGTCCGTCGCCGCGCGGATCGCCCGCGGCCAGGACCCCGAACGCGTCCTGGTCCTGACCTTCAGCCGCAAGGCCGCCGTGGAACTGCGCGACCGCATGGCGCAGCGCACCGGAGCCGCCCGCGCGCCCCGGGCGACCACCTTCCACTCGTTCTGCTACGCCCTCGTCCGCGCCCACCAGGACAGCGATCTGTTCGCCGAGCCGCTGCGGCTGCTGTCCGGACCCGAGCAGGACGTGACCGTCCGCGACCTCCTGGCCGGACAGGTCGACCTGGAGCGGCTGGGCCTCGCCCATGTGCGCTGGCCCGACGAACTGCGCGCCTGCCTGACCACCCGCGGGTTCGCCGACGAGGTCCGCGCCGTCCTCGCCCGCAGCCGCGAACTGGGCCTCGGCCCCGACGCCCTGGCGGCGTTCGCGCGCCGCACCGGCCGCCCCGACTGGCAGGCCGCGGCCGCCTTCCTCGCCGAGTACCTCGACGTCCTCGACCTCCAGGGCGTCCTCGACTACGCCGAACTCGTCCACCGCGCGGTCCTCCTCGCCGGCCGCCCCGACGTCGCCGGGCAGCTCGCCGGCCAGTACGACGTCGTCTACGTCGACGAGTACCAGGACACCGATCCGGCCCAGGTGCGGCTGCTGCACGCCCTGGCGGGGGGCGGCCGGACCCTGCTCGCCTTCGGCGACCCCGACCAGTCGATCTACGCGTTCCGCGGCGCCGACGTGAACGGCATCCTCGACTTCCCCGACACCTTCCCGCGCGCGGACGGCAGCCCGGCGCCCGTCGCCGTGCTGCGCACCTCCCGCCGCTCCGCCGACGCGCTGCTCACCGCGACCCGCCTGCTCACCCGCCGTATGCCCCTCACCCGGCTCCCCGCCGACAAGGTCCGCGCCCACCGGGAACTGATCCCCGTCCACGAGGGCGGGCGCGTCGAGGTCCACACGTACCCGACCGCGGGCACCGAGGTGGACAACATCGCCGACATCCTGCGCCGCGCCCACCTGGAGGACGGCGTCCCGTGGAGCGACATGGCCGTCCTCGTACGCGCCGGCGCCCGCGCCATACCGACCCTGCGCCGCGCCCTGACGGCCGCCGGTGTGCCCCTGGAGGTCGACGGCGACGACCTCCCGCTGCGCCATGAACCGGCGGTCGCCCCGCTGCTCACCGCACTGCGCGCGGTGGCGACGGCCGAGGCGGCGACCCGCCCGGACCCGGCCCGGCCAGAGCCCGGCCGCGCCCCGGCAGGGGAGCACGACCGGGCCCGGGACGGCGAGCGGAGCCGGGCGGACGGCGAGCAGGACGAGGACGGTCCGGGGCCCTGCTGGCTGGACACCGAGACCGCGCTGACCCTGCTCGCCTCGCCGCTCGCAGGCATGGACACCGCCGACCTGCGCCGCCTCGGCCGCGCGCTGCGCGACGAGGAACGGGCCGCGGGCCACCACCTGCCGCCGCCCTCCGACGAACTGCTCGCCCGCGCCCTGGCCGAACCGGAGCGCCTGGTGACGCACGACCCCGCGTACGCGCGTGGCGCCCAGCGCCTGGGCGCGCTGCTCAGGAAGGCCAGGGAGCGCCTCGCGGGCGGCGGCACCGCCGAGGAGGCCCTGTGGGACCTGTGGGAGGGCACACCGTGGCCCACGCGGCTGGAGCGGGCCGCCCGGCGCGGCGGCGCCGCGGGACGCAACGCCGACCGGGACCTGGACGCCGTCTGCGCGCTGTTCGCGACCGCCGCGCGCGCGGAGGAGCGCACCGGCGGCCGGGGCGCGCTGAACTTCCTGGAGGAGATCGACGCCCAGGACATCGCCGCCGACACGCTCACCCGGCGTGCCGTACGCCCCGACGCGGTGCGTCTGATGACGGCGCACCGATCCAAGGGCCTCCAGTGGCGTCTGGTCGTCGTCGCGGGTGTCCAGGAGGGGCTGTGGCCGGACCTGCGGCGCCGCGGCTCCCTGCTGGAGGCCGACCGCATCGGGCGCGACGGCCTCGCCGCGCCGCTTCCCCCGGGCGCCCTGCTGGCGGAGGAGCGCCGCCTCTTCTACGTGGCCGCCACGCGCGCGCGTGAACGGCTCGTGGTGACCGCGGTGAAGGCACCCGCCGACGACGGCGACCAGCCCTCCCGCTTCCTGACCGAACTCGGCGTGGAACCCAAGGACGTCACCGGCCGCCCCCGCCGCCCCCTTTCCGTGGCGGCCCTGGTCGCCGAACTGCGCGCCACCACCGTCGACCCGCGCGTGTCCGACGCCCTCAGGGAGGCCGCCGCGCACCGCCTGGCCCGGCTCGCCGCCCTCAGCGACGAGGACGGCCGCCCGCTGGTCCCCTCCGCGCACCCCTACCGCTGGTGGGGCATGGCCGAGCCGACCGTGAGCAAGGTGCCGCTGCGCGACCGCGACCAGCCGGTCGTGCTCTCCGGCAGCGCCCTCGACCAGCTCGCCAACACCTGCGCCCTCCAGTGGTTCCTGGGCCGCGAGGTGAAGGCCGACGCACCGGCCAGCGCCGCCCAGGGATTCGGCAACGTCGTGCACGTCCTGGCCGACGAGGTCGCCTCCGGCCGCACGCCCGCCGACCTCGCCGTCCTGATGGAACGCCTGGAGACCGTCTGGAACGCCCTCGCCTTCGACGCCCCCTGGAAGTCGCAGCAGGAACGCGACAACGCGCGCGTGGCGCTCGAACGCTTCCTGAGGTGGCACGTCCTGGACCGCGCCGGACGCACCCCGGTGGCCAGTGAGCACGGTTTCGACGTGACGCTCGGCGCGGGCGACCACCAGGTGCGCATCCGCGGCTCCATGGACCGGGTGGAGGCCGACCGGGACGGCCGTGCCTACGTCGTCGACTTCAAGACCGGCAAGCAGGCGCCCACCGGAGCCGAGGTGGCCCGCCACCCCCAGCTCGCCGTCTACCAGCTCGCCGTCCGCGAGGGCGCCGTGGACGACGCCTTCGACGGCACCCGGCCCGAGCCCGGCGGCGCCGAACTGGTCCAGCTGCGCCAGGGCGCGGCCAAGCGGGACGGCGGGGAGACCCTGCCCAAGGTGCAGGCCCAGGAGCCGCTGGAGGGGGAGTGGGTCGGCGACCTGCTGGCCACCGCCGCCGGGAAGGTGCTCGACGAGCGCTTCACCCCGACGACCGGCCAGCACTGCGCGCACTGCGCCTTCCGGGCCTCGTGCAGCGCCCGCCCGGAGGGCCGCCACGTCGTCGAGTGAGCCGGACGACCCGCCCGCCCGGCGCACCTCGCTCGCTCGACGCACCGCGCCTGCCCGGTGCTTCCCGCCCGGCCGACATGTTCCCCCGCGCCCGGGTGACGTATCGCACCACCGGGTCCGACCTGCGGTTCTCCTGCCCGTGAAGGCGGCCGCGGCCACGATTGTCAGTGGCCGCCGCTAGCCTCTTCGACGTGCCCGCCCGAATCACCGATCCCGAGCAGCTCAAGGAACTCCTCGGGATCCCCTTCACCCCGGAGCAGACGGCCTGCGTCATCGCGCCGCCCGCCCCGCAGGTGATCGTGGCCGGAGCCGGATCGGGCAAGACCACCGTCATGGCCGCCCGCGTGGTCTGGCTGGTGGGCACCGGCCAGGTCGCCCCCGAACAGGTGCTCGGCCTCACCTTCACCAACAAGGCCGCCGGCGAGCTGGCCGAGCGCGTCCGCAAGGCACTCGTCCGGGCCGGTGTCACCGACCCCGACACCATCGACCCGGACCACCCGCCGGGCGAACCGGTGATCTCCACCTACCACGCCTTCGCCGGCCGCCTCCTGACCGACCACGGCCTGCGCATCGGCCTGGAGCCCACCACACGCCTGCTCGCCGACGCCGGCCGCTTCCAGCTCGCCGCCCGGGTGCTGCGCGAGGCGTCCGGCCCCTATCCGGCCCTGACCCGCTCCTTCCCCGACCTGGTGGGAGACCTCCTCGCCCTCGACGGCGAGCTGGCCGAACACCTCGTACGCCCCGAGGACCTGCGCGCCTGGGACGCGGAGCTGCTGCACACCCTCCAGGACACCAGGCTCACCAACGCCGACCTGCGCAAGGTCCCCGAGACCGCCGCGGCCCGCCGCGACCTGGCCGAGCTGGTGGGGCGCTACCGGGCCGCCAAACGCGAGCGCGACCTGCTCGACTTCGGCGACCAGATCGCCCTGGCCGCGCGGCTCGCCGGCCTCCCGGAGGTCGGCCGGGCCCTGCGCGAGGAGTTCCGGGTGGTCCTCCTGGACGAGTACCAGGACACCTCGGTCGCCCAGCGCATCCTGCTGGCCGGCCTGTTCGGCGAGGGCACCGGCCACCCCGTGACCGCCGTCGGCGACCCCTGCCAGGCGATCTACGGCTGGCGCGGAGCCTCCGTCGCCAACCTCGACGACTTCCCCGAGCACTTCACCCGCGCCGACGGCCGGCCCGCCGCCCGGCAGGCCCTCAGCGAGAACCGGCGCAGCGGCGGACGCCTCCTCGACCTCGCCAACGGCCTCGCCGCGCCCCTGCGCGCCATGCACGCGGGCGTGGAAGCCCTCCGCCCGGCCCCCGGCGCCGAACGCGACGGCCTGGTCCGCTGCGCCCTGCTGGCCACCCACGCCGAGGAGATCGCCTGGCTCGCCGACTCGATCGCCCATCTGGTGCGCACCGGTAAGGCCCCCGGCGAGATCGCCGTGCTGTGCCGTACGGCCACCGACTTCGCCGAGATCCAGGGCGCCCTGGTCGCCCGCGACGTCCCGGTCGAGGTGGTCGGCCTGTCCGGGCTGCTCCATCTGCCCGAGATCGCCGACCTCGTCGCCGTGTGCGAAGTGCTCCAGGACCCGGGGGCCAACGCCTCCCTGGTGCGGCTGCTGACCGGCCCGCGCTGGCGGATCGGCCCGCGCGACCTCGCCCTCCTCGGCCGCCGGGCGAGGCTGCTCGTCGCCCACGCGCGCGGGGACGCCGACGACGACCCGGACCGCAGGCTCGCCGAGGCGGTCGAAGGCGTCGACCCGGCCGAGGTGGTCTCCCTGGCCGACGCGCTCGACACGTTCCTGGAGGGCTCCCCGGACGGCCGGGACGACGAGCTGCCGTTCTCGCCGGACGCGCGCGTGCGCTTCGCCCGGCTCGCCGCCGAACTGCGCGACCTGCGCCGCTCCCTGTCCGACCCGCTGATGGACGTCCTGCACCGAGTGCTGGCCGTCACCGGCCTGGAGGTGGAGCTGTCGGCGTCCCCGCACGCGCTGGCCGCCCGCCGCCGCGAGACCCTCTCGAACTTCCTGGACGTCGCCGCCTCCTTCGCCGCGCAGGAGAGCGAGGCCACCCTGCTGGCCTTCCTCGGCTTCCTGCGCACCGCCGCCCAGTACGAGAAGGGCCTCGACAACACGCTGCCCGGCGGCGAGAACACCGTCAAAGTGCTCACCGCCCACCGGTCCAAGGGCCTGGAGTGGGACGTCGTGGCGGTCCCCGGCCTGGTCACCGGCGCCTTCCCCAGCAGCCAGGGCCGGGAGAAGTGGACCAGCCAGGGCAAGGTGCTGCCGCACGCCCTGCGCGGCGACGCCGCCACCCTGCCCGACGTGGACGACTGGGACGCGCGGTCCATGAAGTCCTTCCACGAGGCCATGAAGGACCACCAGCACACCGAGGAGCTGCGCCTCGGCTACGTCACCTTCACGCGGCCCCGCTCCCTGCTGCTCGGCTCCGGCCACTGGTGGGGACCGAGCCAGAAGAAGCCCCGCGGTCCCTCCGCTTTCCTGGAGGCGCTGTACGACCACTGCGCGGCCGGACACGGCGAGATCGAGGTCTGGGCGGAGAAGCCGGGGGAGGACGAGGAGAACCCCGCGCTGCACCAGGGTGGTGCCGACCAGGCATGGCCCCTGCCGCTGGACGAGACGGCCCTGGCCCGCCGCCGGGCCGCCGCGGCGACCGTACTGGCCCACTTGGAGGGTCTCGCCGGCCTCGCCGCCGCGGACGGCCCCCGCACGGACGGTGCCCACGGAGGGCCGGCCCTCACGCCCGCCGCCGTACACGACCCGGACTCCCACGACGACCCGGACTGGCCCCCACCCCCGGACGACGACGAACCGCCCTACGACGAGCCGCCCTACGACGAATCGTCCTACGACGACGAACCGCCCTACGAGGAGGACGTGCCCCCGGCGGACGCCCCCGGCGGCCACGGGCTGCCCGGGGACCCCAGCGATCCCGGCGACACCGGTGACACCGGTGGCCGGGACTCCTGGAGCACGGCCCGCCCCGCCGTCCCGCACCAGGTCACACCGGTGGACGGGCACATCGCCGCACCGCCGTCGCCCCCGCGGCCGGCCGCCGCACCGGCCCCCGAAGCCTTCCCGGGCCAGGGGAGCCCCCCGCAGCCCCGGCGCCTCACCCCGGAGGAGGCCCGCACCATCGCCTCCTGGGACCGCGACCTCGACGCGCTCGCCGGAGAGCTGCGGCGTTCCCGGCAGAGCGTCACCGACGTCCTCCTGCCGACGACCCTGACCGCCACACAGCTGCTGCGCCTGGCGGCCGACCCGGACGCCTTCGCGGCGGAACTCGCGCGCCCCATGCCGCGCCCCCCGCAACCCGCCGCACGCCGGGGCACCCGCTTCCACGCGTGGATCGAGACCCGCTTCGAAGCGCTCACGCTGCCCCTGCTGGAGCCCGAAGAACTGCCCGGCGCGGACGACGCCGAGATCGCCGACGAACACGATCTGGAAGCCCTCAAGGAAGCCTTCGAACGCACCGAGTACGCCCACCGCACCCCCCATCGTGTCGAGGCCCCCTTCCAGCTGGAGATAGCCGGCCGGGTCGTCCGCGGCCGGATCGACGCCGTCTACAAGGAGGGCGACGGCGAGGCGACGGCGTACGAGATCGTGGACTGGAAGACGCACCACTCGCACACCGCGGACCCGCTCCAGCTCGCCGTGTACCGGCTGGCCTGGGCCGAGCGGCACGGCCTGCCGCTGGAGCGGGTCGGAGCCGCGTTCGTGTACGTCCGCAGCGGCGAGGTGGTCAGACCGCGGAACCTGCCGGACCGGGCCGCGCTGGAACGGCTCCTGCTGGACGAGCCCGCGAACGGGCAGGCGGACGGCTGCGAGGACGGGCAGGCGCACCGGCACCGGGGCCCCGGCGCAGTGTGACGAACCGCCCGAACGGGCTGTCACCGCGTGCCGATAGGCTCGGGAGCATGAGCCAGACCCCGGACAGCGTCGTCCGTACGTACATCGAGCAGCACCGCACCGCCTTCCTCGACGACCTCGCCGAGTGGCTGCGCATCCCCTCCGTGTCGGCCCAGCCCGACCACGCGCCCGATGTACGGCGCAGCGCCGACTGGCTCGCCGCCAAGCTCCGGGACACCGGCTTCCCCACCGCCGAGGTCTGGCCGACACCGGGTGCCCCGGCCGTCTTCGCCGAGTGGCCCGCCGCCGACCCCGGCGCTCCCACGGTCCTGGTCTACGGACACCACGACGTACAGCCCGCCGCCCGCGAGGACGGCTGGCACAGCGAGCCCTTCGAGCCGGTCGTCCGGGACAACCGGCTCTACGCGCGCGGGGCGGCCGACGACAAGGGCCAGGTGTTCTTCCACACACTCGGGGTGCGCGCCCACCTCGCGGCCACCGGCGCCACCGCCCCGGCCGTCCACCTCAAGCTGCTGATCGAGGGCGAGGAGGAGTCCGGCTCCCCGCATTTCCGGGCACTGGTCGAGGAGCGGGCCGACCGGCTCGCCGCCGACACCGTGATCGTCTCCGACACCGGCATGTGGTCCGAGGACACGCCCACGGTGTGCACCGGCATGCGCGGGCTCGCCGAGTGCGAGATCCGGCTCTACGGCCCGGACCAGGACATCCACTCCGGTTCCTTCGGCGGCGCCGTGCCGAACCCGGCGACCGCCGCCGCCCGTCTCGTGGCCGCCCTGCACGACGAGCACGCGCGCGTGGCCGTCCCCGGCTTCTACGACGGCGTGGTCGAGCTGACCGACCGCGAACGCGAACTCTTCGCCGAGCTGCCCTTCGACGAGGAGCGGTGGCTGCGCACCGCCAAGTCGTACGCCACCCACGGCGAGGCCGGGCACACCACGCTGGAGCGCATCTGGGCCCGCCCCACCGCCGAGGTCAACGGCATCGGCGGCGGCTACCAGGGCCCCGGCAGCAAGACGGTCATCCCGTCCGACGCGATGGTGAAGCTGTCGTTCCGCCTGGTCGCCGGGCAGGACCCCGACCACGTCGAGAAGGCCGTCCGCGCCTGGATCGGCGAACAGGTGCCCGAGGGGATCCGACACGAGACGGTGTTCGGCGCGGCCACGCGTCCCTGTCTGACCCCGCTGGACCACCCGGCCCTGAGGTCCGTCGTCCGCGCCATGGAGCGGTCCTTCGGCACTCCGGTCCGCTTCACCCGCGAGGGCGGCTCGGGACCGGCCGCCGACCTCCAGGAGGTGCTCGGCGCACCCGTCCTCTTCCTGGGCATCTCCGTCCCGTCCGACGGCTGGCACGCCCCCGACGAGAAGGTCGAGCTCGACCTCCTGTTCAAGGGCGTCGAGACCAGCGCGTATCTGTGGGGTGACCTCGCCGAGCACTGGCGCGATGTGCCCTGACCTGCCGCCGCCGTCCGGCACCTCGCCGCGCGCGGGGCACACTGGAAGCGCCGCCCCGCGCTCCGAGGGCCCCGCCGGACCGGTCCCCTCCTGCCGTCCGTCCCGCTGAACCGCCGCCGAATCAACCGTTGCACCGGGGGAGTTGGAAGCACCCGTGACCACCTGGACCGACCACACCGCAGACCGACCCATCTCGCTCACCGCGCCCAGCGGCATCGACCGGGCCGCCCACCACCGGCTCGACGAGGCATGGCTCGCCGCGGCGTGGAGCCACCCCACGACCCGCTGCTTCGTGGTCTCCGGCGGTCAGGCGCTGATCGACGAGACGCCCGACGGCCGCACCGAGCTGGTGATGACCCCGTCCTTCGAGGCCCCCCTCACCGAGGCGCACCGCTACTTCCTCGGCACCGATGAGGACGGCGTCAGCTACTTCGCCCTCCAGAAGGACTCGCTGCCCGGCCGCATGGACCAGTCCGCGCGCCCTGCGGGCCTGCGCGAGGCGGGCCTGCTGCTGTCGCCCCGGGACGCCGGCCTGCTGGTGCACGCGGTGGCCCTGGAGAACTGGCAGCGGCTGCACCGCTTCTGCTCCCGCTGCGGGGAGCGCACCGTGATCGCCGCGGCCGGCCACATCCGCCGCTGCCCGGCCTGCGGCGCCGAGCACTACCCGCGCACCGACCCGGCGGTGATCATGGCGGTCACCGACGACGAGGACCGCATCCTCCTCGGCCGCCAGGTGCACTGGCCCGAGGGCCGCTTCTCGACGCTCGCCGGGTTCGTCGAGCCAGGCGAGTCCATCGAGCAGTCGGTGCGCCGCGAGGTCCACGAGGAGGTCGGCGTCGCCGTCGGCCAGGTCGAGTACGTCGCCAGCCAGCCGTGGCCCTTCCCCTCCAGCCTCATGCTGGGCTTCATGGCCCACGCCACCTCGACCGAGATCGATGTCGACGGCGAGGAGATCCACGAGGCCCGCTGGTTCTCCCGCGAGGAACTGCGCACGGCCTTCGAGTCCGGCGAGGTCCTGCCGCCCTACGGCATCTCCATCGCGGCCCGCCTCATCGAACTCTGGTACGGCAAGCCCCTGCCGACCAGGAGCGTCGTCTGACCGCGGGCACCGCGCGAAATACGAGAAGGCGGCCCCCGACGAACTCGGGGACCGCCTTCCGGCGCGCTCGTGCGCTCCGGCTCCGCGCCCGGCAGGCGCGGGGAACACCGACCGGGCTCAGACGCCGATCTTCTGCTTGACCTGCGCCAGCGACGGGTTCGTCAGCGTCGAGCCGTCCTCGAAGAGCACGGTCGGCACCGTCTGGTTGCCGCCGTTCGCCTTCTCGACGAAGGCCGCGGACTCCGGGTCATGCTCGATGTTGATCTCGGTGTACGCGATGCCTTCGCGGTCCATCTGGCCCTTCAGACGGCGGCAGTAGCCGCACCACGTGGTGCTGTACATCGTCACAGTGCCCGGCATGTCTCTCGTGCTCCTTCGGCGGGTCGGGGACGTCATCGTCGCAGTGGGGGAACGCGCGCCGCACACCGGGCATTCCCACCGGGGGTATCGGGACGGAGCGCGCGGCGCCTCGGCGTGACACCGGTCGCAGCAGGGTGACACCGGTCGCATCAGTACGACTGCAAGGGGCTGCCTGTGGACAACCGGCTCACCCGTCTCCCGCGACCTGGCAGCATGGCGGTGTGACAGCAGCAACGCACTCCACCCTCTTCCCGCAGGTACCGGACTCTGCCGACGCGGTGCTCGAAGGGCTCGACCCCGAGCAGCGCGAGGTGGCCACCGCGCTGCACGGTCCGGTGTGCGTACTGGCGGGCGCCGGTACCGGAAAGACCCGGGCGATCACCCACCGGATCGCCTACGGGGTGCGCGCGGGCATCCTCCAGCCCTCGACCGTGCTCGCCGTCACCTTCACCAACCGCGCCGCGGGTGAGATGCGCGGCCGGCTCCGCCAGCTCGGCGCCCAGGGCGTCCAGGCGCGCACCTTCCACTCCGCCGCGCTGCGGCAGTTGCAGTACTTCTGGCCGAAAGCGATCGGCGGCAGCATGCCCCGCCTCGTCGACCGCAAGATCCAGCTCGTCGCGGACGCGGCCGCCGCCTGCCGCGTCCGGCTGGACCGGGGCGAGCTGCGCGACGCCGCCGCGGAGATCGAATGGGCCAAGGTCACCCAGACCGTCCCGGCCGACTACGCCCTCGCAGCCGCGAAGGCCGGCCGCGACACCCCGCGCGACGTCGCCGAGCTCGCCCAGCTGTACTCGGTCTACGAGGACCTCAAGCGCGACCGCTCGGTCATCGACTTCGAGGACGTCCTGCTGCTCACCGTCGCCATCCTCCAGGACCGGCGTGACGTCGCCGAACAGATCCGCGCCCAGTACCAGCACTTCGTGGTGGACGAGTACCAGGACGTCAGCCCGCTCCAGCAGCGCCTGCTGGAGCTGTGGCTGGGGGAGCGGGACAGCCTGTGCGTGGTCGGCGACGCCAGCCAGACGATTTATTCGTTCACGGGAGCAACCCCCGACCATCTGCTCGACTTCCGTGTCCGTCACCCCGGCGCCACCGTCGTCAAACTGGTCCGCGACTACCGCTCCACCCCCCAGGTGGTCCACCTCGCCAACGGACTGCTGGCGCTGGCCCGGGGCCGCGCCGCCGACCACCGGCTGGAACTGGTCTCACAGCGTCCCGCGGGCCCCGAGCCGGAGTACACGGCGTACGCGGACGAGCCCGCCGAGGCCGAGGGCGCGGCCCGCCGCATCCGCGACCTCATCGCCTCCGGCGTCCCGGCGAGCGGGATCGCGATCCTCTTCCGTACGAACGCCCAGTCGGAGACATACGAGCAGGCCCTCGCGGACGCCGGGGTGCCCTACCAGCTGCGCGGTGCCGAGCGCTTCTTCGACCGCCCCGAGGTGCGCAAGGCCGGTATCGCCCTGCGGGCCGCCGCCCGCTTCGGCGGCAACGACGCCCTCCTCGACGACACCGTCGACCTGCCCTCGCAGGTGCGGGCCGTGCTGTCCGGGGAGGGCTGGACCCTGCAGCCCCCGGCCGGCTCGGGCGCCGTCAGGGAGAGCTGGGAGTCGCTGGCCGCGCTGGTGAACCTCGCGCGGGACTTCGCCGCGGCTCGCCCCGGCGCCACACTGAGCGACCTGGTGGCCGAGCTGGACGAGCGCGCCAACGCCCAGCACGCCCCCACCGTCGAGGGCGTCACCCTGGCCTCCCTGCACTCGGCCAAGGGCCTGGAGTGGGACGCCGTCTTCCTGGTCGGCGTCGCCGAGGGCATGATGCCGATCACCTACGCCAGAACCGACGAGCAGATCGAGGAGGAGCGCCGGCTGCTCTACGTGGGCGTCACCCGCGCCCGCGAGCGGCTGCTCGTCTCCTGGTCGCTGACCCGCACACCCGGCGGGCGCCCCAGCCGCCGCCCGAGCCGCTTCCTGGACGGACTGCGTCCGGGCACGGCCGGCGCGACCGGGCAGGGCGCCGCGGGTGCCGTCGGGGGGATCGAGCGGGGGACCGCCCCGGCCGCGGGTGCGGCCCGTACGGCGGGCGCCGTCCTCCGGCGTACCCAGCGCGTCCCGGCCCGGTGCCGGGTCTGCGGCCGCACCCTCACCGACGCCGGCGAGATGAAGCTGATGCGCTGCGACGACTGCCCCTCCGACATGGACGAGGGCCTGTACGAGCGGCTGCGCGAGTGGCGGGAGGAGCAGGCGCGGCTCAGCGGGCAGCCCGCCTTCTGCGTCTTCACCGACAGGACGCTGATGGCGATCGCCGAGACCGCGCCCGAGGACGCGCGCGAGCTGGCACGCATCCCCGGCGTCGGCACGCGCAAGCTGCGGCGCCACGGGGCCGATGTTCTCGCCATCTGCGCAGGCCAGGAGCCTCCGGACGAAGAGATCGACAACTGATGCGAACTCGTCGAAAAAATAGTTTGCGCATGCCCCGGCAATCCCCATAGGTTCTTGGTCACGGGGACAGCGGCCTTCCTGAGGCCCTGATTCCGTGTTGTACTTGCATATCCGTACGGACTGGTTCACCCCAGTCCCCCAGACGCCGAGAGGAGGCGAGCCCAGTGATCAGCATCAAGAGCAGCTTCTTCAGCACCGCCAAAATGACCGATCGCTCGGTCGCTTCCCTGTGCATGCTCGGCGTCTCGGACCAGGGCACCGGTGTGTCCGGCGTTCGCGCCGCGCGTCCGGCGTCCTCCCTGTCTCTCGCGGGCCTCCCTGTCCGCGAGGGCAATGAGCGACCGACCGAGGCACTGGAAGCAGTAGTGGCACAGGCCCGCGCCTATGCCTTTACGGCGGCCGGTGCCGGTATCCGGAAGCAGACGACGCACCACCACCAGATGTGGGCCTTCCGTGGGCCAGAACCCTGGAGTGATCCAGCCTGATCGTCGATCAGGCCGGCGCCTTCAGGGCCGCGGAACCCCACCCGGGATCCGCGGCCCTTCTGTTTTCCCCGAACGGGGACGACGGACCGAAGGGGCCTCGGGACAAGAAAAGAACCCGGTACCCAGCCGACACCCGGCCGACCCGGCCGGACCGACCAGACGAGGAAACACCCACCGTGCAACTCGAAGCGCACGCCCCGTCCGTACCGCCTTCCGACACGATCCCCAAGCCCGGTCTCACGGAGGACCCCGCCTTGATCCCCCTCACCGCGCTCACCGCGCTCGACGACGCCATCGAGAACCTCGGCGTGCCCGTCCCCTGCCGCTCCTACGACCCGGAGGTCTTCTTCGCCGAGTCGCCGGCGGACGTGGAGTACGCCAAGTCCCTGTGCCGCACCTGCCCGCTGATGGAAGCCTGCCTCGCGGGCGCCAAGGAGCGGCGCGAGCCCTGGGGTGTCTGGGGCGGAGAGCTGTTCGTCCAGGGTGTCGTCGTCGCCCGGAAGCGGCCCCGTGGCCGTCCGCGCAAGAACCCGGTTGCGGCATGAACATCCCAGGAACGATCGATCGCCCCCTTACGCACGACCCCCAGAAGCAGGCCCCGATGAAGCCGTCCGTCCCCAGCGAGCCCGCAGGCTCCGCCACCGAAGACGTCACCACCACCGGCGCGAACGACTCGCGTCAGAACAGGACCCGCGAGATGCAACTCATCCCAGAAGCCATGGCTCGTGCGCATATGCAGGAGCGGCTGCACGAGGCGGACCGCGAGCGCCACGCCCTGCGCGTGGTGGCCGCCCGCCGGATGCAGCGCCGCGCCGAGCGCGCCTCACGGCGTGCCCGCCGCGCGCTCGCCATGGCGGTCATGCACTGAGCCGCCCACACCGCTCGGCGGTGACCTCCCGGCCGGGAGGTGAGCTCGATGCCCGCGGGGGCCGGTCCGTCCGCACGGACCGGCCCCCGCGGTGCGTTGTCCCCGCGCCCTGTCGGGCCGGAGGTATCGTCGCCGGGTGACGCGTCCTCCCGGAGACCTCGACCACGGCGGCGACGGCGCACCGCGCCCGTCCGTGAGCTGTGCGCACTGCGGCACCCCGGCGGACGGACCGCCTCCCACCTGGACCTGCTCCGTCGAGGACGGTGTCCGCCGCTACTTCTGCGACACCTGCTCCCGCGCACACCTCAGATCGATCGAGGGACGGCTCGACTCCGCCCGGTGGTGACCGCGGGCACCGGCCGCCCTTCCGCGCGGGCCTGACCCGGGCCTGCCGGGACCTGACCGGTCACACCTCGGCGGCGGCCTCCTCGTCCTCCACCGCGGTGACGAAGCCAGGCAGCCACTCCTCCAGCTCGTCCCGCAGCCGCACGGTGGCGCCCAGCTGGCACAGCACCCCGATCGTGCTGAGCGTGACCCGGTGGATCAGCAGGTAGGACGGGGGCAGGTTGAGCCGCTTGCCCAACTGGTAGGCGGGCGAGCGGATGTCGGCGATACGGGCCGCCTGGCTGCGCATCCAGCCGCGGGTGAAGGTGAACTCCTCCGCCTGGGCCGGCTCGATGATCGGCAGGAGGTAGTCGAGCACGGCGTCCGGATCCAGATCGACCGTCTCCTTGACGAAGCCCTCCGCGCGCAGCATGTCGTAGACGGCTTCGGCCTCGCCGTCCAGGGTCATCCGCAGGGAGGCGCCGATCGGCTCCGGCAGGCCGCCGGGCAGCCGGTCGACGGTGCCGAAGTCCAGCACGCCGAGCCGCCAGTCGTCCTCGCCGTCCGGGCCGCCGGGGAGCAGGCGGAAGTTGCCCGGATGCGGGTCGGCGTGCAGCAGGCCCGTGCGGGCCGGGCCGGAGAACAGGAAACGGGCGAGCAGCTGTCCGGCGCGGTCGCGCTGCTCCTGGGTGCCGTCCGCGATCACCTCGGCCAGCGGGACACCGTCGATCCACTCGGTGACCAGGACCTGCTCGCACTGGTGGATCACCGCCGGGACCAGGACGTCGGGATCCTGCGCGAACTCCTCCGCGTGCGCCTGCTGGGCCTGGGCCTCCAGGCCGTAGTCCAGTTCCTCGGAGACGCGGTCGCGCAGTTCGGTGATCAGGGGCTTGATGTCCATGCCGGGGATCAGCGGTCCCAGCAGCCGGGCGAACCTGCTCAGCTGGCCCAGGTCGGACAGGAGGGCCTCGCCCGCGCCCGGATACTGCACCTTGACCGCCACCTCGCGGCCGTCGTGCCACACCGCCCGGTGCACCTGCCCGATGGACGCCGCAGCGGCCGGCTTGTCCTCGAACTCCTCGAACAGCGCACGCCAGTCCGCGCCGAGCCGCTCCTCCAGCACCGCGTGCACGGTGCGCGTCGGCATCGGCGGGGCGGCTTCCTGGAGCTTGGTCAGCGCCGCCCGGTAGGGACCCGCGACCTCCTCGGGCAGGGCGGACTCGAAGACGGACAGGGCCTGCCCGAACTTCATGGCCCCGCCCTTCAGCTCCCCGAGCACCTTGAACAGCTGATCGGCGGTGCGCTGCTGGAGCTCCCGGCCGACGATCTCGGCGGACTCGCCTACGATCCGTTTGCCGAGTCCCCAGGTCGCCCTCCCGGCGAAACCGAGCGGGAGCGCGGCGAGCTTGGCGGTCCGGGTGACCGCCTTCCGGGGAAGATCAGACATGCGCCCTCCAAGTCCCAGCAGGCCGCGTCGCTTCCGCCTGACGGCGAGGTACGGACGACGGCCGTTGCCCAGCCATTGTCGCGCGTGCGCCGCCCTCCTTTGAGGTGTCTTCCACCACGGATTTGCGCGCCGCCCCGCACGGACAGTCCGGATGCGGCCACACCGGGCGCCCGTGCCAGTTCAGCGCGGGTGCGGACACCTCCCAGCGGGCACCGGTGCTGGAGGGTGTCTCCCCGTCCAGGAAGGCGAGTGCATGGGCCGCCGCCAGCCCGGCCACGGTGGTGGCGAGGGCCAGGTCGCAGGGGCGCACCCGGCGCTGCCGCCCGGACCGCCACTGCGCCACCAGGCGCGGCCATGTCTCGTCCCGGTCGGTGCGCCCGTGGTGCAGGCACTCGGCGCAGCCGGTCTGTCCGGGCAGGACCAGCGGGCCGACGACTCCCGTGGCCTCCACGACCCCGGCGTACAGATGAGGAGTGCCCGACGCGATCAGCGGAGCCGCCACGGCCGGGTCCGGCGTGTGCACGGCGACGTCGTCGCGCGGGGCGATGACGACCAGCGCGTGCCCGGTCTCGTCCGCCCCGGACGGCGTCCCGGCGGTGCGGCGCTCCGGGCGGGCGGGGGCGGCGCGGCGCACGGCACGTCGGGCGGCGGCGTCCCGGCGCTCACCGACGGCCTCGGCGGGCAACCCGCCCGGGGCCACGTCCCACGGCTCCACGCATCCTCCGTCCAGCACCTCGACCTCGCCGACCCCCGCGCCGGACAGCAGCGCGGCCAGCACGGCGCCCACCCGGCCGGCGCCGCGTACCCGCACCCGCATACCGCGCCGGGCGGCCAGCCGCTCGATCGCCCCGTCCGGCTCGCGGTTCACCACGGACAGCGCGGCGAGATCGGGAGCCAGCCGGTCCATGACCTCCTTCTTCGCCCGCAGCTCCGCGGCCGCCGCGCCGCCGCCCCGGGCGTCGTCCAGCAGGCCCGCGCGGGACAGCCGCCGCACGAGGAGGTCGACGTGCCCCTCGGGCAGGTCCATGCGGTGGGCCTCCTCCCGCAGCAGCGGCAGCCCCCGGGTGCCGTTGAGCAGTTCGAGGAAGCTGCCCGTCGCCGTGTCGACCGGCCCCAGGGTCAGCGCGTGCGCGGGTGTCATCCCGAACTGCACGGTGTTGAGATCACGCCAGCCGCGCCGCAGCGCGGGTTTCACCATCGGATGCATGAGCGGCCCCCGTAGCCGGATGGACAAGAGCGAACGAGTACGACGAGAAAGCAGCTACGACGAGAAAGCAGCTGAGTCGGTGGAGCCGGTCGGTGCTCCGTCGACGCATGCCAGCATGCCCGGTCCGGCCGGGCGGTGCGGAAAGTTGTCCACAGGCAGGGGGTATTCGTCACATGAATCGGACCGTCGGTGGGGGATCGGCGCGGAACCGTCCCGGACCCGGGACTTCCGCCGTGCGCACCCGGTAACGTCGGGGCGTGTCCGCCGACCCACTGCACCGTGCCGGAGCGCCGCAGCGCAGCAAGACGAGCCCGCCGCCGAGCGGCTCGGCGGCGAGTCCGATCGAGGTCCGCAGGAGCACCCGCCGCCGCCGGACCGTCTCCGCGTACCGCGAGGGCGACCGCACCGTCGTGCTCATCCCCGCCCGGATGTCCGAGGCGGAGGAGCGGCGCTGGGTGAACGTCATGCTCGACAAGCTGGCCGCCCAGGAGAGCCGCCGCTCGCTCGGCGACACCGAGCTGGCCGAGCGCGCCGAGCGGCTCTCGGCCCAGTACTACGACGGCCGGGCCCGGCCGGTCTCGGTCCGCTGGGTCACCAACCAGAACACCCGCTGGGGCTCGTGCACCCCGGCGGAGGGCAGCATCCGGCTCTCGCACCGCCTCCAGGGGATGCCCGAGTACGTCGTCGACTACGTGCTGCTGCACGAGCTGGCTCATCTTCTGGTGCCGGGCCACGGCCCCGACTTCTGGCGGCTCCTGGACGCCTACCCGCGCACCGAGCGGGCCCGCGGCTACCTGGAGGGGGTCGTCGCGGCGGGCCGCCTGCCGCACCCGCCGGGCGACCGCGACGACTGACCGGCCGCCCCGCCGGGCGCGCGGCACGTGACCCCCTCGGGCGGCGCGGCACCGTGCGCCACGGCCGGGCGGGGATTGTGTACCGGGTCTGTACCGGCTTGGTCGGGTGTCGGAGTTTGCCGTTAGCCTGGCGCGACGCACTCGCACTCGGGATGGGGGACGGTCGTTACGTATGCCCAGGGAATTCCAACGCGGCCACAAGGCCAGGATCAGTGACCTGACCGCGGGCACGGATCTGTACGTGGGCGTACAGATCTCCGGCCCCGGACTGACCTTCGACATCAGCTGCTTCGGCCTCGACGCCGAGGAGAGGCTCTCGGACGACCGGTACTTCGTCTTCTTCAACCAGCCGAAGTCCCCGGAGGAGGCCATCCAGCTGCTGGGCGCGCAGGCCGGCGACACGGAGTCCTTCAGGGTCACGCTCGACCGGATCCCGCCGGGGATCCAGAAGCTGTCCTTCACGGCGACCCTCGACGGCGCCGGGCAGATGTCGCAGGTGGCCCCCGGCTACCTGCGCATCGTGGCGGGCGGCGAGGAGGTGGCCCGGTACTCCTTCACCGGTGCCGAGTTCTCCACCGAGCGGGCCGTGATGCTGGGCGACATCTACCTCAAGGACGTCTGGCGGTTCGCCGCGGTCGGACAGGGATTCGACGGCGGCCTGGAAGCGCTGCTGAAGAACTTCGGCGGCGAGGTGCTGGAGGAGGAGGCACCCGCTCCGGCACCGGCACCGGCTCCGCAGCAGGCGCAGCCGGGCGCGGTCCCGGGCTTCGCCCCGCCCGCCCGGTCCGCCGCCCCGCCCGCCTTCGGAGCCCCCGGCGCGGCACCGGCACCCGCGGCACCCGCACCCGCGGCACCCGCACCCGCCGCACCGGCGCCCGCTCCGGCCCCCGCGCCCGCTCCGGCGCCGGCCCCCGTGCCGCAGCCCGCCGCCCAGGGCTTCGCGCCGCCCCCGGGCTCGACCTCGCCGCCCCCCGGTCCCCCGGCTCCGGCGCCCACCCCCTCGGTGCACGCCGCGCCGACCATCATCGCGCCCATGGCCCCGCCCGGAGGCACTGTCCCGCCGCCGGCCCCGGCCCCCGCGCCCTACGGTCACCCCGGCCAGCAGCCGCCGTACGGCCAGCCGGTCCCGGGCCAGCCCGCGCCGCCCCCCGGCTACGGCCAGCCCCCGGCCGCCCATGCGCCGGTCGTGCCGCCCGGCTACGGCCAGCCCCCGATGCCGCCCGGCTACGGGCAGCAGCCGCCCTACGGACAGCAGCCGCCGTTCGGGCAGGCGCCCGGCCAGCCCGCGCCCTACGGCGCGCCGCAGGCCGCCGTGCAGGCTCCGCAGGGCGCCGGGGTGGCCGCCGCGCTCCAGCAGTTCAAGGAGACGCCCACCGGCCAGCGCTGGACCCTCCAGAACGGCAAGCTGATCCGCGCCGACCTCGGCACGGGCGGCCAGCCCGTCCTGGCCCGGCAGGGCAGCATGGTCCTCTACCAGGGCAAGGTCGACTTCAGCTACAAGGGCGCGGGCTTCGCGGGCCGTGTCGTCGGCAACGCCACCGGCCAGGAGATGCAGCTCATGCGCTGCACCGGCCAAGGACAGGTGTTCCTCGCCGAGAACTCCGCCCATCTGCACCCGGTCGAACTCCAGGGCGACGCGATCTGCGTCTCCGCGGAGAACGTCCTCGCCTTCGACGAGAGCCTCCAGTACGAGGTCCGCCGCATCGAAGGGCACGGCATCCCCGGCGGCGCCCTGTTCACCATGCAGTTCCAGGGCACCGGCACGGTGGTCGTCAAGACGCACGGCACGCCGGTCGTCCTGCCGGTCACCCCCACGACGTTCGTCGACTCCAACGCCGTCGTCGCCTGGTCCGCCGCCGCGCAGGTGATCGTCTCCAGCCAGGTGCGCATGCGCCGCAACGCCTACCCGGGCCACACCGGGGAGGGCGTCAACCTCCAGTTCCGGGCCGCGCCCGGCAACTTCGTCGTCGTCCAGCCCTACGAGGTCTGAGGGAGCCCGTCATGAACCAGCCGCTCGCGGGCTACGCCCCCGCACCCGTCACCGCCCGCATGGAGAACCACGGCAGCCACATGCTGAAGGTCGCCATGCAGACCGGCAACGACCTCTTCGCGCGCGTGGGCTCGATGGTCGCCTACGAGGGCTTCGTGCAGTACGAGCCCAACCCGCCGGCCGTGCGCCAGATCGCCCGTGACTGGATCACCGGCGAGGGCGCGCCCCTGATGAAGTGCACCGGTGACGGTCTGCTCTACCTCGCCGACTACGGCGCCGACGTCGTCGTCATCAACTTGGGCGGTGACGCGATCTCCGTCAACGCCACCAACCTGCTCGCCTTCGACGCGCACCTCCAGTGGGGCGTCGAGCGGGTCAAGGGGCTGGCGAAGTTCGCCGGACAGGGCCTGTGGAACACCAAGATCTCCGGGCAGGGCTGGGTCGCGCTGACCTCCCGGGGCAAGCCGATCGTCGTCGACTGCGGCGGCGGGGAGAACGAGACCTACGTCGACCCGGACGCCCTGGTCGCCTGGTCGCCGAACCTCAAGGTGAAGGGCAAGCGCAGCTTCAAGGCGCAGTCCCTGATCGGACGGGGCAGCGGCGAGGCGTACCAGATGGCGTTCTCCGGGCAGGGCATCGTCGTCGTGCAGCCCAGCGAGGACAGCACCGACCGCCTCCGGGTCCGGGGCTGAGGGGGAGAGAAGGACAATGCAGAGCCCGCTTTTCGCCTTCAACGACGTCCAGACCCAGGACCGCTGGGGCCTCCAGAACAAGCAGATGCTGCGCGTCGTCATGGAGGGCCACGACGACATCCTCGCCCGCAAGGGCACGATGGTCGCCTACCAGGGCATGGTCGAGTTCGACGCCGAGTACCAGAGCAGCAACCAGGGGCACGCGCGTGCCTACACGGGCGAGGGCCTCGACCTGATGCGCTGCCACGGGCAGGGCACCGTCTACCTCGCCAACCTCGGCCAGTACGTGCACATCATGGACATCGAGCAGGACGGCCTCACCGTCGACAGCAGCTATGTCCTGGCGATGGACTCCTCGCTGCACCACGAGGTGATCGCCGTCGACAGCATGTACGGCATCTCCGGCTCCGGGAAGTACCAGCTGAACATCACCGGACACGGCAAGGTGGCCCTGATGACCTCGGGGGCGCCGCTGATGATGCAGGTGACGCCCGACAAGTACGTCAACTGCGACGCCGACGCGATCGTCGCCTGGTCCACCGGGCTGCGCGTGCAGATGCAGGCCCAGACGCACTCCTCGGGGGTGTGGCGGCGCCGCGGCAACACCGGCGAGGGCTGGGAGCTGAGCTTCATGGGCAGCGGCTACGCGCTCGTCCAGCCCAGTGAGTTGCTGCCGCCGCAGAACGCGGCGATCGGGCAGGGCCTCGCCGCGCAGTTCGGCATGGGGCAGCAGGGCGCCCGGGGACAGAACCAGGGCAACGCCTGGAGCTGAGCCGCGGCCCGAGCCTCGGACGGAAATGAGCAGAGGTAAGGGGCGACCGCCCAAGCGGTCGCCCCTTACTTCCGTCTCTGCCTCAGAGCCGGTCGCGCGTGGCCTCCAGCAGCCGGACGACCGAGTCGTCCGCGACGCCGCCCACCTCCTCGTAGGCGAACCAGCGCAGATCCAGCGATTCGTCGCTGATCGCCTCGACGGCCCCGGGCGGGGCGATCGCGGCGTACTGGACGTCGAGGTGCCAGGCGCAGGGAGTGAGGTGCCGGTCCAGCCGGACCGGGCCGCCGGGCAGCAGGGAGAGCCCCGGGATGCCCGACTCCTCGGTCCCCTCCCGCAGAGCCGCCTGTGCCAGTGTGGCGTCCTCCGGCTCGCAGTGGCCGCCCATCTGGAGCCACATGCGCAGCTTCTTGTGCAGGGTCAGCAGCACCCGGCCGTGCTCCGGGTCGACCACCAGCGCGCTCGCCGTGATGTGCCCGTCCCCGCACGCCTTCCACAGGCCGTCCGGGTGAGCGGCCAGATGGTCCAGATAGACCTGGCGCAGCTC
Organism: Streptomyces sp. SAT1; assembly: GCF_001654495.1. Taxonomy (GTDB): domain Bacteria; phylum Actinomycetota; class Actinomycetes; order Streptomycetales; family Streptomycetaceae; genus Streptomyces; species Streptomyces andamanensis. The sequence continues at coordinate 4,835,511 of NZ_CP015849.1, forward strand.
CGTCTGGTCCTCGTAGCCCTTCAGCACGAGGACCGTGTCGTCGAAGAGGCTCACTCGGTGCCGTTGTCCTTGCCGTCGTCGGCGCCGTCCTCGGGGGCCCCGCCCTCGCCCGGGTCCTTCTTGTGCAGGTCGGGCTTGCCGCTCGCCGCCTCGCCGAGCATCTTGTCCAGCTCGGAGAAGTCCAGCTGCTCGCGGTGCACGAAGCCGTCCGGGTCGTCCAGGTCGGCGGCGGTCGGGAGCATGTCCGGGTGGGCCCACAGGGCGTCCCGGCCCTCGACCCCGCGCGCGTCCGTGAGCGAGGCCCACAGGCGGGAGGCGTCGCGCAGGCGGCGCGGACGCAGTTCGAGACCGATCAGCGTGGCGAACGTCTGTTCGGCGGGGCCGCCCGAGGCGCGGCGGCGGCGCAGCGTCTCGCGCAGCGCGTCCGCGGACGACAGCCGGGGCTTGGCGGCGGCGTGCACCACCGCGTCCACCCAGCCCTCCACGAGCGCCAGAGCGGTCTCCAGACGCGCCAGGGCGGCCTTCTGCTCCGGCGTGTCCTCCGGCTGGAACATGCCCTGCTGGAGGGCGTCCTGCAACTGCTCCGGGTTCTGCGGGTCGAACTGGCCGACCACGTCCTCCAGCTTGGCGGTGTCGACCTTGATCCCGCGCGCGTACCCGTCGACCGCGCCGAACAGGTGCGAGCGCAGCCACGGCACGTGCGCGAACAGGCGCTGGTGGGCGGCCTCGCGCAGCGCCAGGTACAGGCGCACCTCCTCCTGGGGCACGCCGAGGTCCTTGCCGAACTTCTCGACGTTCACCGGGAGCAGCGCGGCCTTGCCGGCCGGGGCGAGCGGCAGACCGATGTCGGTCGAGCCGACGACCTCGCCGGCCAGCACGCCCACCGCCTGCCCGATCTGCGTACCGAACATGGCGCCGCCCATGGAGCGCATCATGCCGATCAGCGGGCCGGCCATGGCCTGCATCTCCTCGGGCAGCACATCGCCCATGGCGTTGCCGACGCGCTCGGCGACCGGGTCGACCAGCTCCTGCCACGCCGGGAGGGTCGCCTCGACCCACTCCGCGCGGGACCAGGCAACCGTGGCGGCGGCGCCGGAGGGCAGGGAGGTGGCGTCGTCCAGCCACAGGTCGGCCAGGCGGACGGCCTCCTGGACGGCGGTGCGCTCGGCGGGGCCGACGCTGGCGTCCTTGGTGCCGTCCGAGGTGCCCTGGGCGACCGTCTGGCGGGCGATCTGCTTGGCCATGTCCCAGTTCACCGGGCCGCCCTCGTAGGAGAGCATCTGGCCGAGCTGCTGGAAGGCGGCGCCCAGGTCGGTGGGGTTCAGCGACCCGAACATCGCCGCGAGCGGATTGTCGGCGCCGGGCCCGCCAAAGCCTCCGGCTCCGGGCAGCCCGAAACCGAACGGGTTGGCCGGTCCCTGCCCACCACCGCTCTCCTGGTCCTTCTTCTTGCCCTCGTCGCCGTCGTCCGGCTCCTCCGGCGGAAGGCCGAATCCGAATGGGGTGTCACTCACGGGGTTCCTCGGCTGGTAAGGCCACCGGTTCTCTCCGGCGGCGCGGCTGCCCGACAACACCACCCAGCCTAGACACCGCGAGCGGTTCGGGCCTCGGTGCTTCGCCGACAGAACGCCTGCGGCAGGATGGATGCCACCTGGTACGTACGCGTCATTCGCGCCCGTATGGAAGACAACCGCTGGAGACGCCCGGTGAGTTCCCCAGATCCACAGGTTCGCGCAGCGCGAAACCATGAGAACACGCCCGCCGCGCGCGGGCCCGTCGTCGCGGTCACCGGAGCCGCGAGCGGTGTCGGCGCCCTGCTCACCGAGCGGCTGGCCGCCTCCGCCGAGGTCCGGCAGGTCATCGCCATCGACGAACGGCGCGGGGAGTGCGCGCAGGCGCAGTGGCACGTCCTGGACGTGCGCGACCCCGCCATCGCGGAGCGGCTGCGCGGCGCCGACGTCGTGGTGCACCTGGCGCTCGACCTCGATCTGGAGAGCGACCCCGCCGCCCGCAGCGCCTACAACGTCCGGGGCACGCAGACGGTGCTGACGGCCGCGGCGGCGGCCGGGGTGCACCGGGTGGTGCTGTGCACCTCCGCGATGGTCTACGGGGCGCTGCCGGAGAACGAGCTGCCGCTGTCCGAGGACGCCGAGCTGCGGGCGACCGCCGAGGCCACCGGTGTCGGTGACCTGCTGGAGATCGAGCGGCTGGCCCGGCGCGCTCCCCGCGCGCACCCCGGCCTCAATGTGACCGTGATGCGCCCCGCCGTCCTGGTCGGCGGCACCGACACCGCGCTGACCAGGTACTTCGAGTCGCCGCGGCTGCTGGTGGTGGCCGGGTCCCGGCCGGCCTGGCAGTTCTGCCATGTCGAGGACCTGTGCAGCGCGCTGGAGTACGCCGTGCTGGAGAAGGCCGACGGCGAGCTGGCCGTCGGCTGCGACGGCTGGCTGGAGCAGGAGGAGGTCGAGGAGCTGAGCGGGATCCGGCGCATGGAGCTGCCGTCGGCGGTCGCGCTGGGCGCGGCGGCCCGGCTGCACCGGATCGGGCTCACCCCGTCCCCGGCCGGGGACCTGGCGTACACGATGTACCCCTGGGTGGTGAGCGGCAGCCGGCTGCACGACGCCGGATGGCGGCCCAAGTGGACCAACGAGGAGGTCCTCGCCGAGCTGCTGGAGGAGGTCGCCGGGCGGCACACGGTGGCCGGGCGGCGGCTCGGGCGCAAGGACGCGACGGCGGCCGGGGCCGCGGGCGCGACGGTCGCGTTGCTGGGCGCCGCGGCGGTGGTGCGGCGGGCGCGCAAGGCCCGCCGTCGCATCTGAGCGACCCGCGCCCGGCCGGGCGGGCCGTCGGCCGGTCGTAGGAGGCTCCAACCTCCACGCGCGCGTGCCGGGCGATCACGCTATTCCGCGTCCTCGCGCGCGTGCGGCACGATGGAGGACATGGCACCCACCACCGATCACCCCGGCGAGCACACCGCCGACGACCCCATCAAGCTCATCGGCGTCCGGGACACCGCGCTCTCCCTGGACGAGGTCTTCCGGGCGCTGGGCGACGCCGCGGCCGGGGGGACGGCGCTGTTCGTGGGGACCGTGCGCAACCACGACGGGGGCGCCGACGTCGACGGGCTGGGGTACTCCTGCCACCCCAGCGCCGAGGAGGAGATCCGGCGCGTCGCCGAGAAGGTGGTGGCCGAGTACCCGGTGCGGGCCCTGGCCGCCGTGCACCGGGTGGGGGATCTGGGGATCGGGGACCTCGCCGTGGTCGTCGGCGTGTCGTGCCCGCACCGCGCCGAGGCGTTCGCCGCCTGCCGGAAGCTGATCGACGATCTCAAGCACGAGGTGCCGATCTGGAAGCACCAGCGGTTCTCCGACGGCACCGAGGAATGGGTCGGCGCCTGCTGAACCCAAAGCGCCGCCCCGAAGAGCCGTACCCGGCTCCGGTGTCGCTCCCGCGCCCGGCACCGGTTGCGTAACCGGCCCCCTGGCCCGAGCGTTGTCAGTGCGGATGGTTAATCTGCTGATCAGTCGGTCGGGATCGGTCGATCGGGGTAGGGAGGTCGGCGTGGGAGCACTCGCCTGGTTGCTGATACCGGTGGTGGCGGGGATAGTCGCCGGGCTGTGGGGGAGCTGGGCGAACCGGACCCGCAGAATCCGCAGCGACGGGCCCGAACTGGACGGCTACGCCCGGTTCCGCGAGGCCATGGAGCGGTCCACCTCCGGCACCTGACCGGATCCCCGCGGCGGCCCTGACGGTGCGCCGACAGGCCGGTCCCGTACTGTCGACTCATGCCACGCCGCACCGCGACGATGCTCGCCTCCACCCTGATGCTGATCGCGCTCCTGTGCGCGGGAGTCTTCCTCCGGGTGCCGTACTCGGAGATGTCACCGGGACCGACGGTCAACACCCTCAGCGACCACGACGGCGAGCCGGTGCTGCAGATCGACGGGCACAAGACGTACCCGACCGACGGCCACCTCAACATGACGACCGTGCGGGTCACCAGCCCGGACTACCGGATGAACCTCGTGGAGGCCGTCTACGGCTGGCTCGCCCACGACAACAGGATCGTCCCGCACGACACGCTCTACCCGGACGGCAAGACGGAGGAGCAGTCGACCCAGGAGAACGCCGAGGAGTTCAGCCAGTCCCAGGAGAGCGCCAAGGTCGCCGCCCTGAAGGAGCTCGGCATCCCGGTGCAGAGCTGGGTGATCGTGTCCACCGTGGTCAAGGACAGCCCGGCGCAGGGCAGGCTGCACGCCGGTGACGTCATCAAGGCGGTGGACGGCACCCCCGTCAAGCAGCCCTCCGACGTGGCGGGGCTGGTCACCAAGCACAAGCCGGGCGAGAAGACCGTCTTCACCATCGTGCCCGCCAAGGACCAGGCCGCCGCCGAGAAGGCGCACAAGGCGGCGACGGTCACCAAGGACGTGACGATCACGACCGCGCGGTCCCACGACGGGGGCGCCCAGCGCGCCGTCGTCGGCATCTCGCCGGGGACCGACCACACCTTCCCGTTCACGATCGACATCAAGCTCGCGGACGTCGGCGGACCCAGCGCGGGTCTGATGTTCGCCCTCGGCATCTACGACAAGCTCACCCCGGGCAGCCTCACCGGCGGGAAGTTCGTGGCCGGGACCGGGACGATCGACGACGACGGCAAGGTGGGCCCGATCGGCGGCATCGAGCTGAAGACCATCGGCGCGCGCGACAAGGGCGCCCAGTACTTCCTGACGCCCGCCGACAACTGCGCGGCGGCGGCCGCGGACACCCCCTCCGGGCTGACCCTCGTCAAGGTCGGCACCATCCGCGACGCCCTCGCCGCGCTCAAGGACATCCGCTCCGGGAAGACCGCCGGTCTGCCGACCTGCTCGGCCAAGGGCTGAGCGGACCGCCCCCGCGCCTCAAGAGCCGCTCCCTCCGGAGCGGCCCCTCGGGCACTCACTCCTCGAACGTGGCCGCCAGCGCCTCCGCCAGCCCGGGGACCAGCTCCGAGCCGGTGAGGACGTCCGTGGCGGAGTCCTTCTCCCGCAGGCGCAGCGCCGACTCGCGCGCGCCGTCGCGCAGCACCGCGACCGTCATACGGACCTCCTGGCGCTCGGGGTGGGCGGCCACCCACCGGGCGAGCTTGGCATCGTCGAGGCCCTGCGGGACCTGCGCCTCGGCGGACGGCGGCAGCATCAGGCGCTCCACGGTGAGCGCGCAGCCGGCCACCGCGCCCGGCCAGGCGATGGTGGCGAGGAACTCGTCGAGCGGCCGGTCCGCGGGGACCTCGTCCTGCTCGATCGGGGTGAGACCGGAGGTCTCCTGCTCGTCCTGGAGACCGAGCTGCGCGGCGAGGGCGGGTTCCTCGGACCGCAGCCGCGCGGTGTCGACGAGGGCGAAGAGGCGAGCGGGCTGGTCCCAGCCGAGCCCGGAGGCGTACTCGTCGATCTCGAGGACGGCCCGGGTGAGGGGGTTCGCTGCCATGGGAGTGTTGGACATGGTCACAATCCTGCCTCGTTCCCGGCCGGAATCGGGAACCGAATAAACGGTGAGTAAGTTGCATAGGTGGGCGCCCGTGACCGCGGGCGCTCCGTACGGTCCGCGGACACGGGGGCCAGACGCAACGACAGCGAACCACCAGCGAACTTCGAGGTGCGCACCTTGGCTTTCCAGATGCCGGACCGCGGCGGAGGCCCGTCCGGGCCGCGGATCAGAGTCGGCCGCCCGTCCCGGCGAGCCCGGACCCTGCTGATCGTCCTGGGCGTCCTTGCCGCTCTCGGCATCGCGTTCACGATGTTCGCGGGCTTCTGGACGGACTGGCTGTGGTACCGGTCGGTGCACTATTCGTCCGTGTTCACCACCACGCTGTGGACCAAGATCGGGCTGTTCCTGGTGTTCGGCCTGCTGATGGCGGCGGCCGTCGGGTTCAACGTCTGGCTGGCGCACCGGCTGCGGCCCCCGCTGAGCGCCATGTCGATGGAGCAGCAGAACCTCGACCGCTACCGGATGGGCATCGCGCCGTACAAGAAGTGGCTGCTGTGCGGGATCACCGCCGTGGTCGGGCTGATCGCGGGGGCCTCCGCCGCGGGCCAGTGGCGCACCTGGCTGCTGTGGGTCAACGGCGTGCCGTTCCACCGGACGGACCCGCAGTTCCACCTCGACATCTCCTTCTACACGTTCGACCTGCCCTGGTACCGCTTCCTGCTGGGCTTCGGCTTCGCCGCCGCGATCCTGTCCCTGATCGCCGCGGTGCTGACCCACTACCTGTACGGCGGGCTGCGGATCACCAGCCCCGGCGCGCGGGCCACGGCCGCGGCCACCGGGCACCTGTCCGTGCTGCTCGGCGTGTTCGTCGCGCTGAAGGCGGTCGCGTACTGGCTCGACCGGTACGGGCTGGCGGTCAAGTCCAGCGACTTCAAGGCCACCGACAACTGGACGGGCCTGCGCTACGTCGACGCCAACGCCTATCTGCCGGCCAAGACGATCCTGTTCTGCATCGCGGTGATCTGCGCGCTGCTGTTCTTCGCCACGCTGTGGCGGCGCACCTGGCAGCTCCCCGTGATCGGCTTCGGTCTGATGGTGCTCTCGGCCGTCCTCATCGGCGGCCTGTACCCGGCGATCGTGCAGAAGTTCCAGGTCCAGCCCAACGAGCAGGCCAAGGAGGCGCCGTACGTCGCCAAGAACATCAAGGCGACGCGTGAGGCGTACGGCATCGACCACACCGACGTCTCGGACTACGACGGCACGAGCAGCACCGAGGACAAGTCGACGCTGCGCGGCCAGGTGGACAAGACGGCGAGCGTGCGCATCCTCGACCCGAACATCGTCTCGCCCACGTTCCAGCAGATCCAGCAGATCCGCGGTTTCTACGCGTTCCCGAACAATCTGGACGTCGACCGGTATCCCACCAAGGACGGCAAGGTCCAGGACACGGTCGTCGGTCTGCGCGAGCTGAACTTCGACAGCATCAAGAAGAACTGGATCAACAGCCACTTCCGGTACACCCACGGCTACGGCCTCGTCGCCGCCAAGGGCACCGAGGCCAGCAACGGCGAGCCGGTCTTCACCGAGAAGAACCTGCCCGCCACCGGCGACCTCGGCACGTACGAGCAGCGCGTCTACTACGGCGAGAAGACCACCACGTACTCGATCGTCGGCGGTCCCCAGAAGGAGATCGACTACTCCAACAACGACGGCGAGACGACCACCAGCTACCAGGGCAAGAGCGGTGTCAGCCTGTCCAGCCCGGTCAACCGGGCCGCGTACGCGCTGGCGTTCGGTGAGCCGCAGATCCTGTACTCCGGCGCCATCGGGGACGGTTCGCGGATCCTGTACAACCGCACGCCCAAGGAGCGCGTCGAGGCGGTGGCGCCCTGGCTGACCATCGACGGCGACGCGTATCCGGCGGTGGTGAACGGCAAGATCCAGTGGATCGTCGACGCGTACACGACGACCAACGGCTATCCGTACGCCTCGCGCACGACGCTGGGCGACACCACGGCCGACTCGCTGACGTACAACAACAACCAGCGCGCGGTGGTGGCCCAGCAGAACCAGGTCAACTACATCCGCAACTCGGTGAAGGCGACCGTCGACGCCTACACCGGCGAGGTGAAGCTGTACCAGTGGGACACCGAGGACCCGGTCCTGAAGACCTGGATGAAGGCGTTCCCCGGGACGGTGCAGCCGAAGTCGGCCATCTCGCCGAAGCTGATGGACCACCTCCGCTATCCGCAGGACCTGTTCAAGGTGCAGCGCGAACTGCTCACCCGGTACCACGTCCAGGACGCGCAGACCTTCCTCAGCAGCAGCGAGGTGTGGCAGGTGCCCGACGACCCGACCAACAAGTCGGGCAACGCGGTGCCGCCGTACTACCTGACGATGAAGATGCCCGGCCAGGACTCCCAGGCGTTCTCGCTCACCACGACGTTCACGCCGAGCGGCCGGGACAACCTGAGTGCGTTCATGGCGGTCGACTCGCAGGCGGGCACGCCCGACTACGGCAAGATCAGAATCCTGAAGCCGAAGAGCACGACGGTCGGCGGCCCCAAACAGGTGCAGAGCCAGTTCAACTCCAACTCCTCGCAGAACATCGCCGAGTTCGTGAAACTCATCAGAGGCGGTGACTCGGAGATCGAGTACGGCAATCTGCTGACCATCCCGCTCGACGGCGGATTCCTCTACGTCGAACCGGTCTATGTGCGCGGCGGTCAGCTCAAGTACCCGCTGATGCGCAAGGTCCTGGTGACCTACGGCGGGGCCACCGCGTTCGAGGACACCCTCGACCAGGCGCTGGACAAGGTCTTCGGGACCAGCGGGGCCACGAACCCGCCGGACAAGGGCAGCGGCACCAAACCGCCGGCCGCGGGCAACCCGACGGTCCAGAAGGCCCTGGAGGCGGCCCAGAAGGCGTTCGACGAGGGCCAGACGGCGCTGAACAAGAAGCCGACCGACTGGGAGGCCTACGGCAAGGCGCAGAAGGACCTCCAGAAGGCGCTCCAGCAGGCCGAGGACGCGCAGGAGGCGGCCCGCAAGCAGGGCAACGGCAAGAACGGGAGCTGATTTTCCCGAACGAGTCGAAGGCCCGGATCCCTCGACGGATCCGGGCCTTCGCGCTGCGCGGACTCAAGACGCGTGTCCCACGACCGCCGTGCCGCCGTGGGGAGTTGGGCGATCTGTGTTTGACTTGTCTCTCTGTGGGCATGTCGACAAAACGCTGAAGTGACCTCACTGGCTGCGGTATACCAGGTGTACCCGGGTTGCGGGTGGTGCGACGATGGACGTTATGGGGGACAAGGTAACTCTGTTCGAGACAGGGCGATTTGTGCAGACTTCCGACCCCGGGCCGACCCAGGGGCCCGAGGAGTCCGGGAGCGCGGACCGGTACCGGACCGGTGCCCGCGTCCCCGGTGCGGAGGTGACGGGCACGGACGGGACCGAGGACGGGACCAGGGACCGGACGGCAGCGCGGGAGACCGCGGCGGACGAGACCGGGGCCGCCGCCGAGGAGGTCGCCGAGCTGGCGCGCCGCCGGCTCGCCGCCGAGTCCGGCGACACCGAGGCGATGAGCGTCCTCGGCGCCATGCTGCTGCGCCGGGGCGACCTGGACGGCGCCGAACCCCATCTGCGGGCCGCCACCGCGGCCGGTGACCGGGCCGCGGCCAACAACCTGGGCGTCCTCCTCCAGCAGCGCGGCTACCCCGAGGAGGCGGCCGGCTGGTGGCGCATCGCCGCCGTCGCCGGTTCCGCCCCGGCCGCGCACGCGCTCGGCCGCCACCACCGCGAGCGCGGCGACGAGCCCGCCGCCGAGTACTGGCTGCGCCAGTCCGCCGAACAGGGCCATGTCCTGGGCGCCTACGCCCTCGCCGACCTGCTGGAGCACCGCGCCGACGCGGACGCCGAGCGCTGGATGCGGGTGGCCGCCGAACGCGGGCACCGGGAGGCGGCGTACCGCCTGGCCAGGGCGGTGGACCGGCGGTCCGCGCCGGACCCGGCGGCGGACGGCGCCGCCCCCTCCGCGGAGGCCGAGCAGTGGTACCGGCAGGCCGCGGCCCGCGGCCACCGCCGCGCCGCACTGCACCTCGGGGCGATCCTGGAGAAGCGGGGCGAGCTGAGGGAGGCCGGCCGCTGGTACCTGACGTCCGCCAAGGACGGTGAGGCGCGCGCCGCCTGCGCCCTCGGGTTCCTGCTGCGCGACGCCGGGGACACCGAGAGCGCGGCCGTGTGGTGGCTGCGGGCCGCGCAGGACGGCGACGGCAACGCGGCCAACGCGCTGGGCGCGCTGCACGCCGAGCGCGGCGAGACGCAGACCGCCGAGCGCTGGTACCGCGCGGCGATGAACGCCGGGGACGTCAACGGCGCCTACAACCTCGCCCTGCTCTGCGCCGAGCAGGGCCGCACCCCGCAGGCCGAGCAGTGGTACCGCAGCGCGGCCTACGCGGGCCACCGCGAGGCCGCGAACGCGCTGGCGGTCCTGCTGCTCCAGGGCGGGGACACGGCCGGCGCCGAGCCGTGGTTCTCCAAGGCGGCCGAGGCCGGCAGCGTGGACGCCGCCTTCAACCTGGGCATCCTCTACGCCGGGCGCGGCCTGGAACGGGACGCCCTGCGCTGGTACGAGCAGGCGGCGGCGGCCGGGCACAGCGAGGCGGCCCTCCAGGTGGGCATGGCCCGGCTGCGCGCGGGCGACGAGCGGGCGGCCGAGCGGCATCTGCGCTGCGCGGCCGGCGGCGGCAGCGCGGAGGGCGCCTACCGGCTGGCGAGCGTGCTCGACGCGCGCCGCCCCCCGCCGCCCGCGCACGAACTGGGGGAACCGGCGGTCCACGAGAAGACCGAGTGCGAGGAGTGGTACGAGCGGGCGGCCTCCCAGGGGCACCGCCGGGCTCAGGTGCGGGTGGGCATGCTGGCCGCGGCGCGCGGCGATGTCGTCGAGGCGGCGCGCTGGTACCGCGAGGCCGCGGAGGCCGGGTCCCGCAACGGCGCGTTCAACCTCGGTCTGCTGCTGGCCCGCGAGGGCAGCGAGCCCGAGGCGGTCGTGTGGTGGACGCGGGCGGCGGAGGCCGGGCACGGGCGCGCGGCGCTGCGGCTGGCGCTGGTCTGCGCGCGGCGCGGCGAGCTGGCCGAGGGGCAGCGGTGGGCCGACCGGGCGGTGGCGCTGGGGCCGCGCGAGGTCGCCCAGCGGGCGGCGCGGCTGCGGGACGCGCTGCGCGAGGAACTGTCGGCGTGACGCTCCGCGAGGCACCGCCGGCCCGCGCGGCCGGACGCGCGCCGGACGGCTCCGCGGGGCGGCGGAGGACCGCGAGGTCGCGCGGCTTCGCGGGGCGGGTGAGGCCGCGGGGAAGCGATTTGCTTCTTCTCCCCCCGGTCACGTAGTGTTCTATTCATCGACGCGGGGTGGAGCAGCTCGGTAGCTCGCTGGGCTCATAACCCAGAGGTCGCAGGTTCAAATCCTGTCCCCGCTACTGAAGACCGAGGGCCGGAATCCGATCAGGGTTCCGGCCCTCGGTGCGTTCCGGCGCGTTCTGGTGCGGTGAGGCGTCCCGGTGGGACGGTTTCCGGGCGGAACGGTTTCCGGGCGGGTACGGCGAAGGCCCCGGCACCTCTCGGGTGCCGGGGCCTTCGCCGTGTTCCGTGTGCGGGGCGCGTCAGGCCGACGCGCAGTTCGGGCAGAGCCCGCGGTACGTCACCTCGACGTCGGAGACCGTGAAGCCGAAGCGCTCCGAGTCCGGGAGGTCGGCCAGCGGGTTGCCGCTCGGGTGGACGTCGCGGATCGCGCCGCAGCCGGCGCAGACCAGGTGGTGGTGCGGCTGGTGCGCGTTGGGGTCGTACCGCTTGGCGCGCTTGTCGGTGCTGACCTCCAGCACCTCGCCCAGCGTGACCAGCTCGCCCAGCGTGTTGTAGACGGTCGCCCGGGAGATCTCGGGGAGCCTCGTCACGGCTCGGGCGTGCACCTCGTCGGCCGTCAGATGGACGTGCTCGCCGTCCAGGACCTCGGCCACGACGCGCCGCTGCGCGGTCATGCGCCACCCGCGTCCCCGCAGCCGTTCCAGAAGGTCACTCATACACACCAGCCTAACAGCAGCGAGAACAGATCCCGAACAAGTGTGACTTTGGAGTTCTACTTGACTTAGACTTTGTCCATTGTAGGATCGGGACTGGCTTCGGCCAAGCGACAGGTACGACAGAAATTGCCGCAGGAGGCGACGTGACCCAGGGGCCGCTCACCACGGAGGCCGGTGCTCCGGTAGCCGACAACCAGAACAGCGAGACCGCGGGCGTCGGCGGCCCGGTTCTCGTCCAGGACCAGCTCCTGCTGGAGAAGCTGGCGCACTTCAACCGCGAGCGCATCCCGGAGCGCGTGGTGCACGCGCGGGGCGCGGGCGCCTACGGCACGTTCACGGTCACCGCCGATGTCACCGCGTACACCCGTGCCGCGTTCCTCTCCGAGGTCGGCAAGGAGACGGAGACCTTCCTCCGCTTCTCCACGGTGGCGGGCAACCTGGGCGCGGCGGACGCGGTGCGCGACCCGCGCGGTTTCGCGCTGAAGTTCTACACCGAGGAGGGCAACTACGACCTCGTCGGCAACAACACCCCGGTGTTCTTCATCAAGGACGCCATCAAGTTCCCCGACTTCATCCACACCCAGAAGCGCGACCCGTACACGGGCAGCCAGGAGCCGGACAACGTCTGGGACTTCTGGAGCCTGTCCCCGGAGAGCACGCACCAGGTGACCTGGCTCTTCGGCGACCGCGGCATCCCGGCCTCCTACCGCCACATGGACGGCTTCGGCTCGCACACCTACCAGTGGAACAACGAGGCCGGCGAGTCCTTCTGGGTCAAGTACCACTTCAAGACGGACCAGGGCATCAAGTGCCTGACCGCCGAGGAGGCCGACGTCCTGGCGGGCAAGGACCCCGACTCGCACCAGCGCGACCTGCGCGAGGCGATCGAGCGCGGCGAGTTCCCGTCCTGGACGGTGTACGTGCAGATCATGCCGGTGGCCGAGGCGGCGGGGTACCGCTTCAACCCGTTCGACCTGACCAAGGTGTGGCCGCACGCGGACTACCCGCTGATCGAGTTCGGCAAGCTGGAGCTGAACCGCAACCCGGAGAACGTCTTCGCCGAGGTCGAGCAGTCGATCTTCACCCCGGCCAACTTCGTGCCCGGCATCGGCCCGTCCCCGGACAAGATGCTCCAGGGCCGCCTGTTCGCCTACGGCGACGCCCACCGCTACCGCGTCGGCATCAACGCCGGGCACCTGCCGGTGAACCGCCCGCACGCGACCGAGGCCCGCTCCCACGCCCGTGACGGCCACCTGTACGACGGCCGGCACAAGGGCGCGAAGAACTACGAGCCGAACAGCTTCGGCGGCCCGTTCCAGACGGACCGGCCGCTGTGGCAGCCCGTCGCGGTCACCGGGGCCACCGGCGACCACGCGGCCCCGGCACACGCCGAGGACAACGACTTCGTCCAGGCGGGCGACCTCTACCGGCTGATGACGGACGAGGAGAAGGACCGGCTGATCGGCAACCTCGCCGGTGCGATCTCCCAGGTCTCGCGCGAGGACATCGTCGAGCGCGCGGTCGACAACTTCCGTCAGGCCGACGGGGACTTCGGCAAGCGGCTGGAGGCCGCCGTGCGAGCGCTGCGCGGCTGACTCCGGCACTGGACCGTTTGCCGGACGGGCGGGCCGGGTTCCTTCGGGGACCCGGCCCGTCGCCGTACGTCCGCGATCGTCGCCGTACGTCCGTCACCGTACGTCCGCGTCCGTGGCGCGGGCTCAGACGGGCACCCGGGCCGGGTGCCGCCGCACCGGCGCCCAGCAGCGGATGATGTCGCGGACCGAGACCACACCGGCCGGCTCGCCGCCGTCCAGGACGATGAGATGGCGGAAGCCGCCGCCTGCCATGGCCCGCGCCGCCTCCTCCAGGGTCCAGGCGGGGGCCGCGAAGACCACGTCGGTGGTGGTGTGGGCGTGGGCGTGCTCGGAGTCCGGGTTCTGGCCCAGGCCGACGGAGTTGAGGATGTCGCGTTCGGTGAGGATGCCGATGCCGCCGGCGTCGGGGTCGTGCACGACGGCGGCGCCGACACCGCGGGCGGACATCAGGACGGCGGCCTCGCGCAGGGTGTGGGCGGGACCGATGGTGAGGACCACCGTGCTCATGGCGTCACGGACGAGCAGGGGAGGGACGGGCATGGGGCGGAGCCACCTCCTCAAGGAATCCACGCGCAGCACGCTCCTGTACGGGAGGCGCGGAGTGCGCGCACCCGTGCGGGAGCGGCCCGCGTGAGGGTGGGATTCACTTGTTCACAAGTGAGGGGGCTCCCAGAGTCGCAGGCGGGACGGGGTGCAACAAGAGGGCGTGCGCGGCCGGGCGGGGGCGCGCACGGGCGTCCGCCGCGATCCGGCCGCGCCGGTCGTGATTCAGCCGCGCCGGTTGAGATACCCCAGCATCTCGTCGTGCAGCAGGCCGTTGGAGGCCGCCGCGTTGCCGCTGTGCGGTCCCGGGCGGCCGTCGAGGCCGGTGAAGGTGCCGCCGGCCTCGGTGACGACGATCGCGTTCGCGGCCATGTCCCACAGCGACAGCTCGGGCTCGGCGCAGATGTCCACCGCGCCCTCGGCGACCAGCATGTACGGCCAGAAGTCGCCGTACGCGCGCGTGCGCCACACCTCGCGGGTCAGGTCGAGGAAGCCGTCCAGCCGCCCCTGCTCCTCCCAGCCGCTGAGCGAGGAGTACGCGAAGGAGGCGTCCGGCAGTGAGGAGACCCGGGAGACCTGGAGGCGGGAGGCCTGCGACAGGCTGCGCCCGGTGAACGCGCCGTGTCCCTTCGCCGCCCACCAGCGGCGGCCCAGCGCGGGCGCGGAGACGAGGCCGACGACCGGCTGGTAGCCGCCCTCGCCCGCCTCGGTCAGGGCGATCAGCGTGGCCCAGACGGGCACACCGCGCACATAGTTCTTGGTGCCGTCGATCGGGTCGACGACCCAGCGCCGGGGGCCCGTGCCCTCGACGCCGTACTCCTCGCCGAGGACCGCGTCGCGCGGCCGGGCGCGCTGGAGCTGACCGCGGATCAGCTCCTCGGCGGCCTTGTCCGCTTCGCTGACCGGGGTCATGTCGGGCTTCGTCTCGACCTTGAGGTCGAGGGCCTTGAAGCGGTCCATCGTGGCGGCGTCCGCCGCGTCCGCGAGGACGTGGGCCAGGCGCAGATCGTCGAGATAGTCGGGCATGCGGGGAACGGTATCCGGCCGAGGTGACGCAATGCCACAGGGGAAGCTGAACGCGGGGTGTCCGCCGGATGCCGTCGGGGAGTCTTGACAGTGCCCTCTTCCGCGCCAAACCTGTGGTCCTAGAGCCGTCGTACGGGACCCGCACGCGTCCCCGGGAGGCGATGATGCCGGCAGCGCGGGAATCCTTGCTGGACGCCGCGCGTACGGCGCTGGCCCGGCGGCCGTGGTCCGCGGTGCGGATGGTGGACGTGGCCGCCGCGGCGGGCGTGTCGCGGCAGACGCTCTACAACGAGTTCGGCGGCAAGGACGGGCTGGCGCGGGCCCTGGTCAGGAGCGAGGCGGACGGCTATCTCGCCGGGGTGGAACGCGCCTTGGCGGGCGCCGGTGATCCGGTACGGCGCCTGACGGCCGTGGCCGAGTGGACCGCGTCGGCCGCCCACGGCAACGCGGTGGTGCGGGCCATGCTGACCGGGTGCTGGGACGAACGGCTGCCCGTGCCGAGGCCGTCGGCGGCCGCACCCTTCGGTGCCGGCCCGGCCCGGCGCGGGGCGCTGCCCTCGCCCGCCGATCTGCTCACGACCGTCCGCGACCGGGCCGTGGCCGCGCTGTCCGACCCGCAGGGCCGGGACGGGCCGGGACGAGCGGATGCGCCGGGCGGACGGGACGCGCCGGGCGGAGCGGATGTGCCGTGCGCGCCGGGCGTGTCGCGCACCCCCGCGGCGCCGGAGCCGCCTGAGCCGTCAAGTCCACCGGACTCACCAACCCCACCTGGCTCACGGACCCCACCTGACTCTCCGACCCCACCTGGCTCACCGGCCCCGTCGGCCCCGCGGGCCCCCGCGGACGGTGCCGAACTCGCGGACGTCTGCGAACTGGTGTTCAGGCTGGCGCTGTCCTGCGTGGCCGCGCCGCCGGAAGAGGCCGGCGTCACCGCGCTGGTGAGCGGAGTGCTGCGCCGCCACCCCCTGTGATGCAGCCCCCTGTGGCACCGCCCCCTGTGACACCACCCCCGTAGTGCCGCCCCTGTGACCGCGCGGCGGTTCAGTGCGAGGAACCGGACAGCTGGAGTCCGATCACGCCGAAGATGACCAGGCTGATCGAGACGATCTTCAGCGTCGACACCAGGTCGCCGAGGAAGATCATCCCGTAGATCGCGGTCCCCGCCGCGCCGATGCCGGTCCACACCGCGTAGGCGGGCCCCACGTCCAGCTTGCGCAGCGACAGGGTGAGCAGACCGAAGCTGCCGAGGGCGAAGCAGGCGAAGGCGATGGTGGGCCACAGCCGGGTGAAGCCGTGCGAGAGTTTCAGACAGACGGCGAAGCCGGTCTCGAGCAGTCCCGCGACGATGACCAGCAGCCACGCCATGTGCTGTCCTCCCGTGTGTGCGCGTTCCGTGGCCGCTCCGGCTCGGTGCGATTATGCACTTACCTGCCCGCTGGGCTGCCAAACAACGCGGGCGCCCCGGCCCGGTTCAGTCGCCCTCGGTCCGCTCCCGGGTGGCCAGCAGCCGGCGCAGCGAGTACAGCCGGGCCGGATCGGCGTGGCCGTCCGCCACCCAGGCGTCCAGCGCGCAGTCCGGCTCGTCGTGGCTGCACGCGCGCGGGCAGCCCTCGGTGCCCGGCTCCAGGTCGGGGAAGGCGAGGATGACCCGGGACGGGTCGATGTGGGCGAGTCCGAAGGACCGTACGCCCGGGGTGTCGACGACCCAGCCCGTGTCGCCCGCCAGCGGCAGTGCCAGCGCCGAGGTGGTGGTGTGCCGGCCCCGGCCGGTCACCGCGTTCACATGTCCCGTGGTGCGCCGGCGCTCCTCGGGGACCAGGGCGTTGACGAGCGTGGTCTTGCCGACGCCGGAGTGCCCGACGAACGCCGTGACCCGGCCGCCCAGATGCGCGCGCACCCGGTCCGCCGCGCCGCCGCTCTCCAGCTCCTCCCGGCTGGTGACGACATGGGGGATGTCCAGCGCCCCGTACAGCTCCAGGAGCTTGTCCGGCGGCGCCAGGTCCGACTTGGTCATCACCAGCAGCGGGGTCAGACCCGCGTCGTACGCCGCCACCAGGCAGCGGTCGATCAGCCGCGGGCGCGGCTCGGGGTCGGCCAGCGCGGTGACGATGGCCAGTTGGTCGGCGTTGGCGACGACCACGCGCTCGTAGGGGTCGTCGTCGTCGGCCGTGCGGCGCAGGACGGAGGAGCGCTCCTCGATGCGGACGATGCGCGCGAGGGTGTCCTTCTGGCCGGTCAGATCACCGACCAGGGCCACCTGGTCGCCCACGACCGCGGCCTTGCGGCCCAGCTCGCGGGCCTTCATCGCGACGACCGTGCGCCCGTCGACCAGGCAGGTCAGCCGCCCCCGGTCGACGGTGAGCACCATGCCCTCGGCGGCGTCCTCGTGCTTGGGGCGGATGTGGGTGCGCGGCCGGTTGCCCTTGCGGTTGGGCCGGGAGCGGATGTCGTCCTCGTCGGTGTGCTTGCCGTAGCGGCGCATGACGTGTTCCTTGCGCCCTACGACCCGAGCATCCCGGTCCACAGCTCGGGGAAGTCCGGGAGGGTCTTCGCCGTCGTCGCCACGTTCTCGATCTGCACGCCTTCGACCGCCAGGCCGATGATCGCACCGGCCGTCGCCATGCGGTGGTCCTCGTAGGTGTGGAAGACCCCGCCGTGCAGCCGCCGCGGGCGGATGTGCAGTCCGTCGGCGGTCTCGGTCACGTCGCCGCCGAGTTCGTTGATCTCCTTGGTGAGCGCGGCCAGCCGGTCCGTCTCGTGCAGCCGCAGATGCGCCACGCCCCGCAGCGTCGAGGGGGAGTCGGCGAGCGCGGCGACCGCCGCGATGCCGGGGGTCAGCTCGCCGACCTCGCCCAGGTCCACGTCGATGCCGTGCACCGCGCCCGATCCGGTGAACACCAGACCGTAGTCGGACAGTTCGCAGGAGCCGCCCATCTCGGTGAAGATCTCCCGCAGCCGGTCGCCGGGCTGGGTCGTCCGCTGCGGCCAGTCGGGGATGACGACCTTGCCGCCGGTCACCAGCGCCGCCGCCAGGAACGGCTGCGCGTTCGACAGGTCCGGCTCGACGGTCAGGTCGCGGCCGAGCAGCGCGCCCGGGGTGACCCGCCACACGTTCGGCTCGCCGCCCGACTCCGGGGTGTCCACCTGGGCGCCGACCGCGCGCAGCATGTCCACCGTCATCCGGATGTGCGGCATCGACGGCAGCGTCGCCCCGGTGTGGCGGACCTCGACGCCCTGGTTGAAGCGCGGTCCGGACAGCAGCAGGGCGCTGACGAACTGGGAGGACGAGGAGGCGTCGATCTCCACCGGGCCGCCGTCCAGGGCACCGCCGCCGTGCACGGTCAGCGGCAGTGCGCCGCGGCCGTCGTCGTCGATCCGGGCGCCGAGGGCGCGCAGCGCGTCGATCACGCCGTGCAGCGGGCGCTCGTAGGAGCGCGGGTCGCCGTCGAAGCGGATGGGGCCGTCGGCGAGCGCGGCGACCGGCGGCAGGAAGCGCATCACGGTGCCGGCGTTGCCCACGTCGACCGTGGCGGGGCCGTGCAGTCCGGCGGGGATCACCCGCCACGCCTCGCCGGAGCCGCCCGCACCCGAGGTGCTGGACGACACCGTCTCCTCGATGCCGACGCCCATCTCCCGCAGCGCGCCGGCCATCAGCAGGGTGTCCCGGGAGCGCAGCGGGCGGCGCAGCCAGCCCGGTTCGGAGGCCAGGGCGGCCAGGACCAGGGCGCGGTTGGTGACCGACTTGGACCCGGGCACGTGGACCGTCGCGTCGACGGCTCCGCTCGCGTGCGGGGCGGGCCAGAGGGCGGTGTGGGCGGGGTTCGGGGCCATGCGCCCACTCTATAAGGAGGGCGTCGCCCCGGCCCTCCTCACGGTGCTGCGGACGATCACATCCCGAGCAGCCAGCGGCCCCCGCCCATCAGCGAGCACAGCGACACCGCGTGGAAGAGGAACAGCCACAGGGCCGCCGGGACGTGCGTCAGCCGGGACAGCTGGTCCGCGTCCGAGTCGCCGGCGCCCCCGCGCGAGCGCTTGACCTGGAGCTCGAAGGCCGGGCGCACCCCGCCCAGCAGCAGGAACCACACCACGGCGTACGCGAACGCGGCCTGCACCTGCGGTCCCGCCAGCCAGGACACCAGCAGGAACGTGCCGCCGGTGAGGACGACGGTCAGCACCCCGTACGCGTTGCGGATCATCACCAGCATCGCCACCAGCAGTGCCGTGGCCGCCCACAGCAGCAGCGTGACGTGCCCGGCGGCCAGCAGGGCGGCGCCGCCGAGCCCCAGCAGCGGGGGAGCGGTGTAGCCGGACGCGGCCGTGAGGATCATGCCGAGGCCGTACGGCTTGCCGCGGCTGACGGTGAGGCCGCTGGTGTCGGAGTGCAGCCGGATCCCGGTCAGCGTGCGGCCGGTGAGCAGGGCGACCAGACCGTGGCCGCCCTCGTGGGCGATGGTGATGGCGTTGCGGGATATCCGCCACAGGGTGTGCGGGGCCACCACCACGAGGGCGGCGGCAGCGGTGGCGAGCACCACCCACAGGTCCGGGTCGGGCTGGGTGCCGACGAGCCGGTCCCAGAGGGCGGGCAGCGCGACGGCGGCGAGGCTGTCCATTCCTGAGGGGCTCCCTGTCGTCGTTCGGAGTCTGGCAGTGTGGCATGTATGTGCGGACGGTATGCAGCGAGCCGGGGGCCGGGGGATCTCGCCCAGATCTTCGGGATCGAGAACGTCGAGAACGCCGAGAACGTCGAGAAAGGGGACGAGCCCGAGGAGACCCTGGCGGCCGACTACAACGTGGCCCCCACCAAGGAGGTCCCCGTCGTCCTCGACCGCCCTTTGAAGGACGCCGGGGACGGGCGTCCGGTTCGGCAGCTGCGCAAGCTGAGGTGGGGACTGGTGCCGTCCTGGGCGAAGAGCCCCGAGGGCGCCGCCCGGATGATCAACGCCCGCGCGGAGACCGTGCACGAGAAGCCGTCCTACCGCCGCGCCTTCGCCGCCCGGCGCTGCATCGTGCCCGCCGACGGCTACTACGAGTGGGTCACCGGCACCGAGGAGCGCGACCTGGAGGTCGAGGGCAGGCGCAAACGTCCGCGCAAGCAGCCGTACTTCGTCACCCCGGCGGACGGCTCGGTGTTCGCGATGGCGGGCCTGTACGAGTTCTGGCGGGACCGCACGCTGCCCGACGACCACCCGCAGGCGTGGTGGGTGACCTGCTCGGTGATCACCACCGAGGCCGAGACGGCGCCGCTGGCGGTGGGCCCGGCCGAGGGGCCGCGGTCGCTGGCCGACATCCATCCGCGGATGCCGCTGATGCTCACCCCGGACCGCTGGGACGCCTGGCTGGACCCGGCCCGCACGGACCCCGCCGGCCTGCGCGCGCTGCTGGCGCCGCCGCCCGAGGGCCTGATGCGCGCCTACCCGGTGTCCACCGCGGTGAGCAACGTCCGCAACAACGGGCCGGAACTGCTGAAGGAGCTGGAGGCCCCGGAGGAGGGCACCCTCTTCTGACCGTGCCGGGGGCGCGCGGGCGGGCCGTCTTCTGACCGTGCCGGGGATGCGCGGGCGGGCCGCCGGGCCGCCCTTCTGACATCCTCTCCGGGGTGAGCCCTGACACCTCCGAGACCGTCGAGACGGACGCGGGCACCGCCCGCGTCACCTGGCACCGGGCCGCACGGCCGCGTCTCGTCCTCGCCGTGAGCCACGGCGCGGGCGGCGGCATCGAGGCCCGCGACCTGAAGGCCCTGGCCGCCGCGCTCCCCGGGCACGGGGTGAGCGTGGCGCTGGTGGAGCAGCCCTGGCGGGTGGCGGGCAAGAAGGTGGCGCCCGCGCCGAAGACCCTGGACACCGGCTGGCGCGGCGTCTGGCCCGCGCTCACCGCCCCGGGCCTGCCCGTCGTCGCGGGCGGGCGCAGCGCGGGCGCGCGCGTGGCCTGCCGTACGGCGGCCCCGCTGGGCGCGCACGCGGTCCTCGCCCTCAGCTTCCCGCTGCACCCGCCGGGCCGCCCGGAGAAGTCCCGGGCCGGTGAACTGCTCGGCGCCGGGGTCCCCACCCTCGTCGTCCAGGGCGGCAACGACCCCTTCGGGAAGCCCGGGGAGTTCCCCGAGGGCCCTTACGAGCTGATCACCGTCCCGTACGGCGACCACGGCTTCGCGGTGCCGAAACGGTCGGGCACCACCGAGGAGCAGGCGCTGGCCGTCCTCACCGAGGGTGTCGTGCGGTGGTGCGGCTCACTCGGGTGACGGCCCGGGAATGCGGGCCCGGTGCGCACTGTTGAGGCGGACAGAAGTGCTGATGTCCCGGCGCCGCCGCCACACGAGAGGAAGTCCGCCGCATGGGTTCCACCATCTGCCCGGCCGTCACCCGCCGCGACCTTGCGGACGGGCTGCGACCGGCGGTGTCCGACACCGGACGCGCAGGCCGCACCGGCCGAGCCGACCTCGACTGGTCGGTGCTGCACGCGGCCAGGACCGCCCCTATTCGGGCGGCGGGCGGACCGGATCGTCGTCTATCCTCCGAAACGAGCGGGGCCGCCTTCGGTCTCGCGACGTCGCTTGAGGAGGTGGGTCCGGTTCCCGGTACCGACGCAGGGACCGACAACGGCCAGGCGGAGCTGCCCGAGGGCCGGGGCGCGCGTGCGGACGCGGCCGCGGAGTCGACCGCCCAGCGCAGCGCGCGCTTCGAGCGGGACGCCCTGGAGTTCCTGGACCAGATGTACTCGGCGGCGCTGCGCATGACGCGCAACCCGGCCGACGCCGAGGACCTGGTGCAGGAGACCTACGCCAAGGCGTACGCGTCCTTCCACCAGTTCCGCGAGGGCACCAACCTCAAGGCGTGGCTGTACCGGATTCTGACCAACACCTTCATCAACTCCTACCGCAAGAAGCAGCGCGAGCCCCAGCGCAGCGCCGCGGAGGAGATCGAGGACTGGCAGCTCGCCCGCGCCGAGTCGCACATGTCGACGGGTCTGCGCTCCGCGGAGTCGCAGGCGCTCGACCACCTGCCCGACTCGGACGTGAAGGAAGCGCTCCAGGCGATCCCCGAGGAATTCCGCATCGCCGTCTATCTCGCGGATGTCGAGGGCTTTGCGTACAAGGAGATCGCGGACATCATGGGGACACCCATCGGTACGGTGATGTCCCGGCTGCACCGGGGCCGTCGTCAACTGCGCGGCATGCTCGAGGACTACGCCCGAGAGCGCGGACTGGTCCCGGCCGGCGCCGGAGAGTCGAACGAAGCGAAAGGCTCGGGCTCATGAGCTGCGGAGAGCCGCACGAAACGGACTGCAGTGAGGTACTCGACCACCTGTACGAGTTCCTCGACAGCGAGATGCCGGACGTCGACCGCGACAAGTTCCGGCAGCACTTCGACGAGTGCTCACCGTGCCTGGAGAAGTACGGCCTGGAGCAGGCCGTGAAGAAGCTGGTCAAGCGGTGCTGCGGCCATGACGACGTGCCCGCGGACCTGCGCGCCAAGGTCATGGGCCGGCTCGACCTGATCCGCTCGGGGCAGCCCGTCTCCGACCGTCCCGTCGTCGCCGACCGCGATGTGGCCACGGCACCGGTGACCCCCCGGGAGTCCTGAACCCCGGCGCTCCCTCCGGCCCCGGCTTCACCCGTACGTGCTAATCCGCGGGTTATCGGCCCGCGGACCCCCCTCCCGCCGCCCTAGGCTCGGCCCACTGGCCGGGGACAGGCACGACCGGGGAGGGGCGTCATGGAGGCGGTTCCGCCGCTGGCCCGCGCGTACGCCACCTGTTTCGCCCTCGCCGCCCTGTCCTGTCTGCTGCCGCTGCCGGGCATGCCCGTGCCCTGGCGGGCCGTCCTGGCGCTCGCCGCGGTCGCGGCGGCCTGCGACGGGCTCGTGCGGCGGCGCTCCGCCGGGCCGTTCTACCCCGTCCTGCTGGCCGCGGCCTTCCTGCTGCCGCCGCCCGCCGCCGCGCTCGTCCCGCTGCCCGGCGCCCTGCTCACCCGGGCCGGACAGCGCCCCGAGGCGCTGCGCCGGATCTGGCGGGCCGCCCAGCTCGCCCTCGCCGGATGGGCCGCCGCCCGCGTGCACTGGGACCTGGGCGGCCGGGACGCCGTCGTCGGCCGCGACTTCCCCTACGCCCTGCTGCCCGCCGCCGCGGCCGTGACGGCGTTCTGCCTGGTGCTGACCGTGCTCGACGGCGGGATCCGGCGGCTCGCGGCCGGCGCCCCGCCCGGCGGACGCCCGCGCGGCCCGCGCGGCGCCGCGGCCCGGCACGCCCGGTGCGGCCGGTTCGCCCGCTCGCTCGCGCCGATCGCCGTGCACGGGCTCGGCGGACTGATGATGGCCGTCCTGTGGCGCAGCCGGTACGGGCCGGTGGCCGCCCTCCTCGTGCTGCTGCCCATGTGCGTCTCCTGGTGGGTCTACGCCCAGTACCACCGCGAGCGCGCCGCGCACCGGGCGACCGTCAGGGCCCTGGTGCAGGCCGTCGACCTCAAGGACGGGTACACGCGCGGCCACAGCGAGCGGGTCGGCCGCGCCTCCGTGCTGATCGCCCGGGAACTGGGCCTGGACGACGAACGCGTCGAGACGCTGCGCTTCGCCGGGATCCTGCACGACGTCGGCAAGCTCGGCGTCCCCACCCGGCTGCTGCGCAAGGACGGCCCGCTCACCCCCGAGGAGCGCCGCGTCATCGAACTGCACCCCGAGTACGGCCACGAGATGGTGCGCGGCATCTCCTTCCTCGGCGAGGCCAGGTCCGCGATCCTGCACCACCACGAACGCCTCGACGGCAGCGGCTACCCCTACGGCCTGTGCGGCGCCCAGATCCCCGAGTGCGCCCGGGTGGTCGCCGTCGCCGACGCCTTCGACGCGATGACGTCCACCCGCTCCTACCGGCGGGCCCGGCCGGTAGGCGCCGCCCTGGGCGAGCTGGAGCGCTGCGCCGGGACCCAGTTCGACCCGCGGATGGTCGCCGCCCTGGTGCGGGCCCTGGACCGGCACGGCTGGCACCCGGCGGTCACCGCCGACGAGAACACCCCGAACACCCCGGACACCCCGAAGACCCCGAACACCCCGGCCCCCGTGCCTGAGCCCCCCGCCCCTCCCGGGGCCCCACCGGAGCGGACCGTGCCGGGCCCGCCCGGCGACGCCGCCGCGCGGGCCCGGCACGGCGGCCCGCCCCGATGAGCCCGCTGCGCGCCGCCGCCCTCCTCGTGGCCGCGCTCTGCCTGGCGGTCACCCTGTGGACCGGTCTGGAGGAGCGCGGCGCCGCCCTCGCCTTCGGGGTGCTGATCCTGGCCGGGGAACTCACCCGCCGGCCCGGGAGCGAACTGCGCGAGGCCGCGCCCCTCGGGGCCGCCGGTGCGCTGGCGTACGCGCTGCTGGGCGAGGTCGCCGGGCACCACAGCGGGCACGGCACCTGCCAGGTCGTGGCCGTGGTGCTGGCCGCCGCCCTGCTCGGCGGCGTCCCGCACATCGCCCGCGGCCGGGGCGGCACCCTCGACCACCTCACCCGCCGTGTCCTGACCGTCGCCTTCGCCGCCGTCTGCTTCCAACCCCTGTACAACGAGGGCGCCTTCCGGTCGCTGAGCGGCCCCGCGTACGCGCTGCTGCTGGTCGCCCTGCTGGTGCTCACCTCGCTGTGCGGCGCGGTGCTCGCCGCGGCGTCCGCGCACCGCCGCACCCGGTGGCCGTTCGGCCCGCTGCTGCGCGAGGAGCTGCGCGGTCTGCTCGGGATCGGCTCGGCGGTGTGCGCCACGGGCGCGGTGATGGCCCTGGGGGTGGCGGTGGCCGGGCTGTGGGCGCTGCCCGTCTTCTGTGTGCCGCTGCTGCTCACCCAGCTGTCCCTGCGCCGGTACGCGGCCGTGCGCGCCGTCTACCGGCAGACCATCGCCTCGCTGGCCCGCGCCACCGAGGTCGCCGGGTACACCCCGCACGGACATGCCCGGCGGGTGGCCGCGCTGTGCCGGGCCGTGGGCCGGGACCTGGGCCTGACGGAGCCCGAGCTGACCGTGCTGGAGCACGCCGCGCTCATGCACGACATCGGCCAGCTCAGCCTGGTCGACCCGGTGCCCGCGGGCGCCACGGCGGACCTGCCCGCCGAACGGCGGCGGCGGATCGCGCTGCTCGGCGGTGCCGTGGTCCGGCAGGCCGGGGTGGACCGGGAGGTCGCGGTGGTCGTGGAGCGGCAGGCCGACCCGTGCGCCGAGCAGCCGCGGGCCGCGCGGATCGTGCGGGCCGTCAACGCCTACGACGAGAAGGCGCGGGCAGGCGGACCCCACGGCCCGCTGCGGGCGCTGGAGGAACTGCGGCTGGCCACCGCGGACGCCTACGCGGCCGAGGTGGTGGAATCCCTGGCCCGTGTGCTGGCCCGGGACGGTCTGACTCCTCCCGCAGCGGGGTAACCCATGGGTAATGAGCGCCCCTCAAGCCGTACGTGGTTGGATGCGAAGGAAAGGGTGTCCGGGGGCAGAGCCAGCCCATACGACGGAACTGGCAGGCGGGAATCGTGAGGATCTTCGGCAAGGGACGGCACCGGCCCTCCGCCTCCTGGCGGCAGGCCACCGACCGCGCGTTCACCCTGATCGGCGACGGCCGGTACGAGGACGCGGGCGCGCTGCTGACGCGCGCCGCCGATCTGGAGCCCTGGCTGTCGGAGTCCTGGTTCAACCTCGCCCTGCTGCACAAGTTCCGGCACGACTGGGAGCAGGCGCGGGCCGCGGGCCTGCGGGCGGTGGCCCTGCTGGAGCGGGAGAGCGGGGCGCCCGACTGGTGGAACGTGGGGATCGCCGCCACCGCGCTCCAGGACTGGCCGCTGGCCCGGCGCTCCTGGCAGGCGTACGGCCTGAAGGTGCCCGGCGGCGCGACCGCCGCGGGCGAGCCGGTCGGCATGGAGCTGGGCAGCGCCGCGGTGCGGCTGTCGCCGGAGGGCGAGGCCGAGGTGGTCTGGGGGCGCCGGCTCGACCCGGCCCGGATCGAGGTGCTGTCCATCCCGCTGCCCTCCTCCGGGCGGCGCTGGGGCGAGGTCGTGCTGCACGACGGGGTGCCGCACGGCGAGCGGACCACCGCGGCCGGGCACAGCTTCCCCGTCTTCGACGAGATCGAGCTGTGGGCGCCCTCGCCGGTGCCCACCTGGGTGGTCCTGCTGGAGGCCGCCACCGAGGCCGACCGGGACGCCCTGGAGCAGCTCGCCGCCGACGCGGGCTTCGCCGCCGAGGACTGGTCCTCCTCGGTACGGCTGCTCTGCCGCACCTGCTCGGAGTCGCGGATGCCCTCCGACGAGGGCGACGGCGAGCACCTGGACCCGCACGACCACAGCGAGCCGGGGCACCCGGGACCGCTGGGCCACCGCACCGACGGGCAGCTGTGGGTGCCGGAGCGGGAGTGCGGGGTGGCGGCCCCGGCCTCGCTGGTGCGGGGGCTGCTGGACGGCTGGGTCGCGGACAGCCCCGACTCCCGTGACTGGCGCGATCTCGAAGAGGTCTGCTGAACCACGGGCGCGCCCCGGTCCCCGTAGGCTGTACGGGCAGAACTTCTCAGGCTTGCAGGAAGGCGTACGTCGGTCATGGCGCAGCAGGACACCGATCAGCAGCACGCGGGCGTGCTCCCCGTCGACGACGAGGGCTATGTCGTGGACACGGAGGACTGCGAGGCGCGCGAGGCGGCCTGGCGTGAGCGGGGCACCTCGCGGCCGATCACGGTCGTCGGCAACCCGGTGCTGCACAAGGAGTGTGCGGACGTCACCGACTTCGGCGACGAGCTCCAGCAACTGGTCGCGGACATGTTCGCCAGCCAGCGCACCGCCGAGGGAGTGGGCCTGGCCGCCAACCAGATCGGTGTCGGCAGGAAGGTCTTCGTCTACGACTGCCCGGACGACGAGGGGGTCCGGCACGTCGGCGTCCTGTGCAACCCGAAGCTCGTCGAGCTGCCCGCGGACCGGCGCCGGCTGGACGACAGCAACGAGGGCTGCCTGTCCGTGCCGACCGCCTACGCGCCGCTGGCCCGCCCCGACTACGCCGAGGTGACCGGCCAGGACGAGCGGGGCAACCAGGTCAAGGTGCGCGGCACCGGCTACTTCGCACGCTGTTTGCAGCACGAGACCGACCACCTCTACGGCTACCTCTACATCGACCGGCTCTCCAAGCGGGAGCGCAAGGACGCGCTGCGGCAGATGGCCGAGAACGAGCCGCGCTACCCCGTGGTCGTCAACGACTGACCGCACTCCCGGCACCCGGGGCCCGAGCGCCCCGTACGGCACACGGCGCCCGACCGTCCTACCGGTCGGGCGCCGTCCCTGTGTCCGCACCCGGCCCCTCGCGCATTCGATCCTTTGTGCGCATCTGTTGAATCAGAATCAGTCACACAAGGGGATATTCGCGGCATCCCAGATGGCGAGTGAAGCAAATCCGTTCCCAGAACGGTCAGTTGTGGTGCTGAATGGGAGAGCGGGGATGCGCGACGGCGTGCGCCGGGCACAGCGGAAGGGGCGGACGCCACCGGCGGCTGAGAGGGGTTGTTCGTGCCGGCTTTCCCATACAGCACCACATCGACATCCACATCCATACCCACGGTGACGGTGGCGGCGGTACCGCCGTCGCTCGCCCTCCCGGTGATCGAGGCCGCGTTTCCCAGGCAGTTGCACGCCTATTGGCCCGAACTCCAGGAGAAGACCCGCGGCTGGCTGCTGGAAAAGCGGCTCATGCCCGCGGACAAGGTGGAGCAGCACGCCGACGGCCTGCGCTACACCGACCTCATGGCGGGGTACTACCTCGGCGCCCCGGACGAGGTGCTCCAGGCGATCGCGGACTACAGCGCCTGGTTCTTCCTCTGGGACGACCGCCACGACCGGGACATCGTCCACGGGCGGCCGGGCGCCTGGCGCAGGCTGCGCCGCGCGCTGCACACGGCGCTGGACGCCCCCCGGGACCATCTGCGCCACCCGGACGTGCTGGTGGCGGGGTTCGCGGACAGCGTGCTGCGGCTGTACGCGTTCCTGCCGGACACCTGGAACGCCCGCTTCGCCCGGCACTTCCACGCGGTGATCGACGCCTACGACCGGGAGTTCCACAACCGCGCCCAGGGAGTCGTCCCCACGGTCGAGGAGTACCTCGCCCTGCGCCGGCTCACCTTCGCCCACTGGATCTGGACGGATCTGCTGGAACCGAGCGCGGGGACCGAACTCCCGGATTCCGTCCGCAGACATCCCGCATACCGGCGTCCGGCCCTGCTGAGCCAGGAATTCGCCGCCTGGTACAACGATCTGTGTTCACTGCCCAAGGAGATCGCGGGTGACGAGGTGCACAACCTCGGGATAAGTCTTGTCAAACACGAGGGACTGAGTCTTGAGGAAGCCATAGCGGAAATCCGCCGCCGGGTGGAGGAATGCATTGACGAATTCCTGGTCGCGGAGCAGGAGGGATTACGGTTCGCCGACGGCCTCGCGGACGGAACGGTGCGGGGAAAGGAACTTGCTTCCGCCGTCAGGGCCTGCCTGGGAAATATGCGCAACTGGTTCAGTTCCGTCTACTGGTTCCACCACGAGTCCGGCCGTTACATGGTCGACAGCTGGGACGACCGGTCCACGCCCCCGTACGTCAACAATGAAGCGGCAGGTGAGAAATGACCGTCGAGTCGGTGAAGCCCGAGGACAGGTCGCAGGCGGGTCGGCAGACAGGCGCGCGGACAGGCCGGCTGCCGGGGGAGCCGCCGCTGGCCGGCGGCGCCGTGCCGCTCCTCGGCCACGGGCTGCGGCTGGCCCGCGACCCGCTGGCCTTCCTGAGCGGGCTGCGCGACCACGGCGAGGTGGTCCGGCTCAGGCTCGGCCCCAAGACGGTGTACGCCGTCACCGCGCCCGACCTCACCGGGACGCTGGCGCTCAGCCCCGACTACATCATCGCCGGGCCGCTGTGGGAGTCGCTGGAGAGCCTGCTCGGCAAGGAGGGCGTGGCCACCGCCAACGGGCCGCTGCACCGGCGCCAGCGGCGCACCATCCAGCCCGCCTTCCGGCTCGACGTGCTCCCCGAGTACGGGCCGATCATGACCGAGGAGGCGCACGCCCTCGTCGAGCGGTGGCGCGCGGGGCAGGTGCTCGACGTGACCGCGGAGTCCTTCCGGGTCGCCGTGCGCGTCGCCGCGCGGTGCCTGATGCGCGGCAGCTACATGGACGCCCGCGCCGAGCGCATCTGCGCGGCCCTGGCCACCCTGTTCAGCGGCATGTACCAGCGCATGGTGGTGCCGCTGGGCCCCCTCTACAAGGTGCCGGTCAGGTCCAACCGCGAATTCAACCGCGCATTGGCCGATTTGCATCTCCTGGTCGATGAGATCGTCGCGGACCGGAGGGCAGGCGGTCAAAAACCGGACGATTTGCTGACGGCTTTGCTGGAGGCGAAGGACGAGAATGGCGAGCCTATTGGGGAGCAGGAGATCCATGATCAGGTGATCGCGATACTCACCCCGGGCAGCGAAACCGTCGGCTCCATGATCATGTCGCTGCTTCTCGTTCTCACCGAGCGCCCGGATCTCGGCGACAAGATCCGCGACGAGGTGAAAACCGTGGTGGGTGACCGCCCCGTCGCATTCGAGGACGTCCGAGAACTGCGGTACACAGCGAATGTCGTCACGGAGACACTGCGCCTCTATCCGGCCGTCTGGATTCTGACCCGCCGCACGGTCGCCGACACCGAACTGGGCGGCTACCGCATTCCGGCCGGCGCGGACGTCATCTACAGCCCCTACGCCATCCAGCGCGACCACCGCTCCTACGGGCGGCACGAGGACTTCGACCCGGACCGCTGGCTCCCGGAGCGCTCCAAGGAGGTCCCCAAGTACGCGATGAGCCCGTTCAGCGTGGGCAACCGCAAGTGCCCGAGCGACCACTTCTCGATGGCCGAACTCACCCTGCTCACCGCCGCGATCGCCGGCGCCTACCGCTTCGAGCAGGCGCCCGGCTCCGACCCCAGGCCGCGCATCGGGATCACGCTGCGCCCGCGCCGCCTGCTGCTGCGGGCGCTGCCCCGCTGACCCCGCCGCCGCCCGGTGGGCGCGCGTTCAGGCGGCCTGCGGGCCCCTGAACGCGCGCCGGTAGGCGTTCGGCGTGGTGCCCAGCGCGCGGACGAACTGGTGGCGCAGGGCCGCCGCGGTGCCGAAACCGGTGCGGTCGGCGATCGCGTCCATCGTCTCGTCCGTGCCCTCCAGCAGGCGCTGCGCCAGCAGCACCCGCTGGCGCAGGATCCAGCGGTACGGGGTGGTGCCCGTCTCCTGCTGGAAGCGGCGGGCGAAGGTGCGCGGGGACATATGGGCGCGGGCGGCGAGCTGCTCGACGGTGACCTCCTCGTCGAGGTGCCGCTCCATCCAGACCAGCACCTCGCCCACGGTGTCGCAGCGGGACCTCGGCAGCGGCCGCTCGATGTACTGCGCCTGGCCGCCGTCCCGGTGCGGCGGCACCACCATCCGCCGGGCGATCTTGTTGGCCACCTCGGTGCCCTGCTCCTTGCGCACGATGTGCAGACAGGCGTCGATACCGGCCGCCGTGCCGGCCGAGGTGATCACCGGGTCCGCGTCGACGTAGAGCACGTCCGGTTCGACGGTGGCGTGCGGATACTGCCGGACCAGCTCGGCCGCGTGGTGCCAGTGCACCGCGCAGCGCCGCCCTTCCAGCAGCCCGGCGGCGCCCAGCACGAACACGCCGGAGCACACGCTGAGCACCCGCGCGCCCCGGTCCACGGCCCGTCTGAGGGCGGCCAGCAGCTCGGGCGGGTAGACCCGGGTGGCGAAGTCGTTCCCGGCGGGCACGGCGATCAGGTCGGCCTCGTCGAGCCGGTCGAGCCCGTACGGCGTGGTGATGCCCAGGCCGCCGACATGGGTGCCCAGCGAGGGCCCCTCGGCGGAGACCACCGCGAAGTCGTACCGGGGCAGCCCGTCGTCGCTGCGGTCGATGCCGAAGACCTCGCAGACCACACCCAGCTCGAAGGGGTGCACGCCGTCCAGCAGGACGGCGGCCACGTTCTGCAACATGCCACCAGTGTGCCTCACCGGTGGCAGGAATTTGAAGGTCTACGGCAGTCCTGCCACTCACGGTCAGGAGCGTCCGGCGCGAGAGTGGTGTGCATGAACGCAGACCAGACAGAAGCCCTGATCGGAATGCTCTTCACCTTCGGACTCCTGGTCCTGATGGCGCTGCCCTCGGTGCTCGGCATCCTGCGCGACCGGCGCATCGACCGCAGCATCAGGGAGGCACAGCAGGCCCACCGGGACCAGGAGTCCGCGACGCGTGAGCCGGAGGCTCAGAAGTCCTCGTCCAGGTCGACGGTGCCCTCCACCGCGACCTGGTACGCGGACGGACGCCGCTCGAAGAAGTTGGTCAGCTCCTGAACACCCTGGAGCTCCATGAAGGAGAAGGGGTTCTCGGAGCCGTAGACCGGAGCGAAGCCCAGGCGGGTCAGCCGCTGGTCGGCCACGCACTCCAGGTACTGCCGCATCGACTCGGTGTTCATCCCCGGGAGGCCGTCACCGCACAGGTCGCGCGCGAACTGCAGCTCGGCCTCGACGGCCTCCCGCAGCATGTCGGTGACCTGCTGCTCCAGCTGGTCGTCGAAGAGGTCCGGCTCCTCCTTGCGGACGGTGTCCACCACGTCGAACGCGAACGACATGTGCATCGTCTCGTCCCGGAACACCCAGTTGGTGCCCGTGGCGAGACCGTGCAGCAGGCCGCGGCTGCGGAACCAGTAGACGTAGGCGAAGGCGCCGTAGAAGAACAGGCCCTCGATGCACGCGGCGAAGCAGATCAGGTTGAGCAGGAAGCGCCGGCGGTCCGCCTTGGTCTCCAGCCGGTCCAGCTTCTCGACCGAGTCCATCCACGTGAAGCAGAACTCCGCCTTCTCGCGGATGGAGGGGATGTTCTCCACCGCGGCGAAGGCCGCCGCGCGGTCCTCCGGGTCGGGCAGGTAGGTGTCCAGCAGCGTCAGA
Organism: Streptomyces sp. SAT1; assembly: GCF_001654495.1. Classification (GTDB taxonomy): domain Bacteria; phylum Actinomycetota; class Actinomycetes; order Streptomycetales; family Streptomycetaceae; genus Streptomyces; species Streptomyces andamanensis. The sequence continues at coordinate 4,867,140 of NZ_CP015849.1, forward strand.
TAGAACTGGACGTGCACGGCCTCCTCGAACAGCTGGCGCGACAGGTACAGGCGCGCCTCCGGGGAGTTGATGTGCTTGTAGAGCGTGAGCACCAGGTTGTTGGCGACGATCGAGTCCCCGGTGGCGAAGAACGCCACCAGGCGGCCGATGAGGTGCTGTTCGCTCGGGGTGAGCTTGGCGAGGTCGGCGACGTCCGAGTGGAGGTCGACCTCCTCCACGTGCCAGGTGTTCTTGATGGCGTCCCGGTAGCGGTCGTAGAAGTCCGGGTACCGCATGGGACGCAGGGTCAGTTCGAAGCCCGGGTCGAGCAGGTTCTTGTTGCGGGTGGTGCTGGTCATCACTGGCAGGCCTCGCAGGACTCGGGGTTCTCAAGGGAGCAGGCGACCGCGTCGGGGTCGGCCACCTGCTGGGCGGGGACGGCGGCGCGGGTCTGCGCCTGGGCGGCGCGGGCGATCCGGGTCGCCGGACGGGAGCGCAGGTAGTAGGTGGTCTTCAGACCCTGCTTCCAGGCGTAGGCGTACATCGAGGAGAGCTTGCCGATGGTCGGCGTCTCCAGGAACAGGTTCAGCGACTGCGCCTGGTCGAGGAACGGGGTGCGGGCCGCGGCCATGTCGATCAGAGAGCGCTGCCCGATCTCCCACGCCGTGCGGTACAGCCGCCGTACGTCCTCCGGGATCCACGCGAGGTCCTGCACCGAGCCGTTGGACTCGCGCAGCGCCTCGCGGGTGCGGGCGTCCCAGACGCCGAGCGTCTTGAGGTCGCGCACCAGGTAGGAGTTGACCTGGAGGAACTCACCCGAGAGCGTCTCGCGCTTGAACAGGTTGGAGACCTGCGGCTCGATGCACTCGTAGACGCCCGCGATGGAGGCGATGGTGGCGGTCGGCGCGATGGCCAGCAGCAGCGAGTTGCGCATGCCGACGGCGGCGATCCGCTCGCGCAGGGCCGCCCAGCGCTCGGGCCAGGTCAGCTCCACGTCGTAGTGGTCGGGGTGCAGCACGCCCCGGGCGGCGCGGGTCTTCTCCCAGGCGGGCAGGGGCCCGATGGGGGTCCCCCCTGCACCGGAGCCTGCCGAAGGTGCTTGGGGGCGTTCGGCGAGGTCGGTGGACGCCTCGTAGGCGGCCAGCATGATCCGCTCGGCGATGCGGGTCGACAGGGCCTTCGCCTCGGGGGACTCGAAGGGCAGGCGCAGCTTGAAGAAGACGTCCTGGAGGCCCATCGCGCCCAGGCCGACCGGCCGCCAGCGGGAGTTGGAGCGGCCCGCCTGCTCGGTCGGGTAGAAGTTGATGTCGACGACCCGGTCCAGGAAGGTGACGGCGGTGCGGACCGTCTCGTCCAGCCGCTCCCAGTCCAGGTCACCCGTCTCGGGGTCGGCGAAGGCGCCGAGGTTGACCGAGCCGAGGTTGCAGACCGCCGTCTCCCCGTCGTCGGTGACCTCCAGGATCTCCGTGCACAGGTTCGAGGAGTGGATGACGTGGCCGGGCTCCGCCGTCTGGTTGGCGGTGCGGTTGGCGGCGTCCTTGAAGGTCATCCAGCCGTTGCCGGTCTGCGCCAGGGTGCGCATCATCCGGCCGTACAGCTCGCGGGCGGGCATCGTCTTCTGCGCGAGCCCGGCCTCCTCGGCCCTGCGGTAGGCCGCGTCGAACTCGTCGCCCCACAGGTCCACCAGCTCCGGCACGTCCGCCGGGGAGAACAGCGACCACTGCGCGTCGGCGTTGACCCGGCGCATGAACTCGTCCGGTACCCAGTGCGCCAGGTTGAGGTTGTGGGTGCGGCGCGCGTCCTCACCGGTGTTGTCGCGCAGCTCCAGGAACTCCTCGATGTCGGAGTGCCAGGTCTCCAGGTAGACGGCCGCCGCGCCCTTGCGCCGCCCGCCCTGGTTCACCGCGGCCACCGAGGCGTCGAGGGTCTTCAGGAACGGCACGATGCCGTTGGAGTGCCCGTTGGTGCCGCGGATCAGCGAACCGCGCGAGCGGATGCGGGAGTAGGCCAGCCCGATGCCGCCCGCGTGCTTGGAGAGCCGGGCGACCTGGTGGTAGCGGTCGTAGATGCTGTCCAGCTCGTCCTTGGGGGAGTCGAGCAGATAGCAGGAGGACATCTGCGGGTGGCGGGTGCCGGAGTTGAAGAGCGTGGGGGAGGAGGGGAGGTAGTCCAGGCGGCTCATCAGCCCGTAGAGCGCGGCGACCTCGTCGACGGCCCGGGGGCTGTCGTCCTCGGCGAGGCCGGCGGCCACCCGCAGCATGAAGTGCTGGGGCGTCTCGATCACCTTGCGGGTGATCGGGTGCCGCAGCAGGTAGCGGCTGTGCACGGTGCGCAGGCCGAAGTAGCCGAAGCGGTCGTCGGCGGACGGGTCGGCCAGCGCGTCCAGGCGGGCCGCGTGCAGCCGGGTGAACGCGGCGGTCCGGTCGGCGATCAGTCCCTCCCGGTGGCCCACGGCGACGGACTCGGTGAAGGAGGTGACGCCCTGGGAGGCGGCCTCGGCCCGGATGGAGAGCGTCAGCAGGCGGGCGGCGAGCCGGGAGTAGGCGGGGTCCTCGGAGATGAGCCCGGCCGCGGCCTCGGTGGCCAGCTCCCGCAGCTCCGCCTCGTCCGCGCGGGCCGAACGGCCGCGCAGCGCGGCGGCGGCGACCCGGCCGGGGTCGGCGTCGGGGAGGTCGGCGGTCAGCTCGGTCAGGGTCCGCAGCAGCGCGGCACCGGGACCGTCGTTCTCCAGGCGGCCCTCGGCTGAGACCGGATCGGCGGGCGCGATGGTCACGTGTGGCTCTCCCTCGCTCGGCACGGAGCCTCGGCGAGGGCAGGGAGCGGCAGCACGAGCGCGCACGGCGCCGCGTCCACCGGCCCATTCCGCGAGGCCCGGACGTCAGACACCCGGACCGGACGGCCGGGCGCACTGTCGGCAGGTCCTCGGACTGACGCTCGTATGCGGCCTCAAGGGCATGTGCGTACGAGTACACCGTTGCGGGACAGTTCCGGATTCGCACCGGATTCCCCTGCGACGACAGCGAGCATGAGCATACATCTTGTGCCGGGTGTGGAAGCCACCCCCATATGTTGTGTCGCGTCGACTGCGGAGGGTGTCAGAGGGTCAACGCGTAGGTGAGCAGCCTGGTGTCGGCCAGGTGGGGCAAGGGGTTCCAGTCGCGCCGCGGGGTGCGGACGAAGCCCAGGCGCTCGTAGAGGCGGCATGTCCGCCATAGGCCCGCCGGACGGCACGAAGGCGACCCCGCCGAGCACCTCGTCCCGCGCCACGGCCACCAGCACCTCGCAGGCCGCCGCCCGTCCGGCGACGTCCCGCAGCACGTCCAGATACGGGTCGTCGGCTCCGAAGTCCAGCAGACCGTCCCGGAGGTACGCCTGGGCGGTGATCTCGCCCAGGGCGGCGTACTCGCCGGGCAGCGCCGGCCTGATCACGAGGTCCATGGCCCCGAGTGTGCCGCACGGACACGGCGACGGGCCGCCGGATTCTCCCGGCGGCCCGTCGGCCCGGTCGAGGGCGTCGGCCTCCTCGAAGGGGGCGTCCGCTCAGTGGGCGCTGCCCGCGGTGGCGGGCGGCAGCTCGACGGAGACACCGGCGTCCCCGGCGTCGGCCGTGTAGTCCTCCGGGCGGGTCTCGTCGACGCCGTCGGGGGCCTTCAAAGCCTTGAGGGCGAAGGTCAGGACCACGGCGACGGCCACGTTCAGCACGAACGCCGTCATGCCGATGTAGCCGATCTCGCCGATGCCCGGGATCTCCTTGGCCGAGCCGCCGAAGTGCTTCTGCGTCGGCGAGGCGACCCCGTAGGCCGCGACCGTGCCGTAGACCATGCCGACCGCCCAGCCGGCCAGCAGCGCCCAGCGGTGGAACCAGCGGGTGAACAGGCCGCCGACCAGGGCCGGGAAGGTCTGCAGGATCCAGATCCCGCCGAGCAGCTGGAAGTTGATGGCCACCGTCTTGTCCATGGTCAGCACGAAGACCAGCGCGCCCACCTTCACCAGCAGCGAGACCAGCTTGGAGACCCGGGTCTCCTCCTTGGGCGTCGCGTCCGGCTTGATGAAGTCCTTGTAGATGTTGCGGGTGAACAGGTTCGCGGCCGCGATCGACATGATCGCCGCCGGCACCAGCGCGCCGATGCCGATGGCCGCGAAGGCGATGCCCGTGAACCAGTCCGGGAACATGTCCTCGAACAGCTGCGGGATGGCCAGCTGGCCGTTCTGCACCTTCACGCCCGCCGCGATCGCCATGAAGCCGAGCAGCGCCAGCAGGCCCAGCATCAGCGAGTACAGCGGCAGGATCGTGGTGTTGCGGCGGATCACCTCGCGGCTGCGCGAGGACAGCGTGGCGGTGATCGAGTGCGGATACATGAACAGCGCCAGCGCGGAGCCCAGCGCCAGGGTGGCGTACGTCCACTGGCCGCCCGGGGCCGGTGCCAGTCCGCCCGCCCCGGCCTTGCTGTACTTCTCGGAGGCCGCGGCGAAGATGTCGTCGAAACCGCCCAGCTTGATCGGGATGTAGATGATCGCGACCGCGATGACGATGTAGATGAGCGCGTCCTTCACGAACGCGATCAGCGCGGGCGCGCGCAGCCCCGAGGAGTACGTGTACGCCGCCAGCACACCGAAGGCGATCAGCAGCGGCAGGTCCTTCACGAACCAGTTGGTGTTCTCGCCGCCGCCCACGCCCATCACGTCCAGCACCGCCTGGATGCCGACGAGCTGGAGCGCGATGTACGGCATGGTGGCGAGGATGCCGGTGAGCGCCACCGCCAGCGACAGGCCCTTGGAGCCGAACCGCCCGCGCACGAAGTCGGACGTCGTCACGTACCCGTGCTTGTGCGAGACCGACCAGAGCCGGGGCAGGAAGGTGAAGATCAGCGGGTAGACCAGGATCGTGTACGGCACCGCGAAGAACCCGGCGGCCCCGGTCGCGTAGATCGCCGCGGGCACCGCCACGAACGTGTAGGCGGTGTACAGGTCGCCGCCGAGCAGGAACCAGGTGATCCAGGTGCCGAAGGACCGGCCGCCCAGGCCCCACTCGTCCAGGCTGTGCTCGTTGTCCGCCCGGCGCCAGCGCGCTGCCAGGAAGCCCATGACGGTGACGAGCAGGAAGAAGAAGATGAAGACGCCGAGCGCGACGCCGTTGACGCCGTCCTTCACCGGGCCGCACCGCCCTTCGCGGACGCGGAGTCACCGGTGCGGCGCCCGCGCTGGTCGTGCTGCCAGAGCCGGTAGGCGATCACCGTGAGGACCGTGGAGATGATCACCCACAGCATCTGGTACCAGTAGAAGAACGGGATGCCGATGAACGTGGGGTCGGTCTTCGCGTACGAACCGACCCACAGCATCGCCACGAACGGCGCGACGAGGCAGAGGCCGATGACCACCCGCAGGGGTGTCACCACCCCTTTGCCCACTCCTGGCCCATCTGACATGTGCGGCTCCGTTCCTGTGCTGGTCACCGGTGCGATGCGCAGGCAATCTAGGTCACGGTGACAAGCGAACGGAACCCCTTGTCCGCATACCGGTTCCGCGGACACCGTCCGGGGACCGGGCGCAGGGGCACGGCGGGGCAGGGCGGGGTCAGTCCATCGGCCTCTTCAGGCGCGCCACGAACTTGTAGCGGTCGCCGCGGTAGACCGAGCGCACCCACTCCACGGGCTGGCCGGTGCGGTCCTGGGAGTGCCGGGAGAGCAGCAGCATGGGCAGGCCGACATCGGTGCCGAGCAGCCCGGCCTCGCGGGGGGTGGCCAGCGAGGTCTCGATGGTCTCCTCGGCCTCGGCGAGATGGACGTCGTAGACCTCGGCGAGGGCGGTGTAGAGCGAGGTGTACTTGACCAGGCTGCGGCGCAGCGCGGGGAAGCGCTTGGCCGAGAGGTGCGTGGTCTCGATGGCCATGGGCTCGCCGTTGGCCATGCGCAGCCGCTCGATGCGCAGCACCCGGCCGCCCGCGGTGATGTCGAGCAGGGCGGCGAGCCGGTCGTCGGCGGTGATGTACCCGATGTCCAGCAGCTGAGAGGTCGGTTCCAGTCCTTGGGCGCGCATGTCCTCGGTGTAGGAGGTCAGTTGCAGCGCCTGGGAGACCTTCGGCTTGGCGACGAAGGTGCCTTTGCCCTGGATGCGTTCGAGCCGGCCCTCGACGACGAGTTCCTGGAGCGCCTGGCGCACGGTCGTGCGGGAGGTGTCGAACTCGGCGGCCAGGGTCCGCTCGGGCGGCACGGGCGTGCCGGGCGCCTGCGTCTGGGTCATGTCGAGCAGGTGCTTCTTCAGGCGGTAGTACTTGGGCACGCGCGCGGTACGGACGGTCGCCCCACCCTCGTTCTCCGCACTGCTGACGTCGGTGCTCATGCTCTGCCTTCCCGGCTCCAGTGCCGAAGCGACCGACTCCCGTCGGCCACGGCTCACATCGTGGCACGGCTTCTTGTGACGGGTGGCACCCGCACGCTCCGTGATCTCCTCTGTATACCGCCGTGACCCCCGCTGGTCTAGTCCATCGCCCGTCCCCGGCCCGGGTGGTCCACGCGAACAGGCGCGCGACCGGGGGGAAGTGACGGCCGGTGGTCCAGTGGAGCGGGGACGTCCGTTTGACCGCATGAGCAATGAAAGGTCCCTGCATATCGCGGTCCCATAACGGAGCACCTGAGCAGGTCGGCGCACCCTTGACAGCCCTATTGGTCTGGGCCAAGCTCCCCGTACTGGTCTACACCATTGGTCCAGGTCCCGGCCCCATGGGCGGTGTGCGCTGACGCTTCCAACTGTCGCTCAACCGCGGGGAGGCAGGGGGGTTTGTGGCATCCCTGAGGAGGGTGGCGTGAAGCGCAAGCTTGTTGCCGCGATCGGTATCGCGGGAATGATGGTCTCCATCGCGGCCTGTGGCGGCAGTGACGACGACAAGGGGGGCTCGAACGGTGCGGACGCCAAGGAGCTGACCGTCTGGCTCACCGTCGACGCGCAGAACAACTGGCCGGACCTGGTCAAGGCCGCCGACGACGCGGTGGTGAAGAAGCACCCGGGGCTGAAGGTCAAGCACGAGTACTACGGCTGGCCGGACAAGAACACCAAGCTCGACGCGGTGCTCGCCACCGACAAGGCCCCCGACGTGGTCGAGATGGGCAACACCGAGATGCTCGGCTACATGGTCAAGGGCGCCTTCGCTCCGCTGGACGCGTCGAAGTTCGACAACTCCTCCGGGTGGCTGGACGGCCTCAAGGCCTCCGTGACGTACGAGGGCAAGACCTACGGGGTGCCCTACTACGCCGGCGGCCGCGTCGCCAACTGGCGCAAGGACATCTTCGCGCAGTCCGATGTGAAGACCACGCCGAAGACCTACCAGGAACTGATCGCCGACCTGGACAAGGTGCAGCAGAAGCAGGGCGACAAGTTCAGCGCCTGGTACCAGCCCAGCCGTGACTGGTACGCCGCGATGTCCTTCGTCTACGACGCCGGCGGCTCCATCGCCAAGGAGGACGGCGGCCAGTGGAAGGCCAACCTCTCCTCGCCGGAGTCCCTGAAGGGCCTGAACGACTACAAGGCCGTCCTGGACAAGTACATGCACGGTGACAAGACCAAGGACGAGGCCGACCGGCCCATCGTCTACGGCCAGGGCAAGTCCGGCATGATCTTCGCCGCCGCCTGGGAGGGCGCGACCGCCGCCGACCCGAAGAACGACAAGGTCGGCAAGCTCGCCGACAAGGTCGAGAACTTCGTGATGCCCGGCCCGTCCGGCAAGAACATGCCGGTCTTCCTCGGCGGTTCGGACCTCGCCGTCCCGGTCAAGTCCAAGGCGCAGGCCGTCGCCGCCGAGTGGATCAACGCCTTCACCGGCACCGCCGGCCAGAAGGGCCTGATCGCCAAGGGCAACCTGCCCAACAACAAGACCGACCTCGCGACGCTGAAGAGCGACCCGAAGACGGCGGTCCCGGCCACCGCGGCCGAGTCCAGCTGGTTCGTCCCGATGGCGCCGGGCTGGGGCCAGGTCGAGAAGGCCCAGGTGCTGCAGACCATGCTGCAGAGCATCGGCACCGGCAAGAAGTCGGTCGAGGACGCCGCCAAGGAGGCGGACGCCGCGATCGACAAGGTCATCAACACCAAGTGACCTGAGCGCAGGGCCCTGCCGCGGGCGGGGCCCTGCTTCTCGCACGGCCGTCTCACGGGGCCCGCTCCCCGTACGGCCGTGCCGGGCTTTGCCTTGCTTCGCCTTCGTACCACCTGACGGCCGCTGAGGAGCGCGCGATGAGTGCCGCAGACACGACCACCCCTGCCAAGGTGCCGCCACCGCGGCAGGCGCCGCCACCCGCCGCCGCGGACCGGCCGCGCAGAAACCGGGCGTCGGGCGGCGCGACGACCCCATGGCTGCTGCTCGCCCCCTGCCTGCTGATCCTGGCCCTGGTCATGGCCTACCCGCTGGTGCGGCTGGTCACGCTGTCCTTCCAGAAGTTCCAGCAGCCGCAGCTGTGGGGCTTCCAGAAGGCCGACTGGGTCGGGTTCTCCAACTTCACCAAGGTGCTCAGCGACGACGAGTTCTGGTCGGTCGTCGTGCGCACCATCGTCTTCGCCGCCGGCTGCGTGATCCTCACCATGGTCATCGGCATGGCGCTCGCCCTGCTCCAGCAGCGGGTCTCCGGCTGGGTCAAGACGCTGATCAACATCGCGCTGGTGGCCAGCTGGGGCATGCCCGTCATCGTGGCCACCACCGTCTTCAAGTGGCTCTTCGACTCCGACTACGGCATCCTCAACGCGCTGCTGAGCAAGCTGCCCGGAGTCGAGCTGATCGGCCACAACTGGTTCGCCAGCGGCCCCCAGGGGCTCGCGGTGATCATGCTCCTCGTGGTCTGGGGCGCCGTGCCCTTCGTCGTCATCACGCTCAGCGCCGGTCTGACGCAGGTGCCCAAGGAGATGGAGGAGGCGGCCCGGCTCGACGGCGCCGGCGCCTGGGGTGTCTTCCGCTATGTCACCCTGCCCATCCTCAAGCCGGTCCTCGTGATGCTCACGACCCTGTCGGTCATCTGGGACATGGGCGTCTTCCCGCAGGTGTTCGTCATGCGCGGCGGCCACCCCGAGGCCGAGTTCCAGATCCTCAACACCTACTCCTACGACCGCGCCTTCGTGGTCAACGACTACGCGCAGGGCTCGGCGATCGCCCTGATCACCGTGCTGCTGCTGCTGGGCGTGGTCGCCGTGTACATGCGCCAGATGCTGAAGATCGGAGAGGTCGAATGAGCACCCTGAGCGGCACGAGCACCGCCGCCCCCGCGGTCCGCCGCCGCCGGGCGCCGAAGCTCGGCTGGAACCTGCTCGGCCTCCTGGTCTTCGTCGTCCTGGGCTTCCCGCTCTACTGGATGCTCAACACCGCGTTCAAGCCGGCCAAGGACGCCATCGACCCGGACCCGAGCCTGCTGCCCACCGGCTTCACCACGGCCAACTTCAAGCGCGCCCTGGAGGTCTCCGACTTCTGGGGCCCGGTCGGGCGCAGCCTGATCGTGTCCCTGGTCGTCGTGGGCGTCGGCATCGTCGTCGGCACGCTGGCCGCGCTCGCCATCTCCCGGTTCGCCTTCCGGGGCCGCAAGATCGTGATCGTGGGCATTCTCGCGGTGCAGATGGTGCCGCTGGTCGCCATGATCATCCCGATCTTCCTGCTGCTGAACGACCTGGGTCAGTACGACAAGCTGACCGGCCTGATCATCACGTATCTGACCTTCGTGCTCCCCTTCACGGTGTGGACGCTGCGCGGTTTCATCGTCAACATCCCCAAGGAACTCGAAGAAGCCGCCATGGTCGACGGCTGCACCCGCACCGGCGCCTTCGTCCGCGTGGTCTTCCCGCTGCTCGCCCCCGGCATGGTCGCCACCTCGGTCTACGGCTTCATCCAGGCCTGGAACGAGTACCTCTACGCCCTGATGCTGATGAGCCAGCAGAACCAGACCGCCACGGTCTGGCTCGGCAACTTCACCACCAAGAACGGCACCGAATACGCCCCGATGATGGCCGGAGCCACCATGATGGCGGTGCCCATCGTCGTTCTGTTCCTCCTCGTACAGCGCAAGATGGCCGCGGGCCTGACCGCGGGCGCCGTGAAGGGATAACGCCACCCGATGACGACATTCGCCGGCGGTGCCACCGCCTCCGACGCGGCGAGCGACCGGCTCGCCCGCGACGCGCTGACCGTCCTCCAGCCCGGCTTCACCGGGACCACGGCCCCCGACTGGCTGCTGCGCCGGCTCGGCGAAGGACTGGCCTCGGTCGGTCTGTTCGGCCGCAACGTCGCCACCGCCGAGCAGCTGACCGCCCTCACCGCCCGGTTGCGCGCCGAGCGCGAGGACGTCCTCGTCGCCATCGACGAGGAGGGCGGCGACGTCACGCGCCTGGAGGTGCGCACCGGCTCCAGCTTCCCCGGCAACCACGCGCTCGGCGCGGTGGACGACGTGCAGCTGACCGAGGACGTCGCCCGCGAACTCGGCCGTCGGCTCGCCGAGTGCGGCGTCAACTTCGACTGGGCGCCCTCGGCGGACGTCAACTCCAACCCGGGCAACCCGGTCATCGGCGTCCGCTCCTTCGGCGCCTCCACCGACCTGGTCGCCCGGCACACCGCCGCCTATGTCCGCGGGCTCCAGGCGGCGGGCGTCGCCGCCTGCACCAAGCACTTCCCCGGGCACGGCGACACCGCGGTCGACTCGCACCACGCGCTGCCCCGCATTGACGTGGACGCCGATGTGCTCCAGGCCCGCGACCTGGTGCCGTTCCGCGCGGCCGTGGCCGCCGGGACCAAGGCCGTGATGAGCGCGCACATCCTGGTGCCGGCCCTGGAGCCGGACCTTCCGGCAACGTTGTCCAGGCGGGTGCTCACCGAACTGCTGCGCGGCGAACTGGGCTACGACGGCCTGATCGTCACCGACGCCGTGGAGATGAAGGCCATCGCCGACACCTACGGCATCGAGCGGGGCAGTGTCCTCGCCGTCGCCGCGGGTGCCGACGCGATCTGCGTGGGCGGCGGCCTCGCGGACGAGGGGACCGTCGACCGGCTGCGGGACGCCCTGGTCGGCGCGGTCCGCTCCGGCGACCTGCCCGAGGAGCGGCTCGCCGACGCCGCCGAACGGGTCCGCGCCCTCGCCCGCTGGACCGCCGAGGCGGCGGCCACCGGCACCGGTGTCGTCGCCGACCCCGAGGTCGGTCTGCGCGCGGCCCGCCGGGCCCAGCGGGTCACCGTCGCGGAAACGTTCACTCCGCTCGACCGCGCGCCCTACGTCGCCGCCCTCACCCCGGTCGCCAACATCGCGGTCGGCGACGAGACGCCCTGGGGCGTGGCCGCCGAACTGTCCCGGCTCCTGCCCGGCACGGAGACCGGCAGCTTCAGCGGCGACGACGCCGGACAGGCGGCCCTGCGGGCGGCCGGCGACCGGCGCGTGGTGGCGGTCGTCCGCGACGAGCACCGCCATCCCTGGATGGCCGCCGCCCTGGACACGCTGATCGCGGCCCGCCCCGACACGATCGTCGTCGAGATGGGCGTCCCCCAGGCCACCCCCCGGGGCGCCCTCCACATCGCCACCCACGGCGCCGCCCGCGTCTGCGGCCTGGCGGCGGCGGAGATCATCGCCGGGAAGTAGCCCAGCCCGCACCCGCACCCGCACAGGCGTCGGTCACCCCTCGGGGGACCGGCGCCTTCGGGCATCCCGCCCGGCACGGGAGACGTCGACACGCTCGACACCGTCGACACAGGGGACACCGAGGCGGCCCGGGACACGGCACCGGCGCGGGCACGGCAGAGGCGCCGGTCCCCCACCGGGCGCCGGCGCCTCGCGCGCATCTCCTCCGCGCACGGCCGGACCGGGCCGCGCGGGACGGAGGGGGAAGAGGGAGGAGAGGTCCTAGATCCCCTGCCAGTCCGGCTTGTTGGCGTAGGTGTGGCGGAAGTAGTCGGCGAGCTTCAGCTTGGCGGCGGCGGCCTCGTCGACGACCACGGTGGCGTGCGGGTGGAGCTGCAGGGCCGAGGCCGGGCAGACCGCGGCGACCGGACCCTCGACGGTCGCGGCGACCGCGTCCGCCTTGCCCTCCCCGGTGGCCAGCAGCACCAGGTGCCGGGCCTCCAGGATCGTGCCGATGCCCTGGGTGATGACGTGGTGCGGGACCTGCTCGACGTCGCCGTCGAAGAAGCGCGCGTTGTCCACCCGAGTCTGCTCGGTCAGCGTCTTGATGCGCGTCCGCGAGGCGAGCGAGGAGCACGGCTCGTTGAACCCGATGTGCCCGTCCGTGCCGATGCCCAGCAACTGGAGGTCCACCCCTCCGGCCTCGGCCAGCGCACCGTCGTACGCCTCGCAGGCCCCCTGCACGTCCTCGGCGGTGCCGTCCGGGCCGAGGAACGCCTCCATGCCGATCCCCAGCGGCTCCAGCACCTCCCGGCGCAGGACGGACCGGTAGGACTCCGGGTGGTCGGCGGGCAGCCCCACGTACTCGTCGAGCTGTGCGATCCGTGCCCGGGAGGTGTCCGCGGCGCCGGAAGCGACCTGGGCCGCCAGCGCCTCGTAGATGGGCAGCGGAGTAGAACCCGTGGCCACGCCGAGCAGGGCGTCGGGCTTCCGCCGCAGCAGCTGCGCCATGGCCTCGGCGATGAGCTCGCCGCCCGCCCTGGCATCCGGAACGATGACAACTTCCACGCTGGGCCTGCCGATCTGAGGAGAGCCGAGAAGGGGACCGGACCCGGAAAGGAGGGGTCGTGTGGTTTAGACCAATCTAGCAGAATCGGGTTCCCGGGACCCGTCCCGCGCGATCATCGGCCCTTCACCGCGGACCCCGCACCGGCGCACTCGCCACCACCCCGCGAACCGCCCCCGGCGGCCTTGTCGCCCGCCTCCTCTCTACCTCTCCGCCCCCTGTCCCGCCACCCCCTGCGCCCCCTTCCGTCGCCCCCTGTCTCCTGCTCTCCTGTGCGTCCCCGCACTCCTTGCCCCCCTGAGCTTCCCGGGCTTCCCGGGCTTCCCGTCGTCCCCTCATGTGAGCGACCCCCCTGTCGCGTCCACCCAGCTCCCCGTCACCCACCGTCCGGCGTCCGAGACGAGGAAGGCCACCACGTCCGCCACGTCCGCCGGTGCGCCGACCCGGCCGAGCGCGGATATCGCCGCCGCCCGGTCCCAGCCGCCCGGTGTGCCGTGCAGCAGGCCGGCCGTGTTGTCGGTGTCGATGATCCCGGGCGCGACCGAGTTGACCGTGATGCCGCGGGGGCCCAGCAGCTTGGACAGATCCCGGGTGAACACGTCCAGCGCGGCCTTGGTCATGGCGTAGGCCACCTTGTCCGGCATCACCGCCGTACGCGCGAGGCCGGAGGAGACGTTGACGATCCGGCCGCCGTCGCGCAGCCGGTGGAGGCCGTGGCGGACGAGGAAGAACGGAGCCTTGGTGTTCACCGCGAAGACCTGGTCGTACTCCTTCTCCTCGATCGCCTCCAGCGGCTGCGACGTGCCGATCCCGGCGTTGTTCACCAGGATGTCCAGGCCGTCCGCGTGCCGGTCGAACTCGGCCCACAGCGCCTCGGCGTCGCCGGGCCCGCCCAGCTCGGCGCCGATCGCGAACGCCGATCCGCCGGCCGCCTCGATCGCCGCGACCGTGTCCTCGGCCGCCGTCGCGCTCCTGCCGTAGTGCACCGCGACGCGCGCGCCGTCCCGGGCCAGCCGCTCGGCCACGCCCCGACCGATGCCCCTGCCGGCCCCGGTGACCAGCGCGGTGCGGCCCGCGAGCACGCCCGTCCGTCCGGTCGCACCTGTCCGCTCGTCCGTTCCCATGACGCCCATGTCAGGCCCCCTCGCATTTCCCTAGCGGTCGCTACAGAAAGACCGTACAACAGCCCGCTGACAGTTCTCTAGTGGCCGCTATAAAATCACTCCATGGAGGCACAGCAGGAGAAAGAAGCGCAGGACAGCGGGGAGCGTAAGCGCGCGCCCGCCGCCAGGCGCCGTGGCCGGCCGCGTTCGTTCGACCGGGCGACCGCCCTGGAGAAGGCGGTCCTCGCCTTCTGGGAGAACGGGTACGAGGGCACCTCCGTCTCCGATCTCACCCGGGTCATGGGCATCGGCGCTCCCAGCCTGTACGCGGCCTTCGGCGACAAGCAGGCGCTCTTCGCCGAAGTGGTGCGCGACTACGGCGAGCGGTACGGCTCCTTCGGCGAACGCGCCCTGGCCGAGGAGCCCACGGCGCGTGCCGCCGTCGAGCGGATGCTGCGCGAGGCGGCGGCCGAGTACACCGCGCCGGGCCGCCCGCACGGCTGCCTGGTCATCCACGCGGCCGCGAACTGCACGACCCCGGAGGTGGAGGAGTCCCTGCGGGCCCGGCGCAACGAGAACATCGCCGCGTTCGAGAGCCGGATACGCGCCGATGTCGCCGTCGGGGAGCTGCCGGCGGACACCGACACCGGCGCACTCGCCCGGTACGTCGGCGCACTGGTCCAGGGCATGTCCCAGCAGGCGCGCGACGGCGCGCGCCGCGAGGAGCTGGAGGCGGTCGCGGAAATTGCCCTGGCCGTCTGGCCCCGCCGCTGAGCCGCGCGGGCTAGGCTGCTGCCTGGTGAGCGCCCGGTGCCCGGCGGGGCCGGCCGGTCCTGTACGACCGTTCGATCACGCCGTTCGATGAAGAAAGCACAACGAACAGCTGCCCGCTCATGGACAGGCCCAAGTGGTCTAGTCCACAATCGAGGGGGATCCCGGACGCGGACCGCGCGACCCGTCCGTGCACACGAGGTGAACACACGAACCTCCGTTCTCCCCGCACAGGAGGACGGACCGAGGAACCGGTGCTCTCTGCCCTGACTGCTCCGGCTCCTCATCCTTCGGCCGACCGGGACCGCACACCCCACGGCCGATATTGCTCCGGGCTGCGGTGCCGGGAGGGCTGAGGGTCCCTCCCAGGCGCCGCGGCCCGCGGGTGTGTTCGGGCCCGGACCGGCGAACTCCTCCGCCCCGGCGCGAGCCCCTTCGCCCCGGCCCGCCTCGCCCCGCCGGGTGTTTCAGAACCGTACAAACGCCCGGGTACGCTCGCAGGCGTGCCCTCCATGAACGAACTCGTACGCCAGCACACCGCCCTCGACGACTCCGATCTCGAATGGCTCCATCTGCTGGTCTCGGAGTGGCAGCTGCTCTCCGACCTCTCCTTCGCCGACCTGGTGCTGTGGGTCCCGACGCTGGACGGCACCCGCTATGTGTCCGTCGCCCAGATGCGCCCCAACACCGGGCCGACCTCGTACCAGGACGACATGGTCGGCCACCTCGTGCCGCGCGGCCGCCGCCCGATGCTGGACGCGGCGCTCGACGAGGGGCGCATCGTCCGCGAGGGCGATCCGGAGTGGCGCGAGGAGGTGCCCGTGCGCGTCGAGTCCATCCCGGTGCGGCGCGAGGGGCGCGTCCTCGGTGTCATCGCGCGCAACACCAACCTGCTCACCGTGCGCACCCCGAGCCGGCTCGAACTGACGTATCTCCAGAGCGCCTCCGATCTGGCCCAGATGATCGCCGCCGGTTCCTTTCCCTTCCCCGACCAGCAGGTCGACATGGACGCCTCGCCGCGCGTGGGGGACGGGCTGATCCGGCTGGACGCGGACGGTGTGGTCACCTACGCCTCGCCGAACGCGCTGTCCGCCTACCACCGCCTCGGTCTCGCCGCCGACCTCGTCGGCCACCACCTCGGCGAGGCCACCGCCGAACTCGCCCCGTCCCGCGCGCCGGTGGACGAGGCGCTGGTGAAACTGGCGAGCGGCTGGGCCCCGCGCGAGTTCGAGATCGAGGCCAGCGACGGGGTGATCCAGTTCCGGGCCATTCCGCTCAAACCCAAGGGCACCCGCATCGGTTCCCTGGTCCTGTGCCGCGACGTCACCGAACTGCGCCGCCGCGAACGCGAGTTGATTACCAAGGACGCGACGATCCGGGAGATCCACCACCGGGTCAAGAACAATCTCCAGACGGTGGCGGCGCTGCTGCGGCTCCAGGCCCGGCGCATCGACTCCGAGCGCGGCCGGGAGGCCCTGGAGGAGGCGGTCCGCCGGGTCGGCTCGATCGCCATCGTGCATGAGACGCTGTCTCAGAACCTGGACGAACGGGTGGAGTTCGACGAGATCGCCGACCGGGTGCTGGCGATGGTCGCCGAGATCTCGCCCGGCAAGGTCACCGGTCGGCGCAGCGGGCGGTTCGGGATCCTGGACGCCGAGGTCGCCACCCCGCTCTCGATGGTGCTGACCGAAGTCCTCCAGAACGCGCTGGAGCACGGGTTCCGCCAGGACGACACCGGCACCGTCGAGGTCTCCGCGGTCCGCGGCGGCAGCACGCGCGAGGGCCGGCTGCTGGTGACGGTCCAGGACGACGGCGTGGGGCTGCCCGAGGGGTTCGACCCGCACCGTTCCGGAAATCTCGGTCTCCAGATCGTGCGCACCCTGGTCGAGGGCGAGTTGGGCGGCACCTTCGACATGGTCCCGGCCCCGGAGCGCGGCACGCGCGTCCTGCTCGACATCCCGGTGGGCACCGCCAAGTAGGAGTCGTAGCCGTCACGGTGACGGCGTCCGGGTCCCCGGCACGGCGGTGCGGGTCCTCGGCGCAGCAAAGAGCCCCGGACCGTGATCGGTCCGGGGCCAGTCGCTCGTTGCTGCCCCATCGGGTGGGGTACCCCTGCTCGAAGAGCTCGGGGAGCATCGGTGGTACTGCGCGCTGCGGCTCGGGTGCGGGGGATGCGTACGCGCTGTACGCGCCGCCAAGCTCAGGCTGTCAGCGGGGTGGCTGTGGTCAGGCGGAGGCCTGACGGGCCCGGTTGCGAGCGGCGCGGCGCTTCATCGCGCGGCGCTCGTCCTCGCTGAGACCACCCCAGACGCCGGAGTCCTGGCCGGACTCGAGCGCCCACTGCAGGCACTGCTCCATAACCGGGCAGCGACGGCAGACGGCCTTGGCTTCCTCGATCTGCAGCAGCGCAGGACCGGTGTTGCCGATGGGGAAGAAGAGCTCGGGGTCTTCCTCGCGGCAAACGGCGTTGTGACGCCAGTCCATGGCTGCTACCTCTCCTTGGTATTACGTGCAAGTTGCTTGTGAATGTGAACGCTTTCACGAATCCCTCAACAAGTGAAGGGCCGACCGTCAGGTTTCCCTGGCGTGGTCCTGTGGATTGAAGAGGGGTTCCGGCGATCTCCGGGGCCCGGTGTGTTGGGCCGTCCCGATCGCCATGTAGAGATTCGCAAACCTCGGCGGCGGATACAACCCCTTCCGGAAACTTTTTTTGGATTCCTCGGTGTCGACTAGGTCACAGCCGTACTTCCATGGGGTGGATCCTGGCCTAAACGTTCGAGTGAAAGGACTTTGGGCCCTTCCACTCACACAATCACACGCAGTGCACGGCGTACGCCTGTGAACGTTACGCTCGTACGCAGCCCCAGATGGTCACCGTCCATCTGGAGGGGGAGCGGAGCCTTCGAATGCAAGGTGAAGCTGCTCAGGTCGTGCAGTGACAGGGCGTGCCTGCCCTGCGGTCCGCGCTCGGGGGACGAAGTGAGCAACTGGGTGCCGTACCGGGCCACCGCTGCCGTGGACAGCCGGCTGAGTCCGAGCACGTCGAGGCCGGTGTCGAAGGACGCCCGGGGCGAGGTGTACATCGGGCGATTGCCCAGGTAGGTCCACGGCGAGGTGTTCGACACTATCGCCACCACCAGATCGGCGACCGGGTCCTCGCCGGGCCGCTCCAGGGTGATCGCGCCGTGCCGCCGGTTCGGCTCGCCGAAGAACTGGCGCAGCACCTGCCGTACGTACAGCGCGTGCGTCGACTTCTTGCCGCGCTCGCGCTGCTGTTCGACGCGTCCGACCACGCCCGCGTCGAAGCCCAGTCCGGCGTTGAAGGTGAACCAGCGCTCGGGGACCGCCGCGTCGTCGGTGCCCGGCGTCCCGGAGGCCAGTCCCAGCCCGACCGTGCGTTCGCTGCCCTCGCGCAGGGCGTCCAGGATCGCGCCGGTCGCCTCCACGGCGTCGTTGGGCAGCCCCAGGGCGCGGGCGAAGACATTGGTGGACCCGCCGGGCACCACCGCGAGGCGGGGCAGGCGCTCGGGGTCGGGGCCCCGGTGCAGCAGCCCGTTCACGACCTCGTTGACGGTGCCGTCGCCGCCCAGGGAGACGACCAGGTCGATGTCCTCGCTGTCCGCCGCCTGCCGGCCCAGGTCGCGGGCGTGGCCGCGGTACTCGGTGGTGACCGCGTCCAGTTTCATCTCGCTGGCGAGCGCGTGGATCAGGACGTCGCGCGTACGTGCGCTTGTGGTGGTAGCCGCCGGATTGACCACGAGAAGTGCACGCATGGTCAGCAGCGTACCTACTGAGGAGTACTCGGCCCAGGCCGAGGTAGGGATCGGGTAAGAGGGAAGGGCGTGAGCCTGGACACGGTCCGGTGCACGGCGCGGGCTACCCTTCTGGGGTGAGCAGCGAGCAGAACCCCTCCACCGGCACCACGGACGCCCCCTCCGGCCCGCGCCCGCGACGGCTGACCGCCGCGGCGGCGCTGTGCGCGCTGGAGGGCCTGGCCCTGCTCGCCGGCGGCGTCTGGATGCTGGTCCTCGGCCTCACGGGCGGGCACGACCGGCAGCAGGCCGTCACGGGCGGGATCACCGTCCTGGCGCTCGCGCTGCTGCCGCTGCTGGCGGCCCGCGGGCTGCTGCTGCGGCGCAGCTGGAGCCGGGGGCCCGCGCTCATCACCCAGATCATGGCGCTGCCCGTCGCCTACAGCCTGCTCCAGGCCGACAGCGTGGCCGTCCCGGCGGGCGTCGCCCTCGCCGCCGTGGCCGTGGCGTCCCTGGTCCTGCTGGTCCACCCGGCGACGACCCGGGCCCTCGGCATCAGGGGACCGGGCCGTGCCCAGGAGACCGGCCAGCGGTAACCGCGCGCCCCGGGGGGCCGCACCGGCGAGGTCCGGTCACTCCTCCACCAGCAGCTTCTCCCGGAGCTGGGCCAGCGTGCGGGCCAGCAGCCGCGAGACGTGCATCTGCGAGATGCCGACCTCCTGCGCGATCTGCGACTGGGTCATGTTGCCGAAGAAGCGCAGCAGCAGGATGCGCTTCTCACGCGGCGGGAGGTCCTCCAGCAGCGGCTTCAGCGACTCGCGGTACTCCACGCCCTCCAGCGCCTCGTCCTCGGCGCCGAGGGTGTCGGCGACCGCCGGGGACTCGTCGTCGGTGTCGGGGACGTCCAGGGACAGCGTGGAGTAGGCGTTGGCCGACTCCAGGCCCTCCAGGACCTCCTCCTCGGAGATGGCCAGCTTCTCGGCCAGCTCGTGCACCGTGGGGGAGCGGCCGTGCAGCTGGGACAGCTCGGCCGTCGCCGTGGTGAGCGAGAGCCGCAGCTCCTGGAGCCGGCGCGGCACGCGCACCGCCCAGCCCTTGTCCCGGAAGTGCCGTTTGATCTCGCCGACGACCGTCGGGGTCGCGTACGTGGAGAACTCCACGCCGCGGTCCGGGTCGAACCGGTCGACCGACTTGATCAGTCCGATCGTGGCGACCTGGGTGAGGTCGTCCAGCGGCTCGCCGCGGTTGCGGAAGCGGCGCGCGAGGTGCTCGACGAGGGGCAGGTGCATCCGGACCAGCTGGTTGCGCAGCTCCGCGTACTGCGGGCTGCCGTCCGGCAGCGCGCGCAGCTCGACGAACATCGCGCGTGCGCCGCTGCGGTCGTGCGGGTCGTGCTGCGCGCCGCGCACGCGCGGGGCGCTCTGCGCGGTGTCCTCGGAGTCCCGCTCGTGCTCGCTCATCGTCCCGCCCGTCGCCCTTCCCCGAGCCCTTGCCTCCTCTCCCGCCCTCGGCCGCTGCGACCGGGCGGACCGGGCGGACGGGTCCCCGCGCCCGTCGGCGGTGTCGCCCCGCGCGGCGCCGTCCCGCTCCCGGGGCTCCGCGCCCAGGGCACCGGACTCCGCGGTGTCGTCCTCCGGATGCGGCCTGGCCTGCTCGGGGATGCCGTCGATGCCGCCCGCCGGCCGTGCGGGCTCCGCCGGAGCGCCCTGGACACCCTGGACGCTCCTGTTGGGCTTTCCGGCCGCGTCGGCGCGAGGCGGGGTCCCGCCCTCGGTCGGCAGCTCCCGTGTGCCGCGTTCTTCGTCCCGCACCGGCCCGTCCCCGTTCCTCACGCCGGCCCGGGTCCCGCGCCGCGCTGTTTGTAGAGGCTGATCGAAACGGTCTTGTCCTCGTCCACGGCGGAGGAGACCTTGCCCGCCAGGGCCGACAGGACGGTCCAGGCGAAGGTGTCCCGCGAGGGGGCGTGACCGTCCGTGGTCGGGGCCGAGACGGTGACCTCCAGCGAGTCGTCGACCAGCCGGAAGACGCAGCTGAGCACCGAGCCGGGCACGGCCTGCTGGAGCAGGATCGCGCAGGCCTCGTCCACCGCGATGCGCAGGTCCTCGATCTCGTCGAGGGTGAAGTCCAAACGGGCCGCCAGGCCGGCCGTGGCCGTCCGCAGCACCGACAGGTAGGCACCCGCAGCCGGCAGCCGGACTTCCACGAAGTCCTGGTTCGCCGCGGGCTCGCCTGCGATCTGGGACACCCTCACCTCCAAGGTGGTACAAGCTCTCTAGGGCCGAGGGTCGCCCCCCGGGGCACACGATTCATGGTCCAGCGGTGACGCTACCGCGCTCACGCCACTCGTGTTCCGGGACCCCGACCCCTTCCTGTCACTCATAGTAAACCTACGGATACGCTCCGTGGCTAGGGGTTGGGCGGATCCAAATAGGAACAACGCGCGCCGGGTTGACGTACCCACACGTCAGACGGTCGAACCGTCGGGAAACCCGGTCACACCAGGACGTGGTCCACGAAGCACCAGCGCCAGTCCTCCCCGGGCTCGAAGGTCCGCATCACCGGGTGCCCGGTGTCCTTGTGGTGCGTCGTGGCGTGCTGGCCCGGCGACGAGTCGCAGCATCCCACGTGGCCACAGGTCAGGCAGAGCCGCAACTGCACCGGGTGTGTGCCGTCCCGCAGGCACTCCGGGCACGTCTCGCTTCGGGGCTCGGGCTCCGGATACGGCAGCGCGTCGGCGTGCGTGCACTGTTTCATGATTGCCAGATTACGACTTCCGCGCGGAGGACCGCGCGGAAAAGCCGGGCGGGACGACACGATGGGCGGGCGAGGACGATGGACGTGATGCCGCTGCTTCTGCTGGTGGCGGGCAGCGCCGCGGTGGCCGGGGCCGCCCGGCGCACCCCGGTGCCGGCTCCGCTGCTGCTCGTCGCCGCAGGACTTGCGATCTCCTACGTGCCCGGCGTGCCGGACTACACGCTCGACCCGGAGGTGGTCCTGCCGCTGCTGCTGCCCCCGCTGCTGTACACGTCCGCGGCGGACAGCTCCTACCTGGACCTGCGGGCGCAGCTGAGACCGGTGGCCCTGCTCTCGGTCGGCTACGTGCTCTTCGCGACCTTCGTGGTCGGCTGGGCCGCCTACCGGATCGTGCCGGGGCTGCCGCTGACGGCCGCGCTGGTGCTGGGTGCCGTGGTGGCCCCGCCGGACGCGGTCGCGGCGACGGCGGTGGCCCGCCGCGTCGGGCTGCCCTCCCGGATCACCACCATCCTCCAGGGCGAGTCCCTGCTCAACGACGCCACCGCGATCACCGCCTACAAGGTGGCCCTCGCCGCGGCCGTCGGCGAGGGCGCGACCTGGTCGGGCGGGACGGAGGAGTTCCTCGTGGCGGCGGTCGGCGGGGTCGGCATCGGACTGGTGCTGATGGCACCGCTGCACTGGCTGCGCACCCACCTGAAGGAGGCGCTGCTCCAGAACACCCTCTCGCTGCTGATCCCGTTCGTCGCCTACGGCGTCGCCGAGCAGGTGCACGCCTCCGGTGTCCTCGCGGTGGTCACCGTCGCCCTCTACCTCGGCCACCGTGCCTGGGAGGTCGACTTCGCGACCCGCCTCCAGGAGGAGGCCGTGTGGAAGATGGTCGCCTTCGTCCTGGAGTCGGCGGTGTTCGCCCTCATCGGACTGCAACTGCCCGTCGTCCTGCGCGGCCTGGAGAAGTACTCCGGGGCCGAGGCCGCCTGGTACGCGATCGCCGTGTTCCTGGTGGTGGTGGCCGCCCGGTTCGTCTGGGTGTTCCCGGCGACGTTCCTGCCGAGGCTGCTGTCCCGGCGGGTGCGCGAGCGGGAGGAGAATCCCACCTGGAAGGGCGCGGTGATCACCTCCTGGGCCGGGATGCGGGGCGTGGTGTCCCTGGCCATCGCCTTCTCCGTCCCCCTCACGGTGCACGGCGGCGAGCCCTTCCCGCAGCGGAACCTGCTGCTCTTCCTGACCTTCACGACGGTCATCGGCACCCTGGTGGTGCAGGGCCTGACCCTGCCGCCGCTCATCCACCTGCTGAAGTTCCCCGGCCCCGACCCGCAGGCCGCCACCCTCGCCGAGGCGAACGCCCAGGCCCAGGCGTCCCGGGTCGCCGAGGAACGCCTGGAGGAACTGCTCGCCGACGAGCGCAACGTCCTGCCGCCGCCCCTCGCCGACCGGCTCCGCTCGGTCCTGGAACGCCGCCGCAACGCCGTGTGGGAGCGCCTCGGCCAGACCAACCCGGTCACCGGTGAATCGGTCGACGACACCTACCGCAGGCTCTCCCGGGACATGATCGGCGCCGAGCGCGCCGTCTTCGTGCACCTGCGCGACGGCCGCTACATCGACGACGAGATGCTGCGCACCCTGCTGCGCAGGCTGGACCTGGAGGAGGCCGCCGCCTACCGGGAGGCCGCGTAGCGGCGGGGAGAGTTCCCTGGGGCGGTGCCCTGGTTGCCCCGGTGCGACCGGCCGCTCCGCTACGGCGGGAACGGCCGCCCCGTCACCACGGCCGCGACCGTCGTCCCGCGCGCGAAGGCGCCCTCCTCGGCCAGGGCGACCAGGGCGTAGAGCAGCTTGGCGACGTACAGGCGCTCCACGGGGACGCCGTGCCGGCCGGTGAAGTCCTCGGCGAAGGCGTCGAGTTCAGGGGTGGTGCGGGCGTAGCCGCCGAAGTGGAAGCGGTCGTCGAGGGACCAGGTGCCGCGGCGGCCGCCGAAGGCCCTCTCCTGGAGGCCGAGCACCTCGGCGGCCAGGAAACCGCCCTTGAGGACCGGTATCCCCAGCGCCCGGCAGCCGCCGGGCAGTCCGGCGGCGAGTCCGGCCAGGGTGCCCCCGGTGCCGCAGGCCACACCGACGACACCGGCCCGGCCCGCCAGCTCCGCGCCCAGAGCGGTGCAGCCGCGCACCGCCAGGGTGTTGCTGCCGCCCTCGGGCACCACATGGGCGTCCTCGGCACCGGCCGCGCGGAGCACGGCCGCGAGCGTTTCGGGTTCCGTCTTGCTCCGGTACGTGGACCGCTCGACGAAGTGCAGCCGCATGCCGTCGGCGGCGCACCGGGCCAGGGAGTCGTTGAGCGGCCGGTCCGCCAGCTCCTGGCCGCGCACCACGCCCACCGTGGGCACGCCCAGCAGCCGTCCGGCCGCCGCGGTCGCCCGCAGATGGTTGGACCAGGCGCCGCCGAAGGTCACGATCGTCCGGCCCGCCGCCGCGCGCAGGTTCGGCGCGAGCTTGCGCCACTTGTTGCCGGTCAGCTCCGGGTGGATCAGATCGTCGCGCTTGAGCAGCAGGCGCAGTCCGCGCCGGCCGAACCGCTCGTCGCTCAGCTCCTGCAAGGGGGACGGGAGCACGGGGGAGAGGGAGGGGGAGAGTGCGGTGGGACCGGTGGGACCGGGGGAGGCGGTGGGACCGATGGGATGGGGGACGGCGGAGCTGGTCACCGGACCATTGTCCCCGCGTCCGCCCGGACCGGGAGAAAGGCCCGTGCCGTACGGAATTCCGGTACGCGCGCCGGACGGGATCCCCATGTGTGCCCGGCCCGGAGGTGATCCATTCCCGCTCTTTCGTGTAATAGCACGGCCACGTTACGTGATGGAAGGCTGGGCCCTGCAAATCGATGCCCGGCGCCGATCGCACCGGGCATGACCGGGAGGGCAATTCTCTATGTCGGTAGGCGATGAGGTCCGCACGGAGCAGGACCGGCCGCAGCAGAGCCTCGGCACCGCGGCCGCGCGGAACCTGGCCACCACCACCAAGTCCGTACCCCAGATGCAGGAGATCAGCTCGCGCTGGCTCCTGCGCATGCTGCCGTGGGTGGATGTGCAGGGCGGCACGTACCGGGTGAACCGGCGGCTCACGTACGCCGTCGGCGACGGACGGATCACCTTCGTGAAGACGGGCGACCGCGTCGAGGTGATCCCCGCCGAACTCGGCGAACTGCCCGCCCTGCGGGGGTACGAGGACACCGACGTGCTCTCCGAGCTGGCCCAGCGCTGCCGGCAGCGGGAGATCGCCGCAGGCCAGGTCATCGCCTCCTTCGGCAACCAGTCCGAGGACGTCTACCTGCTCGCGCACGGCAGGGCCGAGAAGGTCGGCACCGGCCCGTACGGCGACGACCAGGTCCTCGGCGTCCTCGCCGACGGCGCCTACTTCGGCGAGCAGGCACTGCTGGACCCGGACGCCATCTGGGACTACACGGTCCGCGCCGACACCACGTGCACCGTCCTCGTCCTGTCCCGGCACGACTTCGAGCAGGTCGCCGAGCGCGCCGACTCGCTCCGCGCCCACCTGCGGCAGCTGCGCTCGATCCCGGGCCAGCGCACCAACAGGTACGGCGAGAAGGAGGTCGACCTCGCCGTCGGGCACAGCGGCGAGCCGGACATCCCGCACACCTTCGTCGACTACGAGGCCAGCCCCCGCGAGTACGAGCTGAGCATCGCCCAGACCGTGCTGCGCATCCACACCCGCGTGGCCGACCTCTACAACCAGCCGATGAACCAGACGGAGCAGCAGCTCCGGCTCACCGTCGAGGCGTTGAAGGAGCGCCAGGAGCACGAGCTGGTCAACAACCGCGACTTCGGCCTGCTCCACAACTGCGAGTACGACCAGCGGATCCAGCCGCACGACGGCGCGCCCAGCCCCGACGACATGGACGAACTGCTCAGCAGGCGCCGCGGCACCAAGCTGTTCCTCGCCCACCCGCGTGCGATCGCCGCGTTCGGCCGCGAGCTGAACCGGCGGGGACTGGTCCCCGAGACGATCGACATGGGCGGCAACCGCATCCCCACCTGGCGCGGGGTGCCGGTCTTCCCGTGCAACAAGATCCCGGTCAGCGAGGCCCGGACCAGCTCGATCATCGCGCTGCGCACCGGCGAGGAGGACCAGGGCGTCATCGGGCTGCGCGCGAAGGGCATCCCGGACGAGATCGAGCCGAGCCTGTCCGTGCGGTTCATGGGCATCAACGAACAGGCCATCGTCAAGTACCTGGTGACGGCCTACTACTCGGCGGCCGTGCTGGTACCGGACGCGGTCGGTGTCCTGGAGAACGTCGAGGTCGGCCGTTGGTACTGAGCCGCATCGCCGGCTCGCGGTGTCCGCGCCCGCGGGCCCGGGTAGTACACCCCGGCCGGCACCCGGGCGGACGTCCCGCGCCGGACGCGCAGGCGCCACTGTTCGCGGACTCACCGAGGGGGAGCGGATGGCCGAGATCATGACGGGGACGACACCGCGCCCGCCGGGTGCCCGCGGTGGCGCGGCGACGGCGCGCCAGGCGGGGGCGGCCTCCGTGGCGGCGCTGCCGCGGCCCGCCGGTGCGGACGAGGGCGGCGGTCCCGAGGGCTCGCCCGACGGGCAGGACGCGGCGGTGATCCTGGAGCGGGCCCGGACGTCGTTCGATCCCGAACTGCGTTCGGCAGTAGCCTCGTTGCCCGCCTCCATGCGCCGCATCGCCAGTTACCACTTCGGCTGGGAGCACGCGGACGGCACACCGGCCGCCGGGCACGCGGGCAAGGCGATCCGCCCGGCACTGGTCCTCACCGCGGCCGAGGCACTCGGCGGCCCGCGGGCGCGCGCGAGCGCCGCGCGGGCCGCGGCGGCGGTGGAACTGGTCCACAACTTCACGCTGCTGCACGACGACGTGATGGACCGGGACACCACCCGCCGCCACCGGCCCACGGCCTGGACGGTGTTCGGCGACACCGATGCCATCCTCGCCGGGGACGCCCTCCAGGCACTGGCCCTGGGGATGCTCGCCGAGGACCCGCATCCGGCGTCCCGGGCGGTCGCCGCCCGGCTCGCGTCCTGCGTCGTCGAACTGTGCGCGGGCCAGCACGCGGACAGCGCACTGGAGCAGCGCCCGCCCTGCGAGGTGACGCTGCCCGAGGTGCTCGCCATGGCCGAGGCCAAGACGGGAGCCCTGATCGGCTGCGCCTGCGCCGCCGGAGCGCTGTACGCGGGAGCGGCCGAGGAGGAGGTGGAGGCGCTGGACGCGTTCGGCAGACAGGCGGGACTGGCGTTCCAGCTCATCGACGACGTGATCGGCATATGGGGCGACCCCGGCCGTACGGGCAAGCCGGCCGGTGCCGACCTCGCCGCCCGCAAGAAGTCGCTGCCCGTGGTCGCCGCGCTCACCTCCGGCACCCCGGCCGCCCGGGAGCTGGCCGAGCTCTACGCCCGGCCCCACCAGGAAGGGGAGGAGGAGCGCGCCGCGCTGATGGTGGAGCGGGCCGGCGGCCGGGACTGGGCCCAGTCCCAGGCGGCCGACCGGATGGCCCAGGCCGTCCAGGAACTCTCCCGTGCCGTCCCGGACCCCGCCGACGCGGGAGGTCTGCTGGCGCTGGCCGAGTTCGTGACCCGCCGCACCAGCTGAGGCGCGCGCTCAGGTTCCGGAGCCCCCGGGCCCGTACGGTTCCTGACCCCGTACGGCGGCCGGGGCTCCGGTTCGGCGGGTCCCGCACTGCCCCACGGTGTGCGGGGCCCGCCCCGCACCGTCCCGGCAAGCGCCCGGTACGCTCGGCGCCCGTACCGGCACTGCTTGTCGAGGTGAGGGGCGGACGATGGGCGTGGCGATCCGGGCGGCCGGGGAAGACGACCGGGAACTGGTCGTGCGGCTGCTGGACGAGTCCTTCCGGGACGATCCCGTGAGCAGCTGGGTCTTCCCGGACGCGGAGTACCGCCGCCGGACCCACCACCGGCTGATGGGCGCCTTCACGGACGTGGTGCTCGCCGACGGCCGTATCGACCTGACCGAGGACGGCGCGGCCTGCGCGCTGTGGCTGTCGATGCCCGCGTCCGCCGACGACACCCATGGCTCCGCCGGTCCCGCCGGTCCCGCCGGTCCCGCCGGTCCTGACGGTTCCGCTACTCCCGCCGGTTCTGGCGGTCGCGGCGGGGAACCGGCCGACCCGGCGGTGTGGATGCGCGAGACGGTCGATCCGGCGAACCCGAGGGTGGAGGAGATCGTCCGGCTCCTGGACGCGACGCATCCTGCGGGCCGGGCCCACGAGTACCTCTGGATGATCGCCGTCGCCCCGGACCGGCAGGGCGCGGGCCTCGGCGGCGCGCTCGTCCGGCACGTCCTGGACCGCTGCGACCGCGAGGGCCCGCCCGCCTATCTGGAGGCCAGCAGTCCGCGCAGCACCAGGCTCTACGAACGCCTGGGATTCGCGTACACCGGTACCACGGTCGACCTGCCGGACGGCCCGCGGATGTGGCCGATGTGGCGCGAACCCGGCACCGGCGGCCGGACCGCCGAAAAGCGCTAAGCCTCTTCGGTCTCCGGTACGAGAGCCGCGACGACGCGGTCCACCAGGCCGTCGGGCACGCTCACTCCGGGCAGGACGCCGTCCAGGACGTCCGGCAGGGTCAGGTGTTCGAGGAGCAGGCCGAGCATGGCGAGGTAGAGGACGGTCACGGTCTCGTCGCCGCCGGGCAGCGCGGCCGCCCGGTGGAACTCCAGGGCCTGTTCCAGATCACCGCGCACCGACCGGGTGTAGGAGGCGCGCAGTGCGGGGCGCCGGGTGGCTTCGAGGCGCATCTCCAGCAGCGCCAGGTAACCGCTGCGGTCCCGGGTCGCGCGGTGCAGCAGGTCGTGCATGAACGCGGTGACCAGGGCGCGGTCCCTGGGGCGGTCCATCAGATGGGCGACCACCTCCGGGTCGGGCGCCAGACGGATGTGCAGCCGGGCGTCGATCTGGCGCAGCAGGTCGTCGCGGCCGGTGAAGTAGTTGGACGCGGTGCCCACCGGCACCCCCGCTTCGGCGTCGACCGCGCGGAAGGTCAGCCCGCGGGCGCCTTCCCGCGCGAGTACCTCGACCCCCGCGTCGACCAGCGCCGCCCGCCGCTCCGGATTCCCGGCCATACGGAACCCCTTCTCTCACTTGCTTGGTGATGCCGTGATCCCTTGCAACCACTACGCATGAAGTACTACAACTGAAGCACTACAAGCGCAGTGGTTCGCCGCGCAGCCTACGGAAAGAGTCCGGATTGCGAAAGCTCACCTACTTCATCGCCTGCTCGATCGACGGCTTCATCGGGGCCCCTGACGGCGACGCGCAGATGTTCTTCGCCTACCTCGACCAGGAGTTCCTCGGCTTCCTGACGGAGGAGTACCCGGAGACCGCGGCCACCCAGGGCCGCCGCGCGCTCGGCATCGACCACCTGGAGAACAAGCGCTTCGACACGCTGATCCAGGGCCGGGTCAGCTACGACCTCGCCCTCAAGGAGGGCATCACCAGTCCGTATGCCCATCTGCGCCAGTACGTCGCCTCGCGCACGCTGGGGCAGTCGCCCGACCCGGACGTGGAGGTCATCTCCACCGGCCTGGTGGAGCGGGTGCGCGCACTGAAGGCGGAAGAGAGCGAGTTCGGCATCTATCTGTGCGGCGGCTCGCGGCTCGCCGGGGAACTGGCCGACGAGATCGACGAGATCGTCGTCAAGACCTACCCGGTCGTCCTCGGCTCG
Source organism: Streptomyces sp. SAT1 (assembly GCF_001654495.1). Classification (GTDB taxonomy): domain Bacteria; phylum Actinomycetota; class Actinomycetes; order Streptomycetales; family Streptomycetaceae; genus Streptomyces; species Streptomyces andamanensis. The sequence goes on from NZ_CP015849.1 coordinate 4,895,848, forward strand.
GGCCTGCCGATGTTCGCGTCGGGCTTCTCCGTCACGCCGTTCACCCTCGACGAGGTGCGCACCTTCGCCAACGGGGTGCTGGTGCGGACGTACCGGAGGGCATGAGGGGCCGTCCTACGAAGCCGCCCGGGGCAGGCCCCCCGTCTCCGGGTCCCGGCCGGTCAGGCAGTACAGGCCGCCGGCCGGGTCGCGCATGACCGTCCAGTGCGGGTGGTCGGCCACCCGGGTCGCGCCCCGTTCCTCGTGCCGGGCACGGGTGGCGGCGATGTCCGCGCAAGCCAGGTCCGGGTGGGCGGCGGCGGCCCGCTCCTCGTCCAGGCGCTGGAGCAGGATCCGCACCGGCAGACCGGCCGGCGGCGCGATCGTGTGGAACTCGGGCAGCGCGCCGGGCCGCGACGTCCAGCCCTCCAGCAGCCCGCTCCAGAAGGCGACCTCCGCGCCGAAGGCGGACGGCGGCACATCCAGACACACCTGGTCCAGTCGGCTGCCGCGCACGACGGGCGGACGCACCGACTCCCCGGCCCAGGGCACCGCACAGAACAACAGCCCCGCCGGTGACCGCAGTACGGCCCATCCCTCGTGCTCGGCGGCAACCGAGCCCCCGAGCCGTACGGCCGCCGCCGCCAGCCCCGGCACATCGTCGACCGCCAGATCCAGATGCGCGCCCCCGCCCCCGGAACCGACCGCCTGCACCTTCCCGCAGGCGTCCCCGCTCTCCGGCACCAGAGTGGCGAACTCTCCGTTCTCGCCCCGCACCTGCGACGCCCGGCTGTCCGTGACGGCGGCCCAGAACTCCAGGGCCCGCCCGAAACTCTCCACGGGCCGGTCGACGAAGGCGTACGTCCAGCGGATCTCCATGGGGCCGATGGTACGAGTACCCGGGCTCCACCAAGGGGCCGGTGCCCGGAGCCGGACCGCGGCCGGGCCGGACCGCCGCACCGCTCAGTCCACGCGGTGCGGCCGGTGGCGGACGACGCGCATGCGGACCTCGGTGGGCGTCGGCGGGGAGCCGGTGGACCGGTGCGCGGTGCGGAGCGGTCCTTCGCAGAGGGCACCGAGTGCGGCGCCGGGCGCGCCCTCGGGGGTGAGGGTGAGCCCGACGCGCGTGCGGGGGCGGGCGGCCCGGCCGGTGATGCGTACGGTCGCCTGGTCGACCCCCGGCAGGGCGCCGGCCTCGGCCGCGACCGCGTCGGCGAGTGCGCTGTCACGCAGTTCGACGCCCTCCTGCGGAGGTGCGCCGCCGACGGGCAGAGTGCCGGGGCGGCGGCGGCTCAGCTGGGTGAGCAGCCACCACAGGGCGAGCAGGAAGGCGAGGGCGAGGGCGGCGATGACCGCGGGCCACCACCACCAGCCCTGGCTGCTCCAGCGCTTCCGGTCGGCGGAGCCGAGCAGCACGTCGCCGGGGGCCGTCAGGGGCCAGCCGCCGGGCGGGACCAGATCGTGCGGCCGGTAGACGTCGAGCCCGGCGAAGAGGATCAGCAGTCCGCCGCCGAGCAGGACCAGTCCGGCGAGGGCCAGCAGACTGCGGTTGAGTACGGATCTCGGCGTCATGGTTCGGGCTCCCGATGCTGCGGGTTTCCGGTCGGTACGGGTTCCGGTCGGTCGGTGCGGATCTCCGGTCAATGGGCGCGCCGTCGCACGCGTACGACGATGCGGGGCGGGCGGGCGAGGGCCAGCCGGCCGCATTCCTCGTCGAGGACCGCGGTGAGGTCGTCCTTCACCTGCCGGGAATCGCGGAAGCGGACGTCCGCGCGGGCTCTGACGCGGTGGCGGCGGACCCGCACGCGCGCCGCGCCGACCCCGGGGACCCGCATCGCGGCGTCCCGCAGCAGGCCGGCGGCCCCGTCGCGGTCCAGGGAGGCCCGCAGCCAGGGGCAGTCGGCGGGCGAGCGCAGGGGCAGCCAGTGGCGCAGGCCGGGGGTGAGAGCCAGGAGGATCAGCCAGACCCCGAGGGCGGCGGCCACGGCGGCTCCCGTGAGCATCCACACGTCGTCCACCGGGCGGGTGGCCAGTTCGTCGGTCAGGTGCCGCCGCCAGGCCGCCGCCGGACGCCCCGCCCGTACGGCGACCACGTCCACCAGCGCCGCGACCGCTGCCACGAGCAGCACCAGCGCGACCACCGCCGCCGGGACGCGGCGCGCGGACCACGGCCGGCGGGTCCGGTGCCCGCTGCCGCCGGCCCCGGACCCGCGCCCGGACCCGTGCTCACGGCCGGACACGTCACGGCCGGACATGTCACGACCGGGCGGATCGGGCTCCTTCGCCGCGGACTCCTCCACCGCGGACTCCTTCGCCGACGGCACCATGGCGGCACGGTGCCCGGACGACGGAGCGGAGCGGCCCGGAAGGCCGGGTTCGGATGTCATCGGATCACCCCTTCCTGCACGGCACGCCCGGCGCGCCGCAGGTCATACGCGGGTGCGCCGCACGGCACGCCCGGTGCGCGGGGCCGCTGCGCGCCGGTCACCGGACCCGCCCCCGGCTCGCTCCGGCGGCTGTCACCAGCCGGCGGACGGTGAGGGTCACCTCGCCCACCCGCAGGCCGGTCAGCGTGGCCACCCGTTCGGCGACGTCCTGCCGGATCCGCTCGCAGGCTTCGGGGATGTCGGTGGGGTAGGGCAGGTCGAGGGCCAGATGCAGGCGCACCGATCCGGAACGGACGGCGGCGGAGGCGCTGGGCGCCGTCGGCCCGCCCCGGTCCGGCGGTACGGCGGCGCGTCCGGTCTGGGACGTGCGCGTGGCCTGTGCGGCGATGCGCTCCACCACCCTGTCCGGGATGACGGTGGCGCCCCGCTCCGCCGGGGGCGGCAGGCCCGCGGGCGGAGCCGGTGCGCCCGGCCCCTCGCGGGGCGGGCCGGGCCGGGTCCTCACCGCGGCCTCCGGGTCCGGACGTCGAGGTCGCCCTGCACGGCGAGGCCGACGACCAGCCCCACCGCGCCCAGGACCAGTACCAGCAGAAACGCCCAGAAACCGCCGAAGTACCCGGCGAAGCCCAGCGCCATGCCCGCCACGAGGCCTGTCGTTGCCGCGTTCATCATGCACTCACCCGTCTCACGAACGTACGTGGCTTTCCCCGGTCACCCGCTCTTCCCCGCTCACGCCCCCAGGGCGCGGCGGCGGCTCACCGCACGCGGCCCTCGTCCGGCTGGTCCTCGTCCTCCTCGTCGGGGAGGTGGACGTCGTCGACGGTGATGTTCACCTCGACGACCTCCAGCCCGGTCATCCGTTCCACGGCGCTGATGACATTGGCGCGAGCGCCGCCGGCGACGTCGACGATGGAGACGCCGTACTCGACGACGACATCCAGGTCCACCGCGGCCTGGCGCTCGCCGACCTCGACCTTCACTCCTCGTGTGATGCCGCCTCCGCCGCCGCCCGGCACCCGCTCCCGCACGGCGCCGAGAGCACGGGCCATGCCCGCGCCCAGGCTGTGGATGCCCGGCGACTCGCGGGTGGCCATGCCCGCGATCTTCGCCACCACGCCGTCCGCGATGGTGGTCTTCCCCCGTGTCTCGGCCGGTGCCCCGGCCCCGGTGCGGCCCTTGAGCGCGCTCACACCCGCCTCGGGCCGGCTGCCCCCGCCGACGCTGGTGATGTTGTCCGTCATGGCGGTCGCCTCGATCGGTCGGTCGGACACCGGTGTTGGTGCCCCTCACAAGGTTGGACATATCGGACGGGGCATCTCTCACGCGCGAAGGCTGTGACGTGCATCACAAGGCGCTCTCCGGGTACGCGGCGGTGGTCCGAGTCTTCGTACGGGAACGCCATGATCGAACGCACCGTGTCCCCACCGCCGGAAGGCGACCTGCGGGAATGTGACCTGCCGGACGGGCTGCTGGCCGTACGGGCGGCAGAGGGGGACGACGACTCCTTCGCCGCTCTCGTCCGGCGGCACGGCTCGTCCCTGCTCGCCCTGGCCCGCTGCATGCTCGGCAACCCCCAGGACGCCGAGGACGCCGTCCAGGACGCCTTCGTCAGTGCCTGGCGGCGGCTGCCGGAGTACCGGCACAGCGCGGAGTTCCGTACCTGGATGTACCGGATCACCGTCAACCGCTGCCTGACCATGCGACGGCGCAGACCGCCGCCCCTCTCCCTGGACGCCGTCGTCGAGCCCGCGGCGGGCGACGCCTGGAGCCAGCCCGCCCGGTCCGCCGAGCAGGACGCGGCCACCGCCGCCCTCTCCCGCGCGCTCGCCGAACTGGACGCCGGGCAGCGGCTGTGCTGGATCCTCCGGGAGGTGCAGGGCCTGTCCTACAAGGAGATCGCCCACGTGACCCGGACCAGCGAACAGACGGCGCGCGGACGGCTGTTCCGGGCCCGCCGATCCCTTCAGGAGGCGATGGGCCCATGGCGCTAGACGCCCCGCACGCACGGCCTTCCGGACCGCCCGGGGCCGACGGGCCCCCGTTCGAAGGCGATGAGGTGCTGCCCTGCGGCCGCCTGCTCAGCCAGGTGTGGGAGCGGGCGCGGGACATGGCCGCAGACCCGCACACCGCCTCCTGTCCGTACTGCCGCGAGGTCGTCGAGGGGCTGGCGGCGCTGACCGAGGCCACCCGGGCGCTGTGCGCCGCCGAGGACACCTCCGCCCTCCGGGCGCTCACCGAGCGCGTCATGGACGTCGTCAGGGCAGAGGTACGGCTCGGACGGCTGCTGCCCCTGGCCGATCCGGAACGGGACCTGCGGATCGCCGAGAGCGCCGCGGCGAAGGTGCTGCGCCGGGCCGCGGACACGGTGCCCGGCGCCAGGGCGGCGGCCTGCCGGCTCCGGCCCGAGGGGGAGGGCGCGGACGTCCGCGTCACCCTGACCCTGGCCGCCGCGCTCGACCGCCCGCTGCCCGACCGGGTCCGCCAGGTGCGCCGGTCCGTCCTCCACTCGGCCCGGCACGACCTGGGCCTCGCCGTGACGGCCGTCGACATCACCGTGACCGGCGTCCTGGAACCGGAACAGCCCCCGGAGCCCGGCCCCGTGACCGGCGGCGGCGCGTGATGACCGCCGTCCCCGCGGCCATGGCGCTGCCCCGCGTCGCCTCCGAGGCGGCCCTCGCGGTGCCCGGTGTGGCGGCCCTGGACCCCCGCCTCACCCGCCGTCTCGCGGCAGCCGCCGCGCCCGCCCGGCCGGACGCCACCTCGCGACGGGTGCCGCCCGAGGCGGCCGTCCGGGCCGACCGGGCGCCCGACGGCACGGGGTGGCACATCGAGGTGCGCTGCGTCCTGTCCGGGCGGCGGCGGGCGCTGGACGTCGCCCGTGACGTCCACGACCGGGTGGCGGCCGCCGCCGTCGCGCACCTCACCATGCTCGGCGCCGTGGAGCCGGTCACCGTCGAGGTCGTCGTGACCGGTGTCGTCGCCCGGCAGCCTGACGCGGCGTGAGGCGCGGCTGCGCGTCCGCGGCCGGAGCGGTGAAGGCCGGGGTCGGAGCGAGGAAGGCCGGAGCCGGGGCCGGGCGAAAAAGACCGCACCCGGACCGGCATGGCCGCCGTTGTCGGCGGCCTGCGGTCCGGGTGCGGGCAGGAGACTCTGCGTTCAGAGAAACCGCAGGCCGGAAGGCTCAAGCGAAGATCAGGCCTTCTTGGTCTCCCAGAAGATCTTGTCGATCTGGGCGATGTAGTCCAGCGCCTTCTGGCCCGTCGCCGGGTCGGTGGAGGCCTTGGCGGCGGAGAGGGCCTTCAGCGTGTCGTTGACCAGCTGGTGCAGTTCGGGGTACTTCTCGAAGTGCGGGGCCTTGAAGTAGTCGCTCCAGAGCACGGAGACGTGGTGCTTGGCCAGCTCGGCGCGCTGCTCCTTGATGACCGTGGCGCGGGCCTGGTAGTGCGGGTCGTCGTTGCCGGCCATCTTCTCCTGGACGGCCTTCACCGACTCCGCCTCGATGCGGGCCTGGGCGGGGTCGTACACACCGCAGGGCAGGTCGCAGTGCGCGCTGACCTTGACCTTGGGGGCAAACAGGCGGGAAAGCATGGAGCATTCCTTCCTCGTGATCGTCTTCTCAGGGGGGACATTACTCCCTGCAAAGCCTGTTTTCGCGGGTGCCCCCAGGGGCTTAGGACAAAAGTCCAGGGTCAGACTGGGACTGGTGGAGGAACGGACCGGGGAGGTGCCGGGGATGCCGGAGCTGTTGCAGGAGACCGAGCGCAGAGGCGCTCTGCTGCCCTTCGGGCTGGCCGAGGTGACCGGTCCGTCCATGGTGCCCACGCTGCACCAGGGGGACCGGCTGGTGGTGCAGTACGGGGCCCGGGTCCGCGCGGGGGAGGTGATCGTGCTGCGCCATCCGTTCCAGCAGGACCTGCTCGTCGTCAAGCGGGCGGCGGAGCGCCGCGAGGGCGGCTGGTGGGTGCTGGGCGACAACGCGTACGCGGGCGGGGACAGCACCGACTACGGCACGGTGCCGGAGGACCTGGTGCTGGGCAGGGTGTGGCTGCGCTACCGGCCGCGCCGGGACGGTCAGCGCTCGCCGCTGGCGCTGGTGCGCTGGGTGCTGTCGGCGGTCAGGCCCGTGCTCGCCGACCGGTCGGCCTCCAGGCGCTTGCGGGCCCGGTAGGCGGCCACGTTGGCGCGGGTGGCGCAGCGGTCGGAGCAGTAGCGGCGGGAGCGGTTGGTCGAGGTGTCCAGATAGGCGTTGCGGCAGGGCGCGGCCTCGCACAGGCCGAGGCGGTCCACGCCGTACGCGGTGAGGTGGAAGGCCAGGCCCATGGCCGCGATCGCCGCGTAGCCGGCGGTGGCGTTGGACGGGTGGTCGGCCAGGTGCATGTGCCACAGCGGCCGGCCGTCCTCGTCGCGGTGGTCGTGCCCGGAGATCTGCGGGCTCACCGGGAACTCCAGCAGCAGCGAGTTCAGCAGGGCCACCGCCAGGGTCTCGTCGCCCTGGTCGGCCGCCTCGAAGACCGACCGCAGCCGCCCCCGGACCGAGCGGAAGCGGGTGACGTCGGCCTCGGTGGCGCGCCGGGCCGCCGAGCCGTTGGCACCGAACAGGTCGCGGACCGCCTCCACCGAGGTCAGGACGTCTTTGCCGCGCCCCGGTTCCTCGCTGTTGACGAGACGTACGGCGTAGTCCGAGTAATAGGCCAGTTCCACTTGTAGTCCTTACGAGGGCGCTCTATGGTCGTGGGTGCGGTCGGTAACAGCCGGTCGTGGTTCCAGGGTATTACGCGACCTGAGTGAGGGAGACGGCGATGACCGGCACGGGCACGGACGTCACGGCGGCGGGCACCGACTGGCGGGCCTGGCAGGAGAGCTGGGACCGGCAGCAGGAGTGGTACATGCCCGACCGGGAGGACCGCTTCCGCATCATGCTCGACATGGTGGAGGCCCTGGTCGGCGCCGCGCCGCGGGTCCTGGACCTGGCCTGCGGCACCGGAACCATCACCGCCCGCCTGCTCGACCGCTTCCCGGGGGCCACCAGCACGGGCGTCGACCTCGACCCGGCGCTCCTGGCCATCGCCGAGGGCACCTTCGCGGGTGACGAGCGCGTCTCCTTCGTGACCGCCGATCTGAAGGACCCCGACTGGACGGCGAAGCTGCCGTACGCCTCCTACGACGCCGTCCTGACCGCCACGGCCCTGCACTGGCTGCACAGCGAACCCCTCGCCGCCCTTTACGGTCAGGTCGCGGGACTCGTCCGCGACGGTGGTGTCTTCATGAACGCGGACCACATGATCGACGAGTCGACGCCCCGGATCAACGCGGCCGAGCGCGCCCAGCGCCACGAGCGCATGGAACGGGCCAAGGAGGAGGGCGCCCTGGACTGGGCCGCCTGGTGGCAGGTGGCCGCGAAGGACCCGGTGCTGGCCGGGCCGACCGCCCGCCGCTTCGAGATCTACGGGGAGCACGCCGACGGCGACATGCCCTCCGCCGCCTGGCACGCGCGCGTGCTGCGCGAGAAGGGCTTCGCCGAGGCCCGCCCGGTGTGGTGCTCGCCGTCGGACACCCTGCTGCTGGCCCTGAAGTAGCGCGGGCCGCGGCGCGCGCAGGTGTGAGGGGCGGTACGGGTTCGTCCCGTACCGCCCCTCACACGTGCCCGCCGTACGGCGGGGCTACAGCACCTTCGACAGGAACGAGCGCGTGCGCTCGTGCTGCGGGTCGGTCAGCACCTCGCGCGGGTGGCCGGACTCGACCACCACGCCCTCGTCCATGAAGACCAGGCTGTCGCCGACCTCGCGGGCGAAGCCCATCTCGTGGGTGACGACGACCATCGTCATCCCGGACTCGGCGAGGTCGCGCATGACGTCGAGGACGTCGCCGACCAGCTCGGGGTCGAGCGCCGAGGTCGGCTCGTCGAACAGCATCAGCTTGGGGTCCATGGCCAGCGCGCGGGCGATGGCCACGCGCTGCTGCTGGCCGCCGGAGAGCTGCGAGGGGTAGTGCCCCGCGCGGTCGGCCAGGCCCACCCGCTCCAGCAGCTGCATCGCGCGGTCCCGGGCCTCGCCCCGGTTCACGCCCCTGACCTGGACCGGCGCCTCGATGACGTTCTCCAGGGCGGTCATGTGCGGGAACAGGTTGAAGCGCTGGAAGACCATGCCGATGTCGCGGCGCTTCATGGCGACCTCGCGGTCGCGCAGCTCGTAGAGCCTGTCGCCGTGCTGGCGGTAGCCGACCAGCTCGCCGTCGACCCAGAGCCGGCCCGCGTTGATCTTCTCCAGGTGGTTGATGCAGCGCAGGAACGTCGACTTGCCGGAGCCGGAGGGGCCGATGAGGCAGAACACCTCGCCCGACCTGACCTCCAGGTCGATGCCCTTGAGCACCTCGACCTGGCCGAAGGACTTGTGCACGCCCTCGGCCTTCACCATCGCCACGCCGGTGCCGGGCGCGGCCTGGTCCCGCTTGGTGAGCTTGTCGGTCATGCCGTGACCTTCCTGCTGGAGAAGGACGTCAGATGTGCTCGGACCTTCTGCCAGGGCGTGGCCGGCAGGCTGCGGCTGGAGCCGCGGGCGTAGTACCGCTCGATGTAGTACTGGCCCACGCTCAGCACCGAGGTCATGATCAGGTACCAGGCGGCGGCGAGGAAGTACATCTCCACCGGGGCGCCGGAGACCTGCCCGATGTCCTGGGCATAGCGGAACAGCTCCGGATACTGGACGGCCGCCACCAGGGAGGTCGTCTTCAGCATGTTGATGACCTCGTTGCCGGTCGGCGGCACGATCACCCGCATCGCCTGCGGGATGATGATGCGCCGCAGGGTCCTGCCGTGGCTCATGCCCAGCGCGTGGGCGGCCTCGGTCTGGCCCTCGTCGACGGCGAGCAGGCCGGCGCGGCAGATCTCCGCCATGTACGCCGCCTCGTTCAGACCCAGGCCGAGCAGCGCCGTCAGCAGCGGCGTCATGAAGTTCGACCAGTAGTCCTTGTAGAACGGCATCAGGTTGACGTACTCGAAGACCAGGCCGAGGTTGAACCAGAGGAACAGCTGGACCAGGACCGGGGTGCCGCGGAAGAACCAGATGTAGAACCAGGCGATCGCCGAGGTCACCGGGTTCTTCGACAGGCGCATCACCGCGAGGACGATGCCGCCGACGATGCCGATCAGCATCGACAGGACCGTCAGCAGGAGGGTCTTGCCGACGCCGGTGGTGATCCGGTCGTCGAAGAAGTAGTCCGGCACGGCGTGCCAGTTGATCTTGCCCTGGCCGAACGCGTAGATGATCGCGGCCAGGGCGGCGATCGCGACGAGCGCGGTGACGTAGCGCCCGTAGTGCCGGACGGGGATGGCCTTGACGGCCTGGGGGCCGGTGGCGGGCGCGTCGCCGGGCCCGGCCGTCTTGTCGATGTCAGCAGTCACGGATGTCGCCTCTCAGCGGCCGCTCGGCGCGGTCACTTGCCGCCGTTGACGACGGACTCCTTGACGGCGCCGTCCTGGGCGCCCCACTTCTCCAGGATCTTCTGGTACTCGCCGCTCTTGATGATCGCGTTCATCGCGGCCTGGAGGGCGTCGCGCAGCTGGGTGTTGCTCTTGCCGACGGCGATGCCGTACGGGGCCGCCTCGACCTGCTCGCCGACGACCTGGAAGTCCTTGCCGCCGCCGGAGGTCTTCACCGCGTACGCGGCGACCGGGAAGTCGGAGGAGGCCGCGTCCACGCCGCCCGAGCGCAGACGGGTCTGGGCCTGCTGGTCGTCGTCGAACGCCTCGATGGTGAGCTTCTTGCCGCTCGGACACTTCTTCGCCTCGGCCTTGGCGAGGTCCTGCGAGACGGTGCCGCGCTCCAGCGCGATCTTCTTGCCGCACAGGTCGGACCAGGAGGTGATGTTCTCCGTGTCGCCCTTACGCGTGTAGATGGAGACGCCGGCGGTCAGGTAGTCGACGAAGTCGACCCCCTCACCGACCTTCTTGCCCGTGGTCGGGTCGACACCGTCCTGGCGGCTCTTGTTGTCCGTCATCGCCGACATCGCGATGTCGTAGCGGCTGGAGCGGATGCCGGTGAGCAGGGCGTCGAAGGTGCCGTTCTCGAACTGGAAGGTCACGCCGAGCTGCTTGCCGAGCGCCGCGGCGACATCGGGGTCGAGCCCGGCGACCGCGCCGGACTTGTCCTTGAACTCGACCGGCGCGTAGGCGATGTCCGAACCGACCTTGACGACACCCTTGTCGCGGATCGCCGCCGGGAGCTTGCCGGCGAGCGGCGCGGAGTTCGCGGAGGAGGAGTTCCCCGAGGACGTGTCCTTGTCCTTGTCCTTGGTCTGGTCACCGCAGCCGGTGAGCAGCAGGGCGCCTGCGACCGCGATCGCGCCCGCCGCGGCCAGACGGGAGTGCGCGGCGGTCGTACGACGGGTGGAGCGTGCGGTCATGGTGGGTTCCTCCGGCGGATGGGTGGAGATGCCGATGGGTCGACGAGAACACACACCTTCGGGTGTTGCGACCTCGTGTGATTGACGCATCTTGCCATTCGGACTGCGCCGTTCAGGGCAATCCCGATGTCAAAATCGGATAACGGGTGATCCGCGGAGCCCGACCGGCCGATCCGCTGGACCGGACCTTCGACGGGAATGACTTCTTCCGGCCGGAGAATCTCCTGCCCGGCCCGGCCCGCACCTCGGCGGCGGACGGCTTATGGGCGAATTCGAGGTCTTGTCAAGGGTTCGGCAAGGACTTGTCCCCATATTGGGCCACGTGTCACGCCGTCGTCATGTGACCTTGGCGTTATGGACTCGTCGCCGACGCCATCCGTCCGGTAAGAAGGTTCTCTACACCCCTCATCCGGGGCTCAGGGCGCGTGTGCGGCGCGCCCGTCGCGTACGGCACGCACGCATCACTCACGGGCTGTGCGCGGTCCCGCCCACCCCTCACCAGGAGTGGCCACCCTCAAACCATGAACAATTAAGGGGTAAAACCAAGTGGCAGCGGAGATCGTCAATCCTCGCAGCGACAGCAGTACGGATCAGGACGGCGGGGCAGAGCCGCTGGATTCCTTCGACCCGGCTTTCGCGCTGCACCGGGGCGGGAAGATGGCCGTGCAGGCCACCGTTCCCGTCCGTGACAAGGACGACCTGTCCCTGGCTTACACGCCCGGCGTGGCGCGGGTGTGCACCGCCATCGCCGAGCAGCCGGAACTGGTCCACGACTACACGTGGAAATCGTCCGTGGTCGCCGTCGTGACCGACGGCACGGCGGTGCTCGGTCTCGGGGACATCGGCCCCGAAGCCTCCCTTCCGGTGATGGAGGGGAAGGCGATCCTGTTCAAGCAGTTCGGCGGCGTGGACGCGGTGCCGATCGCCCTGGACTGCACCGACGCCGACGAGATCGTCGAGACCGTGGCGCGCCTCGCGCCCTCCTTCGGCGGGGTGAACCTGGAGGACATCTCGGCGCCCCGGTGCTTCGAGATCGAGCGCAAGCTCCAGGAGCGCCTGGACATCCCGGTCTTCCACGACGACCAGCACGGCACCGCGGTCGTCACGCTGGCCGCGCTGCGCAACGCGGCCCGGCTCAGCGGCCGGGGCATCGGTGAGCTGCGCGCCGTCATCTCGGGCGCGGGCGCGGCCGGTGTCGCCATCGCCAAGATGCTGGTCGAGGCCGGCATCGGCGATGTCGCGGTGGCCGACCGCAAGGGCATCGTCTCCGCGGACCGGGCGGACCTCACCCCGGTCAAGCGGGAGCTGGCCGAGTTCACCAACAAGGCGGGCCTCAGCGGCTCCCTGGAGGACGCGCTGTCCGGCGCCGACGTCTTCATCGGCGTCTCCGGCGGCACGGTGCCCGAGACCGCGGTGGCCTCGATGGCGAAGGGCGCCTTCGTCTTCGCCATGGCCAACCCGAACCCGGAGGTCCACCCGGACGTCGCGAGCAAGTACGCGGCGGTCGTGGCCACCGGGCGGTCCGACTTCCCCAATCAGATCAACAACGTCCTGGCGTTCCCCGGCATCTTCGCCGGTGCGCTCCAGGTGCGGGCGTCGCGGATCACCGAGGGCATGAAGATCGCGGCGGCCGAGGCGCTGGCCGGGGTCGTCGGCGACGACCTCGCCGCGGACTACGTGATCCCCTCGCCGTTCGACGAGCGGGTCGCCCCGGCCGTGACGGCGGCCGTCGCGGCGGCGGCGCGCGCGGAGGGCGTGGCCCGGCGCTGAGCCGGGCCGGTGCTCCGGCTCGGGCGCCGGGTCCGGCGTGATGTGAGCGGCCCTGCCCCTTTCGGGCGGGGCCGCTTCGCGTTCCCGTGTGCGCGCGGGTGTCCGCCGACCGGCGGCGCCCGTTGGCAAGAGGGCGTGTGTCACAGCACCGCGTGGTTCCGCCGGCCCCGGGCCACCCCTATCGTCGGGGTCATGTTCGCTGTCTACGCCGCCCGAATCGACCGCGACCGGCCGCTGAACGGTCTGGAGACGGGGGAGCGCCCGGCCCCCGAGGCCCGCCCCGGCTGGAGCACCGTCGACGTCAGGGCCGCCTCCCTGAATCATCACGACCTCTGGTCGCTCAAGGGCGTGGGCCTGTCCGAGGACAGGCTGCCCATGATCCTCGGCTGCGACGCCGCCGGGGTCGACGCGGACGGCAACGAGGTCGTCCTGCACTCCGTGATCGGACAGAGCGGGCACGGCGTCGGTCCGGCCGAGCCCCGGTCGATCCTGACCGAGCGCTACCCGGGCACCTTCGCCGAGCAGGTCTCCGTGCCCACCTGGAACCTGCTGCCCAAGCCCAGGGGGCTCTCCTTCGAGGAGGCCGCCTGCCTGCCCACGGCCTGGCTCACCGCGTACCGGATGCTCTTCACCAACGCCGGGGTGCGGCCCGGGGACTCCGTGCTGGTGCAGGGCGCCGGCGGCGGGGTCGCCACGGCCGCGATCGTGCTCGGCCGGGCGGCCGGGCTCAAGGTCTTCGCGACCAGCCGCGACGAGGGCAAGCGCGAGCGGGCGCTGGAACTCGGTGCCGTGGAGGCGCTGGAGCCGGGCGCCCGGCTGCCGCAGCGGGTGGACGCGGTGATCGAGACCGTCGGCGCGGCCACCTGGTCCCACTCGGTGAAGTCGCTGCGGCCCGGCGGCACCCTCGTCATCTCCGGCGCCACCAGCGGCGACCGGCCCTCGCACGCCGAGCTGACCCGCATCTTCTTCCTGGAGCTGAAGGTGGTCGGCTCGACCATGGGCACCAAGGACGAGTTGGAAGACCTGCTCTCCTTCTGCGCCACCACCGGCGTGCGCCCGGTCATCGACGAGGTGCTTCCGCTGGAGCGGGCCCGCGAGGGCTTCGAACGGATGGAGTCCGGCGGGCAGTTCGGCAAGATCGTGCTCACCACGTCCTGAGCTCCTTCCGCAGTTCCTTCGCCGCCCCGGGGCGGCATGGCGGCGGGTCCGGTTTCCGGGCCCGCCGTCCGTATGCCTGGACCCGTTGTGTCAACTCTGGTTGACATGATGGGCTTGTCAACGTACGTTGACAGCATGACCGAAGCAACGGATCTCGCCGAACGCGCCGGTGACCGCGATCCGCGGGTCGGCCTGCGGGCCGTCGCCGCGCTGCGCCGGCTGCTGGAGCAGCTGGAGGCGGTGCAGGTGCGCGGCGCGCGCGACCAGGGCTGGTCGTGGCAGGAGATCGCCGCCGAACTCGGCGTCAGCAGGCAGGCCGTGCACAAGAAGTACGGGAGGCAGTGATGTTCGAACGGTTCACCGAGGACGCCCGCGCCGTCGTGCGAGGGGCGGTCGGACACGCCGAGAGCGGCGGCGCGCGGTCCGTGGACGCCGAGCATCTGCTGCTCGCCCTGCTGGACCGCGAGGGAAGCCGCGCCTCCTTCGCCCTGGCCGCGCTCGGACTGGACGCGCACAAGGAGGACGTACGCCGGGAACTGGGCGAGGCCCGGCGGCGCGCCGGTCTCTCCCGCGCCGACACCGACGCCCTCGCCGACCTCGGCATCGACGTCCTGGCGATCGTCTCCAGAGTGGAGGAGGCGCACGGCGTCGGGGCCATGTCGGGGGACCGGGAGGACAAGGGCGGGTGGCCGGGGCGCCGCCCCTTCGGCCGCGACGCCAGGAGAGTCCTGGAGAAGGCGCTGCGTATGGCGGTGGCCCGCCGCGACCGGCGCATCGGCGACGAGCACCTCCTGCTCGCCCTGGCCGTCCGCCCCGGAGTGCCCTGCGAGGTCCTCGCCGACCACGGCGTGACCTACACGGCGCTGACCCGGGTGCTGTACGGCGAGGGCGAGGGGGCGGGCGACGCGCGGGCGGCCGGCTGACCGCGCCGCGCGCCCGCCGCCCGCGCGTCGCCCCCACGGCACGGCCGCGCCCGGTGCCTCAGACCTTCGGGCCGCGCAGCACCGCCCCGATGTGCGCCGCCGCCGCCGACAGATGGCGGCGGGCGGCGTCGACCTGGTCGGTGCTGACGCCGTGGTCGCGGGCCGCGTCCCGGATGTCGTCGCGGAAGCGGTCCAGGAGCCGGTCCAGGTCACGGGCCGGATCGCCCGTGGAGTGGTCGTGCGCCCAGGACGGCTCGTAGACGGCGGGGAACTCCTTCGGGGTCTCGGAGTACTCGGGGCGGTGCGCCGGGCCGCCCCCGGCCGGGGCGCCGAAACCGAAGTCCTTGGCCAGCCCCTTGCCGAACTCCTTGCCGAAGTCGCCGAACTCCTTGGTCAGCTCGGTCAGGCCCTCGCGCACCCCGGTCGGCCAGTCGCCGCGAGCGAAGTGGTCCTGCACCTGGTCCTGGACCCGGCGGGCGATGCGCTGGAACTCCTCCTGCGCCTGCTCCCGCGCCCGCTCCTGGGCCTCCTTGGCCTGGCGCCTGGCCCGCTGCGCCTCCTCGCGCGCCCGGCGGCTCTCGTCCTTGGCACGCCGTGCCTGCTCCTTCCACTCCTGCTTGACCCGGCGCATCTCCTCCTTTGCGGCGCGCCAGGACTCCTTGTCGTCCGCCGCGCTGTCGCCGCCCGCGGCGCCCGCGCCGCCTGCCGAGCCCTGCCGGGCCTGGGAGGCGGCCGCGCGCATCTCGCGCCGCAGATCGCCCGCGGCACCGCGCACATCGGCCCGGATCTCGGCGGCCAGCTCGGCGACCGACTCGCGGATCTCCAGCTCCAGGTCGGCCAGCTCGCCGCTGCGGTCGGCCAGCTCGGCGCGGCCCGCGTCGGTGATCGCGTACACCTTCCGGCCGCCCTCGGTGGTGTGGGTGACCAGGCCCTCGGCCTCCAGCTTGGCCAGCCGGGGGTAGACGGTGCCCGCCGAGGGCGCGTACAGCCCCTGGAAGCGCTCCTCCAGGAGGCGGATCACCTCGTATCCATGGCGGGGGGCCTCGTCGAGAAGCTTGAGCAGATACAGACGAAGGCGGCCGTGGGCGAAGACGGGAGGCATGTCAGAGCACCTTCTTGTCGGTCGGTCCGTCGGTCGGGCCGGGGTTCGGGCCGTCGGGTGTGCCGCCGTCGCCGGGCTCGGGGTCCCAGGCGCCGTCCTCGGCGGGCGGGCGGCGCAGCAGGGCGATGGAACCGGAGACGGTGGTCGCCTTCAGCCGGCCCCGGCCCGTGCCCAGCGTGCCGGTGATCCGCTTGGCACCCCACTGGCCGCTGACGCGCAGGTCCTCGAAGGCGTTGGAGACCGCGCCGCTCGCGGTGTTGGCCTCCACCTCCGCGTCCGCAGGATGGGGGAGGCGGATCGCGATCTCACCCGAGACGTTGGTCAGGCTGATGTCCGTCGGAGAGGCCACCCGGTCGAGGTCGACGATCATCGACCCGCTCACCGAGTCCGCCCGGACCGAGGAGCCGGAGCCCTCGACCAGGGTGAGGTCGCCGGAGACCGACTTGAAGCGGAGGTCGCCGGAGAGTGCCTGCGCCTCCACGTTCCCCGAGACGGTGTCCGCGCGGACCGGGCCGGTGACGCCGACCAGCGTGGTGTCGCCGGTGACGCCCTTCACCTCGGTGAGCCCGTCGATGCCGGAGACCATGGCGGCGGCGCCGACCACGCCGACCTCGACCCGGGTGCTCGCCGGCACGGCCAGGGAGATCTCGGCGCTGCGCTGCCAGCCCTTGCGGTCGAGCCACTTGAGGAAGCCCTTCCAGGGCAGGTCCTCGTAGGCCACGGTCAGGGTGTTGCCGCGCTGGGTGACGATCAGGGGCGGTCCCTCGATCCGGGACACCTCCAGGCGGGCGGAACCGTCGTCCGTGCCCACGACGTTGACCGTTCCGTGGACGATGCGGACGTTCAGCTCGGTCGGGGGCTCGTCGAAGGTGAGCTTGGTGGGCTCGCCCACGGACCACTCGGACATGGTGCAGACCTCCTGGGACGGACCGGACCACGCGGGACGGCAGGACCGGAGACGGGACCGAAACGACGACGTGACTGACGCGACGGGCATGACTGGCGCGACGGATGACTGACGCGACTCGCGACACGCCATATCGCGTCCTTCCCTAGACACGATATATCGCGGACACGGAAAGTCAAGACACACCGTGAAACGCGACGGGGCACCTCCCCGAAACGCGACAGGGCGCCTCCCGGAAACGCGGAAGGCGCCCCCGAAGGGGCGCCCGTCCTGTCTGTCCGGCCGCAGCCGGTCCCTGCTCGAAAGCCTGTGCCTACAAGGCAGGCTGTGCGCCTACTCGTCGTCCTCGTCGTCGTCCAGCCGCGCCAGCCAGGTAGCCAGCCGCTCGACCGGGACCTCGAAGTCCGGGTTGAGGTCGACGAAGGTCCGCAGCTGCTCGGCGAGCCACTCGAAGGTGACCTCCTCCTCGCCCCGCCTCTTCTCCAGCTCTTCGATGCCACGGTCGGTGAAGTACATGAGGTCAAGGATAGGGGCGCCGCGGGGCCGCCGAAACGACCGGGCCGCACCCCCGGCGAGGGGATGCGGCCCGGTCAGGCACTCAGGCACTCAGGCGCGGCCCGCGGGGCGGCGGAGCCCGGCGGACACGCTCACGCGCTCACGCCTCGAACACCTCGCGCACCAGCTGCTCCTGCTCGGCCTGGTGCCGCTTGGCGGAGCCCACGGCCGGGGAGGAGGAGTGCGGACGCGAGATGCGGCGCAGCCGCTCGCTGTGCGGCACGTCCGCGCCGACCGCCAGGTCCAGGTGGTCGATCAGGTTGAGCGCGATGAACGGCCAGGCACCCTGGTTCGCCGGCTCCTCCTGCGTCCACAGGTACTTCTCGGCGTTCGGGTACTTCTTGATCTCCGCCTGGAGCTCGGCACCCGGCAGCGGGTACAGGCGCTCGATGCGGATGATCGCGGTGTCCGTCGCGCCGCGCTTCTTCCGCTCGGCGTCGAGGTCGTAGTAGACCTTGCCCGCGCAGAAGACGACCTTCTTCACGGCGCTCGGGTCGACCGAGTCGTCGCCGATGACCGGGCGGAACTCACCCGTCGTGAACTCCTCCGTCTTCGAGGCGGCGGCCTTCAGGCGCAGCATCGACTTCGGGGTGAAGACCACCAGCGGCTTGTGGTGCGGGTTGTGCACCTGCCACCGCAGGAGGTGGAAGTAGTTCGACGGCAGGGTCGGCATCGCGACCGTCATGTTGTTCTGCGCGCACAGCTGGAGGTAGCGCTCGATGCGGGCCGAGGAGTGGTCCGGGCCCTGGCCCTCGTAGCCGTGCGGCAGCAGCAGCGTGACGCCGGAGGTCTGGCCCCACTTCTGCTCGGCGGCCGAGATGTACTCGTCGATGACCGACTGGGCGCCGTTGGCGAAGTCGCCGAACTGGGCCTCCCACATCACCAGCGCGTCCGGGCGGGTCAGCGAGTAGCCGTACTCGAAGCCCATGACCGCGTACTCGGAGAGCAGCGAGTCGTAGACGTTGTAGCGGGCCTGCTCGTCGGCCAGGTACAGCAGCGGGGTGTAGTCCTCGCCGGTCTCGCGGTCGATCAGCACCGCGTGGCGCTGGCCGAAGGTGCCGCGGCGGGAGTCCTGGCCGGACAGCCGGACCGGGACGCCCTCCAGCAGCAGCGAGCCGATGGCCAGGGTCTCGCCCATGCCCCAGTCGATGGTGCCGTCCTCGACCATCGCCGCCCTGCGCTGGAGCTGCGGCAGCAGGCGCGGGTGGACGGTGAAGTGGTCGGGGATGTTGACCTGGGACTCGGCGATCCGCTTGACGACCTCGGCGGAGATCGCGGTGCTCACCCGCACCGGGAAGCCGGCCTGCGGGTCCGGGGACTGCGGGACGGCCGGCTGCGAGGTGGCCTCGCGGACCTCGGTGAAGACCTTCTCCAGCTGCCCCTGGTAGTCCTGGAGCGCCTGTTCGGCCTCTTCCAGGGTGATGTCGCCGCGACCGATCAGGGACTCGGTGTAGAGCTTGCGCACGGAGCGCTTCTTGTCGATCAGGTCGTACATCAGCGGCTGGGTGAAGGCCGGGTTGTCCGACTCGTTGTGACCGCGGCGGCGGTAGCAGATGAGGTCGATCACCACGTCCTTGTTGAACGCCTGGCGGAACTCGAAGGCGAGCCGCGCCACGCGCACGACGGCCTCGGGGTCGTCGCCGTTGACGTGGAAGATCGGGGCCTCGATCATGCGGGCCACGTCGGTGGCGTACATCGAGGAGCGCGAGGACTCGGGCGCCGCGGTGAAGCCGACCTGGTTGTTGATGACGATGTGGACCGTGCCGCCGGTGCGGTAGCCGCGCAGCTGCGACATGTTCAGGGTCTCGGCCACCACGCCCTGGCCCGCGAAGGCCGCGTCGCCGTGGATCGCCACCGGCAGGACGGTGAAGTCCGTGCCGCCCTTGTTGATGATGTCCTGCTTGGCGCGGGAGATGCCCTCGATGACCGGGTCGACCGTCTCCAGGTGGGAGGGGTTCGCGGCCAGCGAGACCTTGATCTGCTCGCCGTCCAGGCCCGTGAAGGTGCCCCCGGCGCCCAGGTGGTACTTCACGTCGCCGGAGCCGTGCATCGACTTCGGGTCGAGGTTGCCCTCGAACTCGCGGAAGATCTGCGCGTACGACTTGCCGACGATGTTGGCGAGCACGTTCAGCCGGCCGCGGTGGGCCATGCCGATGACGACCTCGTCCAGGCGCGACTCGGCGGCCGAGTCGAGGACCGCGTCGAGCAGCGGGATGACGGACTCGCCGCCCTCCAGGGAGAAGCGCTTCTGGCCGACGTACTTCGTCTGCAGGAAGGTCTCGAAGGCCTCAGCGGCGTTCAGCCGGCGCAGGATGCGCAGCTGCTCCTCGCGCTCCGGCTTGGAGTGCGGGCGCTCCACGCGGTCCTGGATCCACTTGCGCTGCTTGGGGTCCTGGATGTGCATGAACTCGATGCCGACCGTGCGGCAGTACGAGTCGCGCAGCACGCCGAGGATGTCGCGCAGCTTCATCATCGACTTGCCGGCGAAGCCGCCGACGGCGAACTCGCGCTCCAGGTCCCACAGGGTGAGCCCGTGCTCGGTGATGTCCAGGTCGGGGTGCTTGCGCTGCTGGTACTCCAGCGGGTCGGTGTCGGCCATGACGTGGCCGCGGACCCGGTAGGAGTGGATCAGCTCGAAGACGCGGGCGGCCTTGGTGACGTCGTCGTCGTGGCTGGCGTCGATGTCCTTGAGCCAGCGGACCGGCTCGTAGGGGATGCGCAGCGCCTCGAAGATCTCGTCGTAGAAGCCGTTCTCGCCGAGCAGCAGGTTGGCGACGACACGCAGGAACTCGCCGGAGGCGGCGCCCTGGATCACCCGGTGGTCGTAGGTCGACGTGAGCGTCATGACCTTGGAGATGCCGAGCTTGTTCAGGGTGTCCTGGCTGGTGCCCTGGAACTCCGCCGGGTAGTCCATGGAGCCGACGCCCATGATCACCGACTGGCCGGGCATCAGACGCGGCACGGAGTGGACCGTGCCGAGGCCGCCGGGGTTGGTGAGGGAGACGGTGACGCCGGTGAAGTCGTCCATCGTCAGCTTGCCGTCGCGGGCGCGGCGGACGATGTCCTCGTAGGCCTGCCAGAACTCGAAGAAGTTCAGCGTCTCGGCCTTCTTGATCGCCGCGACGACGAGCTGGCGGTCGCCGTTGGGCTTGACCAGGTCGATGGCGAGACCGAGGTTGATGTGGTCCGGCTTGACCAGGGTCGGCTTGCCGTCCTTCTCGGCGAACGAGTTGTTCATCGAGGGCATGGCCTTGATGGCCTGGACCATCGCGTAGCCGATGAGGTGCGTGAAGGAGATCTTCCCGCCGCGGGCCCGCTTGAGGTGGTTGTTGATGACGATGCGGTTGTCGAACAGCAGCTTCACCGGGACGGCGCGCACGGACGTGGCCGTGGGCAGCTCCAGGGAGGCGTTCATGTTCTTGGCGACCGCGGCGGACGGGCCGCGCAGCGTCACGAACTCGGGACCGGCCGGTGCCTCGGCGGCGGGCTCCGCCTTGGCGGGCGCCGGCTTCGCGGCGGCCGGGGCGGCCTTCGCGGGGGCCGGGGCCTGCGCGGCGGGCTTCGCCGGGGCGGGGGCCGGGGCGGGCTGCGCCGGAGCCGGAGCGGCGGGCTGCGCGGCGGCGGGTGCGGCCGGGGCCTGCGCGGCGGGCTTCGCCGGGGCGGCGGGCGCCGCCTGGGGAGCCGTGGTGGTGCCCGCGGCCCCCGCGGCCGCGGTACCCGCCGGAGCCGTGGAGGCAGCGGCGGCGGCTCCCGGCTTGTAATCGGCGAAGAAGTCCCACCAGGCACGGTCTACCGAGTTCGGGTCCTGGAGGTACTGCTGATAGATCTCGTCGACGAGCCACTCGTTGGCACCGAACGCGGCCGCGGGGTTCTTCCCGGCTTGGTCGGTCTCGGTGGAGATGCTCGAGTTACTGGGGGACTGTGGCGACACGGCGGCAACCGCCCTCTTCCGCTTCACAAGGTGATGGACAGCGGGAATAAAGGCTACGCCTCCAAGACCGTGAAGGTCAGGTCGAGCCGGTTCATCGTCGCGTAAGTCACATCGAAAGCTGTGTTTCGGGGCTTGAAATGGCGGGAAACAAGCGTGGTTCGCCTGTCGTGGGCAAGGGGCCATCCGGGCCTGACCCGGCGCGGATGCAGGCCCCTGCCTGATCACACGTGTCCGGCTGGGCGGATGCTCGTGGATCTTGGGGTTCCGGCTCCGACTTTACGTCAACTTGGCAGAGAGGGAAGCCCGGGAAGAGTGATGCGGATCCGGCAGCCGCGCTCGGATTCGGCCACCCCGATCCGGCCGCCGTGCAGATCCACCGCCCAGCGGGCGATCGCCAGGCCGAGCCCGGTCCCGCCGTCGCTCCCCGGGCCGTGCGGCCGGCTCACCGCGCCCCGGTTGAAACGCTCGAAGACGCGGTGCCACTCGGAGCGGGGTATGCCCGGCCCCTCGTCGATGACCTCCAGGTCCAGCGACTGGGGCTGCGCCCCGCGCCGCGCCTTGACCGTCACCCGGCCGTGCGGCGGGCTGTGCTTGACCGCGTTGTCGATCAGGTTGGCGACCACCTGGTGGATCCGCTCCGGGTCCGCGTGCGCGGTCAGGTCCAGCGGGGACACGTCGAGCCGCAGATGGACGTCGGTGCGGGTGTGGCTGCCCGAGCCCGAGGCCATGCCCGCGCGCGCGGAGGCCACCATGTTGGCCTCCTTCAGCACGCCCGACAGATACGGCCACACCTCGAAGCGCCGCTTCTTCAGCGGCACCACGCCGTTGTCCAGGCGGGACAGGTCCAGCAGGGTCTCCACCAGGCGGCCCAGCCGCTCGGTCTGCTTCAGGGCCGTGCGCATGGTCTCGGCGTCGGCCTCGGTGACCCCGTCGACGATGTTCTCCAGCACCGCGCGCAGGCCCGCGATCGGCGTGCGCAGCTCGTGCGAGACATTCGCCACCAGCTCCTTGCGCTGGCGGTCCTGGGCGGCCAGCTCGTCCGCCATGCGGTTGATCGTCTGCGCCAGGTCGCCCAGCTCGTCGCGGCGGTTCTCGCGCACCCGGCGCGTGTAGTCGCCGTGCGAGATGGACCGGGCCACCGCGTTCATCTCGTCCAGCGGGGCGGTCAGCGAGTGCGCCACGAACTGGGTGATCAGCAGCGTGGCGATCATGGAGAAGACCATGATGAAGCGCAGCTCGGTCTTGGTGTGCACCGCGATCATCGACAGGCCGGTGGTGATCAGCACCGCGATGACGACCAGCGCGCCCAGCTTGGTCTTGACCGAGAAGGGGTGGCGGACCCGCCCGCCACCGCCCCAGGGGTCCCGCTGGTCCGCGTGCGCCGCCGGCCCGCCGCTCATGGGGTGGGCGTCTCCAGCGCGTAGCCCACGCCGTGCACGGTGCGGATCCGCTCGGCGCCGATCTTCCGGCGCAGCGCCTTGATGTGGCTGTCGACGGTCCGGGTGCCCGAGGCGTCCGCCCAGTCCCACACCTCCGCCAGCAGCTGCTCGCGGGAGAGCACCGCGCGCGGGGTGTTGGCCAGGCACACCAGCAGGTCGAACTCGGTCGGCGTGAGGTGGACGTCCTCGCTGCGCACCCGGACCCTGCGCTGCGCGTGGTCGATCTCCAGCTCGCCCAGGCGCAGGATGCCGCTGCGCGGGGTCGCTGCGGCCAGCGCCGCCCGCTCCACCCGGCGCAGCAGGACGTGCACGCGGGCGGCCAGCTCCCGCATCGAGAACGGCTTGGTCATGTAGTCGTCGGCGCCGACCCCGAGCCCGACCAGCATGTCGGTCTCGTCGTCGCGCGCGGTGAGCATCAGCACCGGGACCGGCCGCTGGGCCTGCACCCGGCGGCAGACCTCCAGGCCGTCGAAGCCGGGCAGCATGATGTCGAGGATCAGCAGGTCGGGCTGCCATGCCTCGGCGGTGTCGACGGCGCTCGGCCCGTCACCCGCGGTCTGCACCAGGAAACCCTCGGCGCGCAGACGGGTGGCGATGGCGTCCATGATGGTCTGGTCGTCCTCGACCACCAGGACCCGGCGCTGGGCTCCCGGCCCGGCCGTCGTGCCGCCCTGCGCGGTGTGTGTCTGCTCCATCGCCCGCCCCTGAGGTGTGCTTTCCGGAATCATGTGGGGTGATTCCATGACTGCGCGTGGTCGCGATCGACGCTTGAATGATCGGCGTCAGGGAAGCAGCGTACGGGGAGTCACGGTGCCTTTGCTATCCAGCCCGGACGGCGAGGTGCACGACGTCCGGTACGCCCCGGGCAACCGGGATCTCTTCGGTGCGCACCTGCTGGAACCCGACATTCCACAAGGTTCCTTCAAATTCCGGAGAGGGTTTCGCCGACCACACCGCGAGGACGCCGCCGGGTCTCAACACCCGTGCGCAGCTTGCCAGTCCGGACGGTGCGTACAGCTCGCCGTTGCCCTCGGTGACGGTCCAGCCGGGGCCGTTGTCGATGTCCAGGCAGAGCGCGTCGAACGTGGCGGAAGTCTCATTGACGTAGGTGACGAGGTCCGTCTCCACGATCTCGGTGCGCTCGTCGGCGAGGGCCCGCGCGGTGAGCGCGGAGAGCGGTCCCGCGCGGTGCCAGCCGACGATCGCGGACTCCCGCTCGACGACCGTGATCCGGCCCCAGCGGGGCTCGGCCGCGGCGTGCGCGAGTGAGAAGCCGACGCCCAGCCCGCCGATCAGCACGCGCGGTGCCGGGCGGCCGTCCAGCGCGGCGAGGGCGGCGTCCACGAGCAGCCGTTCGGAACGGCCGTCGGAGGTGTCCATCAGGAAGCAGCCGTTGACGATGATCTGCAGCAACTCGCCGTGCCGGCGCAGCACGACCTCTCCGTGGGGTCCCTCGCGGCGGTCCAGCACCACGGGAGTCTCGTGCGAGGCGTTCATGAGGTCATCCTGCCCGAACAGGGGCTTGCCGCCACCTGGATCACGGGTGACACGGGTCGAACGCCGTACGAGGACGGGCCGTTCGCGCACCGGCCGGGAACAGAACCGTGCACAGCAGGAAGTTAATAGGTTGCTGTGAATCGGCTGCCCGGTGGCGCCGGTGATGGACAGCCGCTCCCGGGACGCGAAGGGTTGGGGGCACGACGGAAGGAGCGCCACCGTGGAACGGACTGCGGACCCCGAGGCCGCGGCCCCGCCCCGCCCGGACGGCGCACCGCGCCCTCTGGAGGGCGTGCCGCGGCAACGGCCCCGGCTGGAGGCGGCACCCGCGGACGCGCCGGCGGCCCCGCCGCTGCTCGTGGGCCCCGGCGCCGCCGCCGCTGCCCTGGGCGTGCGGTGGGGCGACCGGCTCCGCCGGGTCCTGCCCGGCCCCCGCCGTACGCCCTTCACGTTCTGGTACGCGCTCGTGCTGGTCCTCACCTCGCTCGTCACCGAGTACGCCCCCGCCTCCGTGGTGGACGCGCTGTACCGCAGTTCCAGCACGGACGTCGCGCACCTGGTACGGGACCCGGTGCGGGTGCTGGCCGGGAGCGCGCTGTGGATCGCGGGCGGGGTCGTGTCGGCGTACTCCCTGTGCTTCCTGCTGGTGCTCACCGCGCTGGAGCTCAGGACCGGCGCGCGGCGCACCGCCGGGGTGTTCCTGCTCGGGCATGTGGTCGCCACCCTGGCCACCGAGGTGCCGGTCGGGCTCGCGGTGCTGGCCGGGCGGCTCCCGGCCGGGGCGCTGCACCGTCTGGACTACGGGATCAGCTTCGGCGTCGCCGCCAGCGTCGGCGCGCTCTGCGGCCTGCTGCGCCCCTGGCTGCGCTGGCCCGCGCTGACGGTGTTCGCCGGGATGCTGCTGGACGACCTGGCGTCCTTCACCGACCCGATGACCTCCTGCGGCCACCTCATCGCGCTGGCGGTGGGGGTGGGCTGCTGGCCGGTGCTGCGGCGCGGGCCGGGGCTCTGGAGCGATGACAGGTAGCAGCCCGCGGTTGCGTAGTGTGATCATCATGCGACCGAAGGTTGTCATCATCCTGTCCGTGGCCGGTCTGCTGGTCACGGGATGCGGCGGGAACGGGAAGTCCGGTCCGGGGGACGCCGGTGCCGAGGCATCGGCGTCGTCGCCCGGCCCGGCGGCGATGGCGCAGCGGCTGGCGCGGCCGGGCGAGAGCCCGGACCCGGAGCCGTCCCCCTCGCCCGCCGCGGGTGCGCCGTTCGCCGAGCAGCTCGCGTACGAACTGCGCTCCAGGACACTCGAGATGGCCGCCGCCCCCGGCAGCACGACCGGGAAGTGCCCGAAGACCGCGGTCTCGAAGAAGGGCGCGAAGGTCACGTGCACCACCACCTACGAGGGCCTGGAGGTCCGCTGGGACGTGACCCTCGGCGACAAGGCCCCCTGGTCGGTCTCCGGTGACTACGTGTCCTACAAGGCCGTTCCCGACCGGGGGATCCTCACCCGGGACGGGGTGGCCCGCCTCTTCTACGGCAACTTCAGCCCCGAGTACCTGCTGTGCAACGACATCCCCAGGGCCGTCCTCGCACCGCTGAACGCCAAGTCCGCCTACACCTGCGAGCCGGTCGACAAGGGGAAGAAGCCGCTCGGGTACGGCACCCCGGTCCGCGCCACCGAGAACGGACCCCGCGCCTACTGACCGGCGATCCGCTCCGTCCGGGGCGCCGGGCCGGTCAGGCCGGGGTTGGGCCGGTCCGCCGCGGGGTGGGCCGCGAGGGCGGCGCGGAGCCGGTCCATGGCCGCCTTCCAGGGGGCGCTGTCCGACTCTGCCCACAGTTCGAGGAGTTCGGACTCCTCGGTGAGGACGCGGTCGAGGGCGCGCAGGGCGGGGGCGCGCAGGCCGGTGAGGTCGGGGAGGGGCTGCCGGGGGCCGTAGGCGGAGGCGGCGGGGGCGCCGCCGGGGCGCTGGGCGGCGACCAGGGCCGCCGCCGCGACGGCTTCCTCGCCGATCTCCGAGTCGAGGTAGCCGGTCGTGTCGGCCGCGCGGGTCAGCGCGGCGAGGACAGGTCCCGCCGCGCGTCGGCGGAGGCGTCGTCCAGGGCGCCGCTCCAGTCCGCCGCGGTGTCGTTGTCGAAGGGTCCGATGTCCCAGGTGCCCATGTGTCTCTCCCGGCTGTGGTGATGTCCGGGCAGCGTGACAGGTGCCACTGACATCGGGCCCGCCGTGCGTGACATCGGGCCCGCCGTACGGGATCTCCCTGGTCCGGCGCCTGCGCACCGGCCCGCGCCGCACCCCGCGGAATATCCCGCTGCCCGTGATCGCTGACGGCGAACAAACACCGGGGAACAATCGCCCGCTCCCAAGCATTGAGTCGGCATAGCTCAACTTGACTGCCGAAGGGGAGATCATGGCTGCTGAGTCCACGGCGTTCACACCGCTCACTCTGCCTGTGCTGCCGCTCGATGACGAGGTCGTGCTGCCCGGCATGGTGGTTCCGCTGGACCTGAGTGATGCCGAGGTGCGGGCCGCGGTGGAGGCCGCGCAGGCCGCCGCCCGGTCCGAGCCCGGCAAGCCCAGGGTGCTGCTGGTGCCGCGCATCGAGGGGACGTACGCCAAGACCGGTGTGCTGGGCACCGTCGAGCAGGTCGGACGGCTGGCCGACGGCGACCCGGGCGCGCTGATCCGCGGCCGGGGCCGGGTGAGCATCGGCGCCGGGACCACCGGGCCGGGCGCCGCGCTGTGGGTCGAGGGCACCCGGATCGACGAGACCGTCCCGGAGCCGCTGCCCGGCCAGGTCGCGGAGTTGGTGAAGGAGTACAAGGCCCTCGCCACCGCCTGGCTGCGCAAGCGCGGCGCCTGGCAGGTGGTCGACCGGGTCCAGGCCATCGACGACGTCTCCGCGCTCGCCGACAACTCCGGCTACTCGCCGTTCCTCACCACCGAACAGAAGATCGAACTGCTGGAGACCGCCGAGCCGGTGGCCCGGCTGCGGCTCGCCACCCGGCAGCTGCGCGACCACCTCGCCGAGCAGGACGTCGCCGAGACCATCGCCAAGGACGTCCAGGAGGGCGTCGACAAGCAGCAGCGCGAGTTCCTGCTGCGCCGTCAGCTCGAAGCGGTCCGCAAGGAGCTGCGCGAGCTGAACGGCGAGAGCGGCGGCGAGGGCGAGGAGTCCGACGACTACCGCGCCCGCGTCGAGGCCGCCGACCTGCCCGAGAAGGTGCGCGAGGCGGCGCTCAAGGAGGTCGACAAGCTGGAGCGCGCCTCCGACCAGTCGCCCGAGGGCTCCTGGATCCGCACCTGGCTCGACACGGTCCTGGAGATGCCGTGGAACGAGCGGACCGAGGACGCCTACGACATCCAGGGCGCCAAGGACGTCCTGGACGCCGAGCACGCGGGCCTGAAGGACGTGAAGGAGCGCATCACCGAGTACCTGGCGGTGCGCAAGCGGCGCGACGACCGCGGCCTCGGCGTGATCGGCGGGCGGCGCGGCGGTGCCGTGCTCGCGCTCGTCGGCCCGCCCGGGGTCGGCAAGACCAGCCTGGGCGAGTCCGTGGCGCACGCGATGGGCCGCAAGTTCGTCCGCGTCGCCCTCGGCGGCGTCCGCGACGAGGCGGAGATCCGCGGCCACCGGCGCACCTACGTCGGCGCGCTGCCCGGCCGGATCGTGCGGGCCGTCAAGGAGGCCGGTTCGATGAACCCGGTGGTCCTGCTCGACGAGATCGACAAGGTCGGCTCCGACTACCGCGGCGACCCGGCGGCGGCCCTGCTGGAGGTCCTGGACCCGGCGCAGAACCACACCTTCCGGGACCACTACCTGGAGGTCGAGCTGGACCTGTCGGACGTGGTCTTCCTGGCCACGGCCAACGTCCTGGAGGCGATCCCGGAGGCGCTGGCCGACCGGATGGAGATCGTGCGCCTGGACGGCTACACCGAGGACGAGAAGGTCGTCATCGCCCGCGACCACCTGCTCCCGCGCCAGCTGGAGCGGGCCGGTCTCGGCGCCGACGAGGTCACCATCGAGGAGGGCGCGCTGCGCAGGCTGGCGGGCGAGTACACCCGCGAGGCGGGCGTGCGCACCCTGGAGCGCTCGGTGGCGCGGCTGCTGCGCAAGATCGCCGCCCAGCACGAACTGGGCGAGCGGGAGCTGCCGTTCACCGTCACCGCCGACTCCCTGCGGGCCCTGATCGGCCGGCCGCACCACGTACCGGAGTCCGCTCAGGACCCGGCCGAGCGCCGTACGGCCGTGCCGGGCGTGGCGACCGGCCTCGCGGTCACCGGCGCCGGCGGCGACGTGCTCTACGTCGAGGCGTCCCTCGCCGACCCCGAGACGGGCGCGTCGGGCCTGACGCTGACCGGTCAGCTCGGCGACGTCATGAAGGAGTCCGCGCAGATCGCGCTGAGCTTCCTGCGCAGCCACGGCGCCGAGCTGGAGCTGCCGGTGGGCGATCTGAAGGACCGGGGCGCGCACATCCACTTCCCGGCGGGCGCGGTCCCCAAGGACGGCCCGAGCGCCGGTGTCACGATGACGACGGCGCTGGCCTCGCTGCTGTCGGGCCGCCTGGTGCGCACCGACGTGGCGATGACCGGCGAGGTGTCGCTGACCGGACGGGTGCTGCCCATCGGCGGGGTGAAGCAGAAGCTGCTCGCCGCGCACCGGGTGGGCGTGACCACCGTGATCATCCCCAAGCGCAACGAGCCCGACCTGGACGACGTCCCGGCGGAGGTGCTGGACAAGCTCGATGTGCACGCCGTCACCGATGTCCGCCAGGTGCTGGAACTGGCCCTGGCGCCCGCGGTGAGCGGCGCGGAGGAGGAGGTTCCGGCGGCGGCGTGACGGGCGTCGCCGGACGAAAGGGGGAAGGCCCGGTCCTCCTCGGGGAGGACCGGGCCTTCGCCGTACGCGCCCGCGTACGCGTACGGATCAGCCGTTGGCCAGGGCCTTGACCCGGACCAGCGCGCCGTTGAACTTGTCGTGGTCGCCCACCGTCGGGCCGGACGAGGTGTACTGCCACATCGTGTAGAAGCCCCAGCCCGCCGGCAGTGT
Source organism: Streptomyces sp. SAT1 (assembly GCF_001654495.1). Classification (GTDB taxonomy): domain Bacteria; phylum Actinomycetota; class Actinomycetes; order Streptomycetales; family Streptomycetaceae; genus Streptomyces; species Streptomyces andamanensis. Next base: position 4,924,941 of record NZ_CP015849.1, read on the forward strand.
CCCCACGGTCGAGGCGTACCGCGCGATCCACAGCGGGTTCTTGGCGGCGAAGCCGCCGTAGTTCCCGGTGCACTGGGTCCACCAGGAGGTGGCCGTGTAGATCACGGCGTCCCGGCCGGTGCGCGCCTTGTAGGTGTTGAGGAAGTCGGCGATCCAGCTGACCATCGCGCTCGCGGACTTGCCGTAGCAGGCGGCGCCGTAGGGGTTCCACTCGATGTCGAGGGCGCCCGGCAGGGTCTTGCCGTCCTTGGACCAGCCGCCGCCGTGGTCGACGAAGTAGTTGGCCTGGGCGGCGCCGCTGGTGGTGTCCGGGGTCGCGAAGTGGTACGAGCCGCGGATCATGCCCACGTTGTAGGAGCCGTTGTACTGCTGGGTGAAGGAGGGGTTCGTGTAGTACGTCCCCTCGGTCGCCTTGGTGTAGGCCCAGCGGACGCCGCTGTTCCACAGGGTGGACCAGGCGACGTTGCCCTGGTAGCCGCTGACGTCGACGCCCTCGGTCTGGGTGGCGTCAGCGGAGGTGGGCGTGCCGCTGCGGCCGTCGTGGGCCGCCACGCCGATGCCCATGTAGGCGGAGCCGCGGGCGGGCGGGGTGGCGGCGGCACCGGCGTCGGCACCTGTGTCGGTGTCGGCGGAGGAGGGCGTGGTGAGGAAGAAGGAGAACGCCGCGAGCAGGACTCCCGCGGCGGTCAGCCGCCGCTTGCGGGCCGTTCCGGATCTGTGCACGGGCATGACGTGCCTCCGAAGTTCGGTGGTGCTCGGTGGGGGGAAACGCGGGCATGGCCCACGGTCGCACGAGGGGGGCGCGGGCCTGGGGAGACCCGCCGGGAACGACCATGGCGTGGGCATGCCATTGATTGCCTGACGCAGAAGCTACGCGCGTGGACCGTCGGTGGGAAGAGGGGCCGGAGGCTGCCGTTGGTCTACGCCTGCGAAATACTGACCAAGCTGCGGCGATGGCGGCGCCCGGCGGTAACTTTCAGGACCGGCAACACTCCAGGGCAGGGGCTGACGTGCACGAAGACGCAAGGGGCGAGGGCCACGGAACGGTGGCGGACACAGCGTCGCGCGGTGGTGTGGACCGGGAGTTTCTTTCCCTGGAACGGGAGATGACCGTCCTGCTGCGACGCGCCCGCGCCAGCCAGGCGGAGATGGCCCGCGAGGTGCACCCGGGCCTGGAGTCCTCGGCGTACGGGCTGCTGGTGCGGCTGGACGAGTGCGGCAGCCAGCGCGCCACCGCCCTCGCCGCCTACATCGGCGTCGGCAAGGCCACCATGTCCCGCCAGTTGCGCGCCCTGGAGGAACTGGGCCTCGTCGCCCGCGAACCGGACCCCGCCGACGGCCGGGCCTGGCTGGTGGCCCTCACCGACGACGGGCGCCGGCGGGTCGGGCAGGTGCGCGACGCCCGCCGGGCCCGCTACGTCCGCCAGCTCGACCACTGGGACCGCGGCGAGGTCGCCGAACTGGCCCGGCTGCTGCACGAGCTGAACGGCGTCATGGAGAAGCACGAGCGGTGACGGCGGGGCGGGCGCCCGAGGCGCGCCGCGCCCGCGGACGGCGACCGCCCCGCCCCGCTCACAGCCGGACGAACACCGCCGTCGCGTCGTCGTGCGTCTTGCTCCGCCCGAGGTACCGGCGCTCCTCCCGGTCGGCGCGCTCCAGTTCCCGCACCCGGTCCACCAGCGCGCCCGCGCCCTCCTTGCGCAGCAGCCCGAAGCACTGCGCCCAGTCGCCCTCGTGGAACTTCTCCACCCAGCGCGTCGCCCCGTCGGTCAGCGCGGCCAGCGCGCGCACCTCCTCGACGGGCACGCTGCCGGTCACCGCGCGCTCCGCGGCCGAGGGGTCCGCCGCCGCCGTGAAGAAGCCGCCCTCCTTGTTGCGCAGGGTGCTGTCGACCAGCGCCTCCGTCGCGAGCGCGGCGCGCGGCAGCCGGTCCAGCCGGTCGTCCAGGACCGGGGTGACCAGGCCGTCGGGCGACTCCAGCAGCAGCGCCGAGTCCGACAGGACCAGATAGTCGAGCGACAGGGCGGACCAGCGTGCGAGCACCACGGTTGCCTGCGGCGTGCGCGGGTGAGAAAGGTCACAGGTGTCCGCGTGCTCCTCCGCGGTGCCGCTGATCGTCCGCGCGAGCATCTCCCGCAGCGTCAGATCGGGTCGCGAAACGGTCAGTTCGGTCAGCGCCCCGCCGAGCCGTGCGGTGAACCAGGGGACGGAATGCAGACAGCCTGTCTCCGTCGCGGGCGGCGTCACCCCGTCGAGGACCACCACGGCGCCGCCCTGCCCGCAGGCGGGCAGTCCGACGGCGGCGAAGTCCTCGTTCGCACGATCCGGGCGGCCGGGCTCCGAAACAACCTCAGTTCGCATCCGGCCAGTCTGCACCAGCCCTTCACATGGTCCACCAAAGGGTGCTATCGACCTTGGAATTGATGCGCGGACGCCCGCCAGGCGCCTGATTTGGCATGAATTGGCGGGCCCCGGGAAGACGTGGCGGCGAATACTGCCAAAGCCTGCCGCCGACGTCCAACCGGCCCGCCGTACGAGCCCCGGGCACGCGCCGGAGGAACTTGCCCGCCAACTCCCCTCCGATGTTCACTCCTTCGGGTGGCCGGTCGGACGATGCGGGACCACTGCCCACCGGCACTGGGAGGGTCGGAATCCGATGCAGGCCCCCTGCGCGCGCCAAGCCGACGACGGCGCGAGCCCGGGGGAGGGTGGACGTATGCGTCGCACCAGCTGACGAGCCGCCACCCGGGCCCACGAGTACACGAGTACAGGAATGCGAGCACCGGTGCAGAAGAAGCGGCCTCGGCGCACAGGCAAGCAGACGGCCACCGCGAAGGGACCCGAGCACACACCCGGCACGCCCTCCGCGCCCCCCGTGGGCAAGGGCCGCCCCAAGCACGTACGCAACCGCCTCGTCCTCGCCGTCGCCGTGGTCGCCGCCGCCGTGGCCGGTGCGGGCGCGCCCTCCGTGCTCGACGCCTCCGGCCGGGTCGGCGACTCCCAGGACCTGGTCACCCTCGCCGGACAGACCCAGGACGCCCTGGCCCTCGCCCACGCCCTCGCCGACGAACGCGACGAGGTCACCGCCTACGCCGCCGCCGGCCGCCCCCGCTCCAAGGCGCCCTCCGCCCAGCGCGGCGCCCGCGTCGACCGCCGGGCGGACGACCTGCGCGCCGCCACCGGCACACCGGGCTGGCTGCGCACCGACCTCGACGGCATCGCCGCCGTCCGCCGCTCGGCGCTCACCGGGAAGAGCACCGCGCTCCAGACCCACCAGGCGTACTCCGCCGTCATCGCCGATCTGCACCGGCTCGCCGGACAACTGGCCGAGCAGATGCCCGCGCGGGCCGGCTCGGGGGCGCACGCCCTCGCCGAGCTGGACACCGCCGTCCAGCAGGCCGCCGCCGCCCGCGGACTGCTGGCCGCCGCCCTCGCCGTGCCGTACAGCACGCGGACCGTCTACGACCCGGTCACCGGCGCGCCCACCGAGACCACGGACTCCTCCAAGGCCGCCGCCAAGGAGCGCGACGCCCTCAGCGCCGCCGCCCAGCAGGCCCGGATCCGCTCCGACGCCGCCCTCGCCGCGTTCCGCGAGACCGCGCCCGAGGCCGCCCGCGCCGCCTACGACTCCACCGTCACCGGACCCGAGGTGAACTCCGCGGCCGGCTATCTGGCCAGGCTCACCGACGCGTCCTCGCTCTCGGACGCCGACCTCACCGTCGGCGCCGCCAAGGTCGACGCGGCCCTCACCGCCCGGCTCGACCTGATGCGCGGCGCCGAGTCCTCCCTGTACGACCACCGCACCAAGGACCTGGAGCGGCTGCGCGACGACGACGTCACCGCGCTGGAACTGCGCGTCGCCCTGCTGGGCGCCCTGCTCCTGGTCGCGATCGGCATCGCCACCGCCCTGGCCCGCACCCTCACCCGCCCGCTCGCCGTGCTGCGCCGGGGCTCCGCCCGCCTGGCCGGGGCCGAGGACCCGGCGGCCGAGGAACCGATCCGCTTCACCGGCCGCAACGACGAGTACGCCGAGGTCATCCGCTCCGTCAACGCCCTGCACACCCAGGCCGCCGCCCTCGCCGAACGGGTCGCAACCCTGGAGACCGACCGCAAGCACCTGGTCGGGCAGCGGCAGAAGATGGCCGACGCCCGCGAGGAACTGCGCGCCGAACTCGCCGAGGCGGCCGCCCGCCTGGAGCGCACGCGCGCCGGCATCGGCTCCACCTTCGTCAACCTGGCGCTGCGTACCCTGGGCCTGGTCGAGCGGCAGCTCACCGTCATCGAGGGCCTGGAGGAGCGCGAGCAGGACCCCGACCGCCTCGCCACCCTCTTCAAGCTCGACCACTTCGCCACGGTCATGCGCCGGCACAGCGAGAACCTGCTCGTGCTGGCCGGCACCGAGCACGTCCAGCAGCACGCCGGGCCGGTCCCGCTGGTCGACGTGGTGCGCGCCGCGGTCAGCGAGATCGAGCGCTACGAGCGGGTGCGCATCGCCGCGCTGCCGCCCCACGCGCACGTGGCCGGCTTCGCCGCCGACGACCTCTCCCACCTGCTGGCCGAACTCATGGAGAACGCCACCTCGTTCTCCCCGCCCGAGCGGCCCGTCGAGGTCTCCGGGTGGCTCCTGGAGAACGGCGAGATCATGCTCTCCGTCCAGGACGAGGGCATCGGCGTCGACGGCGAGCGGCTGACCCGGCTCAACGCCCGCCTCGCCGACTTCGACCCGGACGCTCCTTACACCCAGGGCGCCGAGGAAGGTCTCGGCCTCGGCCTGTACGTGGTGGCCCGGCTCGGGCACCGGCACGGGGTGCGGGTGCAGCTGCGCGCGCAGAAGCAGGGCGGTACGGCGGCGGTCGTCGTCGTGCCCCAGCCGCTGCTGGCGCCCGCCCCCGGCACCGCCGCCCCGGCCGCGGGCACCGTCTCCCTGCCCGGCGCCGAGGCCGAGGCCGGCTCCCACGTCCTGCCCGCCCGCACCCCCGACGGCACCGACCCCCTCATCGCCCTCGCCCAGAAGGCCGTACGGCAGTCCGAGGCGGCCCGCGAGAAGGCGTCAGCGGAGTCCGAGGAGGCGCACGGCAAGACCCCCGCGCCCGCCGGAGAGACCCGGGAACGGACCTCACCGCCCCCCGGCGGGGCCCGCGAGGAGGCGCCCGCGCGCTCCGAGGCGGCCGCCGCGAGGACGTTCCCGGAGGAGTCCCCGTCCGAGACGACGATGGAACTCTTCCTGCCGCCCGCGCCGGACACGCCCGCGCCGGACACGCCCGCGCCGGACACGCCCGCGCCGGACACGCCCGCGCCGGACACCTCCACGGCGGACGGCCCCGCCGCGCCCGGCCAGGGGTCCGCACCCGGTGGGCCCGCGGTGCCCGCCCCCGCGTCGGAGACGGTCTCGACGTCGGGCACCGGCCTCGTGACCGGAGCGGCCGCCGAGCCCCGTCCCGGAGCGGACCACGAGCCCGGCACCCGCGCGCACGCCGACGCGAGCCGTGAGCCCGACACCCACGCGCACCCCGGCGCACACCCCGCGCCCGGCACGCACTCCGTACCCTCCGTACCCTCCGCTCCGGCCGGAGCACCGCCCGCCGCCCCGGCGGCCCCCGTGCCGGGGCCGGCCGTCTCGCCCGAGGGGGCGGCGGAGCACAGCCGGGCGGGGGACGACGGGGAGTCCCTGACCGACAAGGGGCTGCCCAAGCGGACCCCGAGGATCACCACACCCGCCCATGCCCCGCGCCGGTCCGCCGGTTCGGTGGACGCCGAGGCTCTCCGCCGCCGCCTGGGCGGCTTCCGCCGCGGAGCCCAGGCGGGCTACCGCGACGTGGAGGCGGAGATCGCGGAACAGACGGCCCAGCACCACCGGCCGGCACCGGCCACCCGCGCGCAAGCCGGGGAGTCCACGGGGGGCACAGTCGAGGAGGCAAGCAGTTGACAGCGCCCACCACCTTCGGACTGAGCAGCGAGGCCCGCAACCTGCACTGGCTGCTGACCAACCTGGTCGAGGAGGTGCCCGGCATCCAATCGGTCGCCGTGGTCTCCTCCGACGGCCTGCTGCTCCTCTCCTCCGACCCCGAGCACGCCGGGGAGGCCCGCCGGGCCCGCGCGGACACGCCCGCCGGGCCGCGCGGCTCGGCCGCCGATCTCGCCACCATCGTGTCCGGCATCGGCAGCCTCACCATCGGCGCGGCCCGGCTGATGGACTCCGGAGCGGTCCGGCACACGATGGTCGCCATGGACGAGGGCAGCCTGTTCGTGATGTCGATCAGCGACGGCTCGCTGCTCGGCGTGCACGGCTCCGCGGAGTGCGACATGAGCGTGGTGGCGTACCACATGGCGCTCTTCGTCGGCCGCGCCGGACACGTCCTGACGCCCGAACTCCGCAGCGAGCTGCGCAAGTCCATGGAGGCCGAGCCGGCGGAGAACACCCGATGAGCGCGGCGGCGAGCGGTCCGGCCGACGGCGTCCCCCGGCAGCAGCTGCCCGTACGCGGCGGCGAGCGCAGGAAGCCCGCCCGGGTCCGCCCCTACTCGCTCACCGGCGGACGCACCCGCTTCGGGCACGTCCTGCTGGTGGAGACGTTCGTCGCCAGCACCGCCGCGCTGGAGGCCGCCGACGAGCGCAAGGAGCTGCCGAGCGCCCCGCTGTCACGGGTGATGCCGGAGATGCGGGCCATCGTCGAACTGTGCCGCCGGATGCGTACGGTGGCCGAGATCGCCGCGCTGCTGAAGATGCCGCTCGGTGTGGTCCGCGTGCTCCTGAGCGACCTGGCGGACCAGGGAAAGATCCGTGTGTACGGCACCGGGACCGGTCACGGCACCGGCCGCCCGGACCGCGCTCTGCTGGAAAGGGTGCTGAATGGACTCCGCCGTCTCTGATTCCGCCGTCGCCCCGTTCGCGGCCGGTCCCGCCGCGTTCGACGAGCCCGACGAGACGCTGCTGCCCTGGCAGCGGGACCGCACCCGGGCCCCGATCGCCACGAAGATCGTGGTGGCCGGCGGCTTCGGCGTGGGCAAGACCACGCTGGTCACCGCCGTCTCGGAGATCACGCCGCTGCAGACCGAGGCGCTGATGACCGAGGCGAGCGCGGAGACCGACGATCTCAGCGCGACGCCCGGCAAGGTGACGACGACCGTCGCCATGGACTTCGGCCGGATCACGCTCGACGACGACCTGGTGCTCTATCTGTTCGGCACCCCGGGCCAGCAGCGGTTCTGGTTCATGTGGGACGACCTGGTGCGCGGCGCGATCGGCGCGGTGGTCATGGCCGACACCCGCCGGCTGAAGGACTGCTTCCCGGCGCTCGACTACTTCGAGAGCTGCGGGCTGCCGTACGTCGTGGCCGTCAACCACTTCGACGGCAGCGAGCTGTTCGAGCCGGAGGACGTCCGCGAGGCGCTCACGGTCCCGGCGCACATACCCGTCCTGATCATGGACGCGCGGCGCCGGGCCTCGGCCGTCGAGACCCTGCTGGCTCTCGTGGCGCACACCCTCGAGGAAACCCCCGAATGATCCATCGGGCCGTCCAGAAGTCGCAGGAGGTAGCACCCGCATGAGAAAGATACTCGTCGTGGGGGCCGGCCAGTCCGGTCTCCAGCTCGCCCTCGGCCTCCAGTCGCACGGGTACGAGGTCACCCTCATGTCCAACCGGACCGCGGACGAGATCCGCTCCGGCCGGGTCATGTCGACCCAGTGCATGTTCCACACCGCGCTCCAGCACGAGCGGGACGTCCAGGTGAACTTCTGGGAGTCCCAGGCCCCCAGGATCGAGGGCCTCGGCCTCTCGGTCGCCGCGCCCGGCTCCCACGACCCCGGTCCCACCCAGCGGGCGATCGACTGGCTGGGCCGGCTCGACGGGTACGCGCAGTCGGTCGACCAGCGGGTCAAGATGGCCGGCTGGATGGAGACCTTCGCGCAGCGCGGCGGCCAGCTCGTCATCCACGGCGCCGCCGTCGGCGACCTCGACTACTTCTCCCGCGCCTACGACCTCGTCCTCGTCTCGGCGGGCAAGGGCGAGCTGGTGTCGATGTTCGAGCGGGACGCGGAGCGCTCGCCCTACAGCGAGCCGCAGCGCGCGCTGGCGGTGGCGTACGTGCACGGGCTCGGCCCGCGCCCGGAGCACCCGGACCTCGACGCGGTCCGCTGCAACGTGGTGCCCGGGGTCGGCGAGCTGTTCGTCATGCCGACCCTCACCCTCTCGGGCCGCGCCGACATCCTGTTCTGGGAGGGCATACCCGGCGGGCCCCTGGACGTCTTCAAGGGCGTCAAGGACCCGGCCCGGCATCTGGCCCTGACGCTGGACCTGATGCGGACGTTCACGCCGTGGGAGTACGCGCGCGCCACGGAGGTGGAGCTGACCGACGCGGGCGGCACCCTGGCCGGCCGCTACGCGCCCACCGTGCGCAAGCCGGTCGGGCGGCTGCCCGGCGGCGGCCTGGTGCTGGGCGTCGCGGACGTCGTCGTCGCCAACGACCCGATCACCGGCCAGGGTTCGAACTCGGCGTCCAAGTGCGCCGCCGCCTATCTCGCCTCGATCCTCGAACACGGCGACAAGCCGTTCGACGAGGAGTGGATGCGGCAGACGTTCGACCGCTACTGGGACACCGCCCGGCACGTCACCAAGTGGACGAACGCCATGCTCGCCCCGCCGCCGGAGCACGTCCTGAACCTCTTCGGTGCCGCCGGTCAGCTCCCGCCCATCGCCGACCGCATCGCCAACGGCTTCAACGACCCGGCCGACTTCGAGCACTTCTTCTACGAGCCGGACAAGGCCGAGGCGTACGTGGCCGAGGTCGCGGGCGCCGCGCCCGCCGCCTGACGTCACCGCTTCGCCCGGCGTCACAGCTTCGGCGGTGCCGCGTCCGCCCCGGCCGCCGCGCCCGGCGGGAGCGCGGGCGGGGCGTACCGGGGCAGCGGCCTGCCGCCCGGGTCGGGGCGCACCGCGCCGAGCACCGGGTTGGCGGTGAGCGGGGAGACCTTCACCTTCGTCCCGGGCCGGGGTGCCTGCACCACCATGCCGTCCCCGAGGTAGAGGGCGACATGGGTGGCCTTGGGGAAGTAGACCACCAGGTCGCCCGGCCGCAGCTGGGCCAGCGGGACGTGCGGCAGCCGGGCCCACTGCTCCTGGCTGGTGCGCGGAATGGGCGTACCGGCCTGGCCCCAGGCCCGCGAGGTCAGGCCCGAGCAGTCGTAGGCCGCCGGTCCTGTGGCGCCCCACCGGTAGGGCTTGCCGAGCTGGCGCACCGCGTAGCGCACGGCCGCCTCGCCCTCGGGCGTGGGCGGCCTGGCGGCGCCCAGCGCGCCGGAGGCGAGCAGCGCGGTGCGCGCCTGGTCGGTGCCGTTCTTCTCGACGGCGGCGAGCGCGGTGAGCTGCGCCGGGCTGAGCGAGGCGAGCAGTTTCTCGATGGCGTGCAGCTTCTCCCGTACGGCGTCGCGGTCCCGCTGCTGCCGCCGGGCCAGGGCGAGCCGGGCGTCGTAGGCGGTGCGGGCGGCGCGTGCCAGCCGGTCCGCCGTCCGCTCGCCGGCCGTCAGCCGGGCCACCGCCTCGGCGCGCTGCCGGGCCAGTTGCCCGATGACATGGCCCTGCTCCAGGGCGTGCTGCGGGTCGCGGGCGAGCAGCAGCCGCAGATAGGGGGAGAAGTCGCTGGTGCCCTGGTACTCCTGGCGGGCGAGCCGGCCCGCCGCCGCCTTTCCGGCGGCCAGGTCCTGCCGGGCCCGGCCGAGGGCGGCGGCCAGCCGGTCGGTCTCGGCGCGCTGCCGCTCCAGCCGCTCGGCGGTGGCGCCGTAGACCGCGGTGGCCTGTTCGGACTGCCGGTACAGGGACTGAAGGTCCGTCAGCAGCGCGGCCGTGGACGGCTGTCCGGGCGCCGCGGGCCATGGCTCGGCCGTGGCGGTCGCCGGGACGAGGGCGGCCTGCGCCGCCACCGCCGCCGTGCACACCAGGCGCAGTGTCCTGCCTGACATGACATCACCTCCGGTGCGGGGCGGTCCCTCCGCTCCACACCGTGAGGATTGGACGTATGAGCCGATTTGTGTGCCGGTCGTGCGCCGTCCGGCGCAACCAGGTCACCCGCCGGTGTCACCCGGCTTGCCCTCGTCCGTGTTCCGGGGTGCCGGGCGGGACCACGGCCACCTCGGTCCGGTGCCGCGCCGGCCCTCCGGGTCGAAGGTGTACTTCCAGCCCTGCGGCAGCCCGAGCCGTTTGCTGTGCCCGCGCGGCTGCCGCCGGTAGACGAGCACGGTGGGCGGGCCGCCGGCCGGGTCCGGGACCGGGATGCGGTACGTCTTCGGGGGGTTCCCGGTGGGGCCCACCAGCACGGGCAGCACCCGGCCGTCCATGGGCCCGCCCTCGAAGGGGGTGTCTTCGCTCTTCACGGCACCAGTGTCAGTCATCCGCCGCGGACAGGCGCCGGACCAGCTCGGCGGTCTGGGGGTCGCGGGCCGCGGTCACCGTCAGCACGGCCGCGAACTGCTCGACCAGCCAGTCCCGCAGCTCCCCGACGGGCGGCTGCTTGTCCTCGTCGAGCCAGATGAGCGAGGCGGCCTCCACGGCGGTGATCCACATCCGTACGGTCATCCGCAGCCGCGGCCCGGGGCCGTCGACCCGGAGGTGGCTGAGGATGTGCTCGGCAGCGGCCCGGCGCACCCCGTCCACGATGGCGGTGGTGCGGGAGGTCTCCACCACGCTGCCGCCCTGGAGCAGCGCGCTGAACCCGGTGTCGTGCTGGTCGACGAAGGCCAGGTAGCGGTCGAGGGCGCGGGCCAGGCGGGGCAGCAGCGGGCCGGTGCGCGGCTCGTCGAAGCAGTGCCGCAGCTCCTCGGCGGCGGAGCGCAGCGCGGCCTCGTACAGCTGCTGCTTGCCGCCGGGGAAGTACCGGTACACCAGCGGCCGCGACACCCCGGCGGCCTCCGCCACGTCGTCCAGCGAGACCTCCTCGGGCGCCCGGTGCGCGAAGAGGGACAGCGCCGCTTCGAGCAGTTGGGCGCGCCGTTCCTCGACGCTGAGGCGGCGGTAGGCGGGGGTCGGGGCGGCGGGGCTCATGACCAGCAGCGTAATCGGTGGCGGCCCGTCCCGGCCGTCCCGATCGGGCCGCTCACGCGCCCGCTCCCGCGCGTCGCCGCGACCGGTCACGCCAGCAGGCCCGAGGACCGCCACAGCTGCCGCCCGACGCCCCGCAGCACCCCGATGTCGTCGAGGAAGTCGGTGAGCCGCCTGGCACCCGTCTGCATGATCTCGCGCCGGTGCCCGCTGGCCTTCACCTGGGCCATGGCCTCGCGCTTGTCCAGGCCCACGTTCGGATAGACCTCGGGGTTCACGAAGGCGAGCGAGAAGACCCGGGCGAACTCGCCGGAGGTGACCCGGGTGAACTCCTTGGACCACTTCGGCGCGGTCACCATCTGGCGGCGCAGCTCCTCACGGGCGTAGCGCACGTGCCGGGCCTCCTCCACGACGTGGATGCGGGTGACCCCGCGGACCAGCGGCTGTATCCGCTCGTCGGGGAAGGTCAGGCGCTGCATCCAGTCGAGCACCTCCTCGCCCAGCAGGGTGGCGGTGAAGGAGCCGGGGGTGGTGGAGATGGTCTTGAAGAGCCGGCCGAGGTGCCGGTGGACCGGGCTCACCGGGTACCAGGGGGTGCCGCCGCGGGTGATCAGACGGGCGAACATCTTCGAGTGCCGGCACTCGTCCTCGATCTCGGTCAGGGCGTAGCGCACGTGCGCGCTGGTGACCGCCTTGTCGTAGACGTGCCGCACGAGCAGCTGCATCAGGATCAGCTCGAACCAGATGCCGAGGGAGGCGAGCGCGGCGGCCTCGTGCCGGGAGAGCAGGATCCGCTGCTCCTCGCTCATCCGCTTCCACAGCGGGGTGTCGTACAGCGAGACCAGCTCCGGCGGCCAGAACCACTTGCCCTCCTCGAAGGGCGCCTCCCAGTCCAGCTCCTTGTCCGGGTCGAAGGAGTGCTTGGCGGAAGAGTCGAGCAGCCGCTCGGCCACCTGCTCCCGGTCCTTGAGCAGGCCGAGCGCGTCGCGCAGTCCGGCGAGCGCCTCGGCTTCCGTCACGGTCGTCATGGCTGTCCACCTCGTCGTACGGGAATGCGGCTGGACCGACTGGTTACCCGGCAGTCAGTTCCTTCGCCTCTTATGAGACTGCGTGTCAGCAAGCCCGTCAATCCCTCGCGCACGACGTGTCGGCCCGGTGCCTACGACTCCGGCGCCGCCGGTGTCCGCAGCACCGCCTCCATCACCGCCTTCGCGATCGGCGCCGCCGTACCGCCGCCGCTGATGTCACCGCGCCGCGCCGAGGCGTCCTCCACCACCACGGCCACCGCCACCCGCGGATCCAGGTCCTCCGCGCCCTGCGCCCAGGAGACGAACCAGGCGTACGGCGTGCCCGCGTTGCCCACCCCGTGCTGCGCGGTGCCCGTCTTGCCGCCCACCACGGCGCCCGGGATCGCCGCGTTGCGGCCGGTGCCGTAGCTCACCACGTCGCACATCAGCTCCCGCAGCCGCTCCGCCGTCGTCGCCCGCATCACCTGCCGCACCGGCCGCGACCCGGCCGCCGACACCGTCGCCCCGCCGCTGCGCGTGGTCCGCTCCACGAGATACGGCACCCGCACCTGGCCGCCGTTCGCGACCGCCGCCGCCACCATCGCCATCTGCAACGGCGTGGCCCGCGTGTTGTACTGCCCGATGGACGACAGCGCGAGCTGCGCCCGGTCGGCGGGCGCGTCGAACGTGCTCGGCGCCACCGCGAAGGGCACCTTCAGATCCGGGTCGTCGAAACCGAAGCCCCGCGCCGCCTCCCGCATCCCCCGCGCGCCGACGTCCACGCCGAGCTTGGCGAACACCGTGTTGCACGACCAGGCGAAGGCGAAGCGCAGCGAGGCGTCCTCGCAGTCGTCGGCCTCGTTGACCAGCCGCGTGGTGCTGCCCGGCAGCCGGTAGGGGTCCGGCGAGTCGGTCGGCGCGTCCAGGTCCGTCACGACCCCCGAGTCCAGCGCCGCCGCCGCGGTCACCACCTTGAACGTCGAACCCGGCGGATACGTCTGCCGCACGGCCCGGTTGAGCATCGGCTGCTCCGGATCGTCGTTCAGCCGCGCCCAGGCCGCCTCGGTCGCGGGCCCGTTCCCGGACAGCTCCGCCGGGTCGTACGACGGGGTCGACACCAGCGCCAGGATCCGGCCCGTGGCCGGTTCCACCGCCGCCACCGCCCCCTTGCGCGCCCCCAGCCCCTCGAAGGCCGCCCGCTGCGCCGCCGCGTTCAGCGTCGTCACCACGTCGCCGCCCGCGGGCTGCCCGCGCGTGAAGTCGTTCCACAGCGGGAACCCCGCCAGCATCGGATCGGTCCCCGCCAGCACCCGGTCCTCGGAGCGCTCCAGATACGTGGTGCCGTACAGCTGCGAGGCGAAGCCGGTGACCGGGGCGTACAACGGGCCGTCGGCGTACGTGCGTTCGTAGCGGAGCTGCTCGCCGGTGTCCCGGGAGCCGGTCACCGCCCGCCCGCCGACCAGGATGTCGCCGCGCGGCTGCTGGTAACGGGCGATGGCCGGGCGGCGGTTGGCCGGGTTGCCGCCGTAGGACCGGCCCTGGAGCACCTGGAGCCAGGCCGTGTTCACCAGCAGTGCCACCAGCAGGACCAGGCAGAAGACGGCGGCGTGCCGGATGTGCCGGGTCACCGCGGGCCTCCCCGCCCGGACCGGTCGCGGACCACGGTGAGGCCGCCGCCCCTCCGACCGCCCCGCGCACGGCGGGCGGGGGCGGGCCGTCGGCTGGGCCGGGGGCGGCTCGTGGTGGTGGACGCAGGGTCTGTCCGGGGGCGGCTCGCGGCGGGGGCCGGCCGGGTCGGTCGGGTGCCGGTCATGGGGCCACCGTCCCGTCGTACTGGCGCCGGGCCACGTGGCTGACGCGGATCAGGAGGGCCACGATCGCCCAGTTGGTGACCACCGAGGAGCCGCCCTGGGCCAGGAAGGGCATCGCCATGCCGGTCAGCGGGATCAGGCCGGTCACCCCGCCCGCGATCACGAACACCTGGAGCGCCACGATCGAGGCGAGCCCCACCGCCAGCAGCCGCCCGAAGGGGTCGCGCAGGGCGAGGCCGGCCCGGTAGCCGCGCTCGACGAGCAGGGCGTACAGCAGGAAGACCGCGGACAGCCCGGCCAGGCCCAGTTCCTCCCCGGCGGTGGCCAGGATGAAGTCCGACTTGGCCGCGAAGCCGACCAGGATCGAGTGGCCGAGCCCGAGGCCGGTGCCGAGCACCCCGCCCGCCGCGAACGAGAACAGCGACTGGGCGACCTGGCCGGGGCCCCGCCCCGCCTCGATCGTCGCGAACGGGTGCAGCCACTCCGCGACCCGGCTGTGCACATGCGGCTCCAGCCAGCCGACGGCGAACGCCCCGGCCGTGGCGAGCAGCAGCCCGAGCGCGATCCAGCCGGTGCGGCCGGTGGCGATGTACAGCATCACCACGAACAGCCCGAAGAACAGCAGCGAGGTCCCCAGGTCCCGCTCCAGCACCAGCACCCCGACGCTCAGCAGCCAGATCGCGACCACCGGCCCGAGCACCCGCCCGGTGGGCAGCTGCACCCGCCACACCCGGCGGCCGGTATAGGCCAGCGCGCTGCGGTTGGCGGCGAGGTACGCGGCGAAGAACACCGCGAGCAGCACCTTGGCGAACTCGCCCGGCTGGAAGGAGAACCCGCCGAAGCGGATCCAGATGCGGGCGCCGTTCACCGCCGGGAAGAGGATGGGCAGCGTGAGCAGCCCGAGCGCGGCCACCACGCAGACGTACGCGTACCGCTGGAGCCAGCGGTGGTCGCGCAGCACGAACACGACCAGGGTGAACAGCGCCACGCCCAGCGTCGACCACACCAGTTGCACCGGCGCCGCCCGCTCGCCCGGCGTCTCCAGGTCCAGCCGGTAGATCAGCACCAGGCCGAGCCCGTTCAGCAGCACACCGATGGGCAGCAGCAGCGGGTCGGCGTACGGCGCCCGCAGCCGCACCGCGCCGTGCGCGAGCAGCGCCAGCACGCCGAGCCCGGCGCCGTAACCGGCGGCGCCGGGCGGGATCGTGCCGTGCCTGGCCAGGCCGACGGCGCAGTAGCCGTACACGGACAGCAGGACGGCGAGGACGATCAGGGCGAGTTCGACACCGCGCCGTCGGGGCAGGCGCGGCGCGCCCGGCGCGGACGGGTCCGCCGCCGCGGTGGCTCCCGTGGTTCCGGCGGTTCCCGTGGTTCCGGTGGTCCCGGTCATTCCGGCCTCGGTCATGCCGGGAATCTACCGAAAAGATGCATATCGGACGTCGTGCGGGTCAGCACCAGCGTGGCGCGGGCCCGACGTTGTCGATGTAGCGGGCCGAACCCCAGGCCCAGGTGCCGTCCGCGAGGAGGTACCACAGGTGGTTGCCGTCCACGTTCGCGCCGTTCGTCTTGCAGTAGATCCAGACCGTCTCGCCCTGGCGGGCCACCCGGAGGACCTGGCTGCCCCGGTCCGGCCGCGAGCGCAGCGCGAGCCCGCCCCGGGCGGTGACCCGGCCCCGGTAGAAGCGGGTGGCGCTGTCCGGCGTGCCGCTCTGCGCGGGGGGCGTGGCGGCGGGCGAGGCGCTGGATGTGGGGGAGGCCGCGGGTGCGGGCGAGGTGGTGGACGTGGGTGAGGCGGCCGGTGCGGGGGCGGTGGCGGCCGCGGGGCCGGGGGTGCCCGCCGGGGTGGCGCGGCCGTCCTCGTCCGCGACGGCGGGCGCGACGGCGGCGGCCAGCAGCACACCGGCGGCGGCCGTCACGGCGAGCCGGGCGAGCGCGGTGCGCGGGGAGCGCGGGGAGCGGGGCGAGTGGGGCGAGTGCGGGGAACGCGAGGACACGGACGACCTCCAGTGGGGCGGCGAAGTCCAGGAAAGCGGACTTGTCTGACTTGCCGTCACCTTAGGAGCGCATCGGCCGGGGTCGTCCCGCCACGCTGCGGAGGCGGGGAGGACGTCACCTGAAATGCCGTCAGGCGGGGTCGCCCGGCGCTTCCGTGCCTGCTTCCGGCCCTCCGGCCGCCGCCGGGGCCCCGGGGACCTCCGGCGGGCTCTGCGGCAGCGTCAGGGTCGCCACCGCCCCGCCGTCCGCCGCGTCGGCGAACTCCAGCCGGGCGCCCAGCACCTCCGCCTGGCCGCGCGCGATCGTCAGCCCGAGCCCGTGCCCCGTCGCGCCGCCCTCGGTGCGGAACCGCTGCGGCCCGTGCTCCAGCAGATACGCGGGGAAGCCGTCGCCGTGGTCGCGCACGGTCACCACCGGACCGTCCACGGTCAGCACCACCGGCGGCCGGCCGTGCCGGTGCGCGTTGGCCACCAGATTGCCCAGCACCCGTTCCAGCCGCCGCCGGTCCGTCTCCACGTACACGTCCCGTACGACCCTGACCCGCGTGCCGTCCCCGGCCGCCGCGTCCGCCGCGCGCACCGCCCGCCGCGCCACCGTGCTCAGGTGCTCGGCGTCCAGGGCGGCCCGCTCCCGCCCGGTGTCGAGGCGGGAGATCTCCAGCAGGTCCTCGGTGAGCGTGCGCAGCGCCGCCACCCGGTCGCGCACCAGCTCCGTGGGGCGGCCCGGCGGCAGCAGCTCGGCCGCCGCGTGCAGCCCGGTCAGCGGAGTGCGCAGCTCGTGCGCCACGTCCGCGGTGAAGCGCTGCTCGGCCAGCAGCTTGCCCTGGAGCGAGGCGGCCATCGAGTCCAGCGCGGCGGCGACCGCGGCCACCTCGTCCTGCGGGCGCGAGCGGTCGCGGGTCAGCGGGTCGTTCACCCGCGCGTCCAGGTCGCCGGTGCTGATCCGGCGGGCCACCAGCGCCGTCGCGTGCAGGCGCCGGGTCACCCGGGTCACCGCGAACGCGCCCACCAGCAGCGTCGCCCCGATCGCCAGACCGGACGACCACAGGATGGCGTTGTCCAGACCGGCGATGGTGTGCGCCTGCTGCGAGTAGTCGACCTCGACGGCCAGCACCCGCCCGTGGTCGGCGGGGCCGGCCGCCCACATCGTGGGCCGCCCGTGGTGCCGTCCGACCACCGTGCCGCGCTGTCCGCTCGCGGCCAGCCGGCGCAGCGACGGCGGCAGCCCCTCGGGGTCGACGCCCGCGCCGGGCAGTGGGGTGTCCCCGGACTCGAACGCGCTCGTGGCGTCCTTCAGCCGGGTCAGCGCCAGCTCACGGGCCTGGCCGACGGTCTGGTCGGTCACCGAGACATGCACGAGGATGCCGAGCAGCGCGGCGAGCGCGCAGCACATCACCGTGATGAAGGCCGCGGCCTTCGCGCCCAGCGACCCGGCCCACCGGGGCAGCGCCACCCTCATCGGCCGCTCTCGCCCGGCAGCGCGGACGGGGTGAGGCCGGGGGCCGGAGCCGGGGTCTCGGTGGGGGCGGGCCGGGGCACGGGCGACGGCGGGGCGGTGGGCGCCGGGGTGCGCGCCCGCGTCGGCTTGTGCGGCCCGGTGCGCAGGAACTCGTCCCGGGTGAACACCATCGCCCGCTGGTCCGCGTCCCAGGACCAGCTGGTGCGGTACTCGTACCCGGCGATCCCCGCGGGCGAGCGGATGATCACGGCCCGCCCGGCCAGTTCCACGCCGATCACCGCGTCGTCGTTGGCGAACACCTGGACGAGCCGGTGCCCCTCGAAGGTGTAGACGCGCACGGCCGTCTGGTTGGTGGGGTAGAGGCGGAAGCCCAGCGTCAGGTCGTCGCGTCCGTCACCGGTCAGGTCGCGGTAGTACGGCCGCAGCACGGGGCAGTCGCCGTGGCCGGGCCCCGCCCCGCACGCGGCCAGCCGGGCGCCGGTGTCCCGGTACGGGGCCTTGGCGCCCTTGTAGTCGCTCGGATGCGCGGCGATCTCGGCGCGTACGACGGCCACCGGGTCGACCTCGCGGATGTCGTCGCCGGGGGCGGTGATCCCCTTGACCGTCTCGATCTGCACCTCGTCGTACGGCCAGGCGGGGCTGGCGGCCGGGCGCAGCGAGGGCCACAGCCGGGCCGGGCTGACGGCGGTCTCGGTGCTGCCAGCGGCCCGCAGTCCGCCCGCGTCGCCGCAGCCCGCCGCCGTGGCCAGCAGCAGGGCGACGACGGCGGTGACGCGGGCGGGACGCTTGCGGAACACTGTTCTCCGAAGGGGACGGGGGTCGGGGCGGCGCCGGGACGGTGGCCCGCCCGGAGACGGGACCCGCGCCTCCGGGCCTCGTCCACCATATTCGTATTATTCGTACGGACGTCCTTTTTGCGGAGCGGACGGTCCCTGGGTCTGCTCGGCCTGCTCGGCCTGCTCCGCTTTGCGGGGCGGGCGGCTACTCGGCCGGTTCCCCCAGTTCCTCCAGCAGCCGGACCGTCGCCAGCCCCGCCCGCAGATAGTCGGCGAACAGCTCGTTGTGCAGCGCCCACGGCGAGCGGCGGGCGCGGATCAGCCCGATCGCCTCGTCTGCCCCGCTGCCCCGGAGCATCAGCGCGTGCCCGACGACCAGGCCCGAGCGGTTGTACCCGGACCAGCAGCGCACCAGGACCCGCCGGCCCTCGTCCAGCGCGGCGCAGGCGGCCTCGGCGAGCCGCATCACCCCGGCCAGCTGCGTGGCGTCCAGCGGTCCGTCCGGGATCGGCCACACCTGGTGGGGGACCCCGGTCCCCGGACCGTGGCCGGGCAGCCTGAGCAGCGTCTGCACCAGGTCGAACTCGTCGCGCACGACGACCGGAGCCGACCGCCCTGAGTCGTCCCGCACCTCGTGTCCGCCCATCCACAGGCCGGGCACGATCTCGTTCCACGGGCTCTCCGGAGCCGGCACCAAGGGTTGTGTTCCACCGGTCGGCAACGGCGCACCTCCCCAACTCCCCGCCCACGGCTCCTCAAAGGTAGCCGCGTTCTTGCCCCGGGAGCACCCCGCCTGTTCCCATGGTCGTAGGGGTGATGGTGGATGAGCGCACCACGTCGAGAGCCCGGACAGCCCGGACAGCCCGGAGAGCCCGAACGGATCGGACAGCCCGGACAACCCGGCGGGAGCGGCCCGGAGCGCCTGCGGGTCGTACCGGGCGGCCGTCACGAGCCGGACCGGCTCCACGTCTGCGCGGGCGACGGCCGTACCGCAGCCTGGTACGACCGGGACGCGGCCCGGGTGCACCTCCTGGCCGAGGACGCCCGGGAGGACGTGCTGGAGGCGCTCGGCCCCTTCCTCGCCGGGCCGGTCGCGGTGGGTCCGCCGTCCGTCCCCACCCGCGCCGACCTGGCCCGGCTGAGCCTGCACCCCGACGACGACCTGGCACCCAACCGCCCCGGCGAGGCCCTGCTCGTCGCCCTCGAACGGGACCCGGCCCCCGCCCACCGCCTGCGCGCCGACCCGCGCCGCCGGGCGCTCGCGGCGGAGCGCGCGGCGGGCGAGGCGCTGGACCGGCTGGAGGGCGCCGGCTGGCGTGTCCTGCACTCCGTGCCGCTGCCCGGCGGCGACCGCATCCACCATCTGGCGATCGGCCCCGGCGGGCTGTTCGCCGTGCACAGCGTGTACGCCCGCAAGCAGCGCGTCCGGGTGGCCGACCCGGCGGTCGCGCTGGGCCGCCACGAGCCGCAGCCCCTGATCCGGCGCGTCCGCGCCGCCGCGGACCGGGCCTCCTTCGCCCTCACCGCCGAGGTGCACCCGCTGCTGGCCCTGGCCGCCCCCGCCGTCCTCAGGATCACCGCCCCGCCGCGCGGGGTGCGCGTGCTGCGGGACGCGGACCTGGAGAGCCTGGCCCGCCTGGGCGGCGTCCTGAAACCGGCGGACGTGGAGGCCCTGCACGCGATGGCCCGGGACCGCGCCACGTGGACCCGGGTCTGATCCGGGTCTGATCCGGGTCTGATCCGGGCCCGAACGGCGCTTGCCGGGGCTACGGCACCGCGTGCGCCCGCGCCGGATCCAGCAGCGGGGCCAGCAGGTCCCCGTGGTGGCGGACCCGGTCCGCGATGTCCCCGGCCTCGAAGCGGAGCTGCCGGGGCGCCCGGCACCCGGCGACCTCCTCCCAGGTCACCGGGGTGGAGACGGTGGGATGCGCCCGCGCGCGCAGGGTGTAGGGCGCGGCGGTCGTCTTGCGTGCCGCGTTCTGGCTCCAGTCGACGAAGACCTTGCCCGGCCGCAGCTTGCGCGTCATGCGGTGCAGCACCAGATGCGGCATCGCCCGCTCCGCCTCCACGGCCAGCTCCTTGGCGTACGCGGAGGTCCGCTCGCCGGAGGCGCCGCGCACGGCGGCCAGCAGGTGCAGCCCCTTGGACCCGGAGGTCTTCGCGTACGCCTCGATCCCGTCCGCGGCCAGCCGCTCGCGCAGCCAGAGCGCCACCTCGCAGCAGTCGGCCACGGTCGCGGGCGGCCCCGGATCGAGGTCGAACACGATCCGGTCCGCCTCCTCCGGGGCCCCGGCCCGCCACTGCGGGGTGTGGAACTCCGTCACCAGGTTGGCGGCCCACATCAGGCTCGGCAGATCCTGCACGAGCACCATCCGGGCCGGTCCCGCCGTGCGCGGCACCTCGGCCGTCGTCACCCACTCGGGCGTACCGGGCGGCACGTTCTTGGTGAAGAAGACCTGGCCGTCGGGGCCGTCCGGATACCGCAGGAAGGACACCGGCCGGTCCCGCAGATGGGGGAGCAGCACCTCGGCGACGGTCGCGTAGTAGTGCAGCACCTCGCCCTTGGTGAACCCGGTCGCGGGATACAGCACCTTGTCCAGATTGCTGAGCGCGAGCCGGCGGCCCTCCACGTCCGTGATCGGCGCCATACGATAAGAAAAGCATGTACTTCAGATGAAACCGAACACATCCGGCCCGGAAGGTGCTGCACGTGCGATCCATCTGGAACGGCGCCATCTCGTTCGGCCTGGTCAGCATCCCGATCAAGCTGGTGAACGCCACCGAGAACCACACCATCTCCTTCCGCCAGATCCACACGGAGGACGGCGGCCGGATCCGCTACCGCAAGGTGTGCGAACTGGAGGACCGCGAGGTCGGCCAGGGGGAGATCGGCAAGGGGTACGAGGACGCGGACGGCAGCATCATCCCGATCACCGACGAGGACCTGGCCCATCTGCCGCTGCCGACCGCGCGGACGATCGACATCGTGGCGTTCGTCCCGGCCGACCGGATCGACCCGCTCCGGCTGGAGCACTCCTACTACCTGGCGGCGGGCGGGGCCCCGGCCGCCAAGCCGTACACGCTGCTGCGCGAGGCGCTCAAGCGCAGCAAGCGGGTGGCCGTCGCGAAGTTCGCGCTGCGCGGGCGCGAGCGGCTGGGCATGCTGCGGGTGGTGGACGACGTCATCGTCATGCACGGCCTGCTCTGGCCGGACGAGATCCGCGCCCCGCAGGGCGTGGCCCCGGAGACCGACGTCACCGTCCGGGACAAGGAACTGGACCTCGCGGACGCGCTGATGGACACCCTCGGCGAGGTCGACCTGGAGGACCTGCACGACGAGTACCGCGAGGCGCTGGAGGAGGTCGTCGCGGCGAAGGCGGCCGGCGAGGCGCCGCCCGAGACCCCCGGACCGGCCCCCGGCGGCAAGGTGCTCGACCTGATGGCCGCCCTGGAGAACAGCGTGCGGGCGGCCAAGCGGTCCCGGGGCGAGGAAGCGGGGGAGGACGCGGAGGAGGAGGCCGCGGACGGGGGCGGCCAGGAGGCGGAGGCCGAGGTCACGCACCTCCCCCGGCGCAAGAGCACCCGCGGCGCCCCGAAGAAGGCGGCGGCCGGGAAGGCGTCCGGGTCGCGTACCGGGAAGTCCGCGTCCCCGGCGAAGAAGACGGCTTCCGGCGGGAAGAAGACGGCCGCCAAGACCGCGTCCGGAGCGAAGGCGGGACGGTCGGACACCAAGGCGGGCCAGGCGAAGAAGACGGCGTCCTCCGCCGGGACGGCCGCCAAGAAGAGCCCGGCGAAGAAGACGGCGGCCCGCAAGCGCACGGCCTAGCGCACCGCCGTCTCCCGCTGCCTCCTGCCCGCTCACGCGCACACGCGCTCATGCGCTCCGGGGAAGGCGCCGCAGCGCCAGTACGGCGTTGTGGCCGCCGAACCCGAACGAGTTGCTGAGCACGAGGTCGCCGCGCTCCGGCAGGGCGCGCGGGGCCCCGGTCACCACGTCGAGGTCGATCTCCTCGTCCAGCCGGGCGCAGCCCACGGTGGGCGGCACGACCCCGTTGTGCAGGGTGAGCACCGCGGCGACGGCCTCGACCCCGCCCGCGGCACCCTGGAGGTGCCCGAGGTGTCCCTTGAGCGCGGTGACCGGCACCTCGCCGCCGCCCGCTCCGAGCACCGCCCGCAGTGCCCCGGCCTCGGCGAGGTCGCCCTCGGCGGTGGCGGTGGCGTGGGCGTTGACATGGACGACGTCGACGAGGTGCGCGCCGGCGTCCCGGACGGCCCGGCGCAGCGCGAGGGCGACGCCGCTGCCCGAGGGGTCGGGCGCGGCCATGTGGTGGGCGTCGGCGGAGAGTCCCCAGCCGGCGGCCTCGCAGTAGATCCGGGCGCCCCGGGCGCGGGCGTGCTCCTCCGCCTCCAGGACCAGGATCCCGGCGCCCTCGCCGTTGACGAACCCGGCCCGGTCCGCGGCGAACGGCCGCGAGGGCGAGGTCCCGTCCTCCAGGCCCAGGTCGGACAGGGCGCGCATGGCGGCGAAGGAGGCCATGATCGCCGGGGTGACGACCGCTTCGGCGCCGCCGGCCAGGGCCACGTCGACGCGGCCGTACCGTATCCGGTCGATGGCCTGCCCGATCGCCTCGGTGCCGGAGGCGCAGGCGCTGGTCACGGTGCGGGCCTCGCCGGTGATGTGCAGGTCGAGGGAGACCTGTGAGGCGGCCTGCGAGGGCACGGTCATGGGGGTGGTGAGCGGGGAGACGGCGCGCGGGCCCTTGTCGCGCAGCTTGCGGTCGCCGCCGACGAGGACGGAGGCGTCGCCGAGGATCGCGCCGAGGCTGACGCCGACCCGCTCCGGGTCGAGTCCGCTCTCGCGGGTGCCGCCCTCGGTGAACCCGGCGTCGCCCCATGCCTCGCGCGCGGCGAGCACGGCGAACTGGGCGGCCCGGTTCATCCGCCGGGCCGCGGCCCGGGGCAGCAGTCCGGCCGGGTCCACGGGCACGACACCCGCGGTGCGCACCGGCAGCTCGGCGAACTCCTCGTCCGGCAGTTCCCGTATCCCGTGCCGCCCGTCGAGCAGCCCCTGCCACAGCTCGCCCGTCCCGGTGCCCAGGGGGGTCATGGCACCGAGACCGGTCACGACGACCCGCCGCGGCCCGGCCTCCGAGGGACGGCGGGCCGGCCGCGCGTGATGGCGTACGACGTATCCGGCGTGATCGGCGTCGGCGGCCCAGCCGCGCACGGCGTCGTCGGTCACGGTCTCCGTGGTCCGGGAGTCCAGGTCGCGGTGCCAGCGGCCCCACCGCCGCTGGTACGTCACCTCGACGCCCTCCGGGTCGACGGCGCGCAGCCGGGTGACGGTGTCGCCGTCCCGGAACTCGACGGCGTCCAGCCGCGGCGAGGACACGGCGGGCACGGCCGCGGCATCCACCCGCCGCCCGGCGACGACCACCTCCTGCCCCCGCGCCAGGACCTCTTCCCGGTCCGGACCGCCCAGCGGCGGGCGCAGCGTCACCCGGATCGTCTCCGGTGATTCGGGCAGCGTGTGCAGCACGGCACACCACTGCCGCCGTTCGGCCTCGTCCCGCGAGAGGGCGACCAGATCACCGGGGACGACCTCGGCGGCGGTCACTGCGTGGGGGGTGAGGGGGACTTCTGGCAGCTCGGACGAATGGGACATAAGTGCACTGCTTCCTGTGACCCGAGGTGTCGTTCGGTGGACCATTCGAGTGAAAGGGACAAACAGCCGAAAAACTACGGAAATAGACGTGGGTCCCAAACAGGACGGATGTACGAATACCCACAACTCCCATGAACACCCCAGGAGTTGCCCGCCCACAGCACCCCCGCCTGTGCGCCAGGTCACTGCCGCACGCCGGGGCGAGGTGATGCCGTGTGACCTACGGCACGTCAGATGCGTCGGGGAGGCCGGAGACGGCCGTGGCGGAGAAAACCGGATGAGGACTCGGCTCCCCACGGGCTACGTTGATCGTGCTCGAAGGGGGAACCGTGACCAAGCTGAATCAGATCATCGCCGTGGAGAAGGGCGTCAAGAGCAAAGCGCTCCAGGACAGTGCGGCGGCGCACCAGAAGGTGCAGAAGCCGGTGCTGCTCGCCGGGATCTCGCGGACGTACCAGCCGAAGGACGAGGAGGGCGAGCAGCTGCCGCCCGAGTCCTCGCGGGTGCAGGTGAAGGCCGAGGAGATCCTGCGGGACATGTCGGCGTCCCTGACGCGGCTGTTCGACGTGACCGCGACGAAGGACTGGGCGAACCGCACGGCGTGCGCGGACGTCACGGTGGACGGCCGGACGATCCTCGCCGAGGTCCCGGTCGGCTACCTCCTCTTCCTGGAGAAGCAGCTCACCGAGCTGCACGCCTTCGTCAAGAAGCTCCCGGTGCTGGACGCGGCCGAGTCCTGGTCGCTGGACCCGTCGACGGACTGGTGGAAGACCGACCCGGTCCGCACGATCCGTACGAAGAAGGTGCCGCGCAACCACGTCAAGGCGGAGGCCACCGAGAAGCACCCGGCCCAGGTCGAGGTGTACTACGAGGACGTGCCGATCGGTTACTGGACCACGGTGAAGTTCTCCGGCGCCCTGCCCGCCCGCCGGGTGAACGAGCTGCTGGAGCGGGTGGAGAAGCTCCAGCAGGCGGTGAAGTTCGCCCGCGAGGAGGCCAACGGCACGGAGATCACCGACCAGCGGACCGGGGAGGCGGTGTTCGGCTACCTGTTCGCCTGACCGGGCGACGGGCAGCCCCATGATCGCCCCCGCGTGCGAGCGCGGGGGTGCGTGAAGGACGCGGACCGGATCGAGGACCGGTGCGCGCCATGAGCGCAAGCTGAAACTGACGTTCAGCCTGACTCGCACGGCCGCGGCGATGACCGTGACCGTGCTCAGCCTCAGACTCTCGCTCCAGCTTCAGCATTCGCCACCGATCGCCGGTGGGACCGAGTACGGACGACCGTCGCCGGATGCGAGTTCGAATCTCGCCTGCACTTCTCCGCGGTGCGGTAGTTCAAAGGAAGAACACGGAGGCTTGAACCCGATCCGTACTCTTCAAACGCCATCGGCGTGCGCATGGGGTGGCATCCCCGGGGGCCCGGGAGCTGGATACGTCTCCCGGGTCCCGCCGCGCTTCCGGGTCCCGCCGTGCTTCCGGGACCTGTCGCGTTTCCGGGGCCTGTCGCGTTTCCGTGGGCTGTGGCGTTCCGCCCCGCCGTCCGTTCCGCCCCGCCGTCCGTTCCGGCCCGCCGTCCGTCTGCCCGCCGCGCGCTCACACGAGGCGGGCCACCAGCGGGCCCGTGTCCTCGCCGTGCTCGCGGGCGTCACGCCGGGCCAGCCCGGGGGACGCCCCGGTCCCGACCACCCGCCCTTCGCACAGTACGACCCAACTGCCCGCCGGTAGATCCTCGTTCAGCCCGCCCGCCGGTCCCGTCGGCAGCGTCGCGGCGACCGCCGCGGCCAGCGCGGCGTCCGGTTCCGCACCGGCGGCGTTCGCCCGCCGGGCCGGGCCCGCGGCACCGGCCCGCCACTCGGCGGTGGTCCGCTCACCGCCCGCCCGCCGCGACCACACCAGGTGCTGCACCACGATCAGCGGCCCCAGCGCGGTCAGCAGCGGAAAGCCCTCCGTCAGCGCGCCCACCGCGAACAGCACGCTGATCGCACTGGTGACGACGACCCCGACGGCCCCCGCCAGCAGCGCCGCCGGGCGCCCGTACGCCTTCGCCGCGACCAGTGGGAACAGCACGAGCAGCAGCAGGTCCCCGAGACCGACCGCGACCGGATGCGCGCCGCCGGTGAGCGCGAGCAGCGGGGCGAACGGCCGCCCGCGCACCTGCGCGAAGAAGTCGCCGGTGACATCCGTCAGCGTGGTGGCGACCAGGTCGTAGCAGGTCAACGCGGCTGCCAGCGCCGCGACATGGGCCGAGCGCATCCCGCTCTGCGCCCACAGGTTCGCCACCCCCACCACCGCCACGGCCAGCACCACATCGGTCCCGGCGCGCACCCCGGCCGACAGGTCCGCGACGGCGGCCCCCGCGGTCAGCGCGGTCGCCGCCAGCGCCAGGCACCACGCCCAGCGCCCCGAGCACAGCGGCGCCAGCGTGAACTGCAGGGCCACGCAGAACACCAGCCCGAACAGCGCAGACACCCACGCGCCCGGCAGCGCGCCGTACAGCAGCGGGGCCACGACCACCCCGACGCACAGCACGGCGACGTCCGCCGGGGCGTACACCCCGACCGGCGGCCTGGGCATCGCGACCTTGGCCAGATAGCCGCCGGCCACCGCCATCAGCAGGGCCACACAGCAGCTCAGCGCCACCAGGGCGGTTCCGCTCACGCGCCGCTCCCCTCCTCGGCGGCCGGTGCGCCGCCGCGCGCGGCCACGGCCGGGGTGCGCGCCGCCCGGTCCGCGCCGCCGGACGGCCGGGCCGCCGTCTCGAAGCTGTGCTCGCGCAGATCGGCGCGCAGCGCGGTGGTGGGCGGCATCGCCGACCGGTCGTCGTACAGCACCAGGCCCGCCAGCGGCAGTCCCGCCGCCGCCGCGCGCTCCTCCAGCCGGGCGCGCAGCGCGGCCGCGGGCAGGGACGGCACGAGCAGGTGCAACAGCGCGCCGCCGTCCGCCTGTTCGGTCAGCGCGTAGCGGGCGGGCAGCGGCACCTCGGGCTCCGCCTCGATGAGGTCGAGCAGGTCGCGGGTGGTGACGGCGGCGCTGAGCGGGCCGGTCCAGCGGCCCAGGATCTCCGAGGTGGCGGGCAGATGGGCGAGCGCGCAGCCGGGCGCGGCGGCGGGCAGGCGGACCAGGTCGCCGGTGGCGTAGCGCAGCAGCAAGGTGCACTCCCGGTAGGGGACGTAGGGGGTGTGCACGATCACGCCGGTGCCGCCGGGCGGGGTCGGCTCCCAGGTCAGCGGGTCGAGCACCTCCAGATGCCCGAACTCGGCGGTGTGGTGCAGATGCCCCTGGTCGCACGGCGTGCCCCCGGAGGGCAGCGTCTCGGTCATCAGGTACGAGGTCGCGACGGACGCCCCGAACACGGCCTCGGCGCGCTCGCGCAGCGGCCGGGACAGCACCTCGCCGCCCACCCCGATGCTGCGCAGCCCGAAGTCGGCGGGCCGCCAGCCGTCCCGCTCGGCCCGGTGCACCAGCGCGGAGAGATACGAGGCCGAGGTGCTGAGATGGCTGATCTGCCCGTGCTTGCCCGGCAGCCCGAGCGGCGCGGCGAGCCGGTCCAGCGCCTGCGCCGCCTCCAGTGTGCCGAACTGGACGAAGGAGGCGCCGACCCGGGTCGTGGACTCCTCGGCGTTGAGCAGCGGCAGCGTGGCGCGCGAACAGCCGGCGTAGGCGAGCGTGTCCCGCGGGCCCAGGCCCATGCCGAGGGCGGCCGAGATGGTGCTGAGCGCGATGGTGATGTCGAGTTCGGCCCGTGAGTACCAGACCGCGGTGGGTGTGCCGCTGGTCCCGGTGGTCAGCGCCATCAGCGCGGGCCGCGCCGCGGCCGAGACGAAGGCGCCCGGCATGCCGCGCAGCGCCTTCTTGGGAGTGACGGGCACCCGCGACCAACTGCCGGACCCGGAGCCGTCGTCACCGTACGGGTCGAGTGTGCCGGGATCGAGGCCGAGCTCCCCGAACAGGTGCCGGTAGTAGGCGGTGTGCTCCGCCGCCGCCCGCGCGGTGGCCCGCAGGCTCCGCCGGGTGACCGTGCGCCGCACCTCGGGGTCGATCTGCCCCGCCTGCCCCGGCAGCAGCGCCGAGTCGGCGCCCGGCGCGCCGAACTCCTCCAGGGTGGCGGCCAGGTCACGGGCGATCCGCTCCAGGTCCCCGGGCCGGATCCGGCTGTTGCGCAGTACGGCCATGCCGTACCGGAGCTGACTGAGGGCGGTGCCGAACAAGGAGAGCCCTCCTGACGGGCCGACGGGCGACGGGCCGACCTGCCGGTCGCGGTGGACGGACGGAGAACCGGACACCGGGCGCGCACCGCGCCCGCCGCCACCTCGTCCCCGTCCGTACCGGGCCGGAATCAGGCCATGTGCGCGAACATCGCGGCGGACAGGGTGCTCAGGGCGTACTTCACGTAGTGCTTCACCATGGTCGGAACCTCCTCGCGGGGCGCCACCGGTCGGGCGGCGCATGCCTGTTGACGAACGAGCAGCCGAACGCACTGCCGACCGGATCCGGCCGGAAGCAGCCGCAGTCTAGAAACGTTCATGAGTCCCGCACCAGACGTGATGCGCGGATAAATCGCCTGAACACTCGATTATTTATGGAACCTCTGAGTCCGTATGCGGCCATGGGTGAGAATGGCCGCCATCGCCGTCGACCCCGGTCACGGTGACGATCGTGCGACGTGTTCTCGTCGCGTCGCACGGCGGGCGTGAAGGCAGGGGGCCGGCACGCCAGACTCGCTCCAGTGGGGGGTAATTCCGTGCAAGAGATGATCAAGGGCGCGAACGTGTCGCTGGCGGCCCTGAGCGGGGACATCAGCTCCGTGATCGTCGGTCTGGGCTGGGGGAGCCCGACCGGCGAGGGCGACGCGGACGTCTCGGTCCTGCTGCTCGACGCGAACGGCAAGGTCCGCAGCGACGCCGACTTCTACTTCTACAACAACCCGGTGGCCGCCGACGGAAGCGTGCAGCTGCTGGGCAAGACCCCGACCGCCGACGGCAGCGAGGACCGGATCAGCTTCGACCTGTCCGCCGTCCCGGCCGAGGTCGACCGCGTGGTCGTGGCGGCGAGCCGGTACGGCCGGGCCCGCTTCGGCGAACTCGAAGGCGTACGTCTGACCCTGGCGGACGGCTCCGGCGAGGAGCTGCTCCGCTTCGCGGTCGACGGCGTCGACTCGGTGAGCGCGCTCATCTTCGGCGAGCTGTACCGCCGGGGCGAGGACTGGAAGTTCCGCGCCGTCGGCCAGGGGTACGACAGCGGACTCGCCGGTCTGGCCACGGACTTCGGGGTCGACATCGACGACGACGCCGACGCGGTGGAGGCGCAGGAGGCGCAAGAGGCCCAGGCGGCCCAGGAGTCTCAGGAGGCGCAGGAGGCCGTCGAGAACATGCCGGGGGGCGGGGCTGCCGAGGCCGCCGTAGGGGGCGAGGCCGCCGTAGGGATCGAGGACGCCGGGAGCGGCCGGGGCGGGGAGAACGGCCGGGGCGGGGAGAGCGCGGCCGCGAGCACCGAGGCCCCGGCCCCGGCCCCGGCCACGGGCCCGGTCCCGGTCCCCGCTCCGGCTCCGGCCTCGGCCTCCGCGGAGCCGCTGGCAGCCGTCCCGGCCCCGCGCCGGCCGGATGACGCCGTGCCGGACGCGTCCGGCACCCGCGCCCCGGCCTCCGCCCGGCCGCGCACGGCGAAGAAGAAGGTCACCCTGCCCAAGGTGGTCAGGAAGTCCCTCGCCGAGAACGACTCCTGGCGGGGCGCCCGGCTCTTCCCGGTGTCCGCGCTCAAGAGCGACCGCGACCGCGAGACGCGCGCCACCTCGGTGCTGCTGTCGGTGATGGCCCAGGTGCCGGAGTTCGGCAGACGGCTCACCGCGGGGTTCGGCGCCCCGGCGGGCCGGATGGAGACCTTCACCGAGGTCACGCTGCCGCACGGCGACTCACCGCGCCGCCCCGACGGCGTCGTCCGGGTCGAGCGGGCCGGCAAGCTGTGGACGGCGCTGGTGGAGACCAAGACCAACGGCAACGCCCTCAGGGCCGAGCAGGTCCAGGCGTACATGGACATCGCCGCCCGCCGCGGCTACGAGGCCGTGATCACCCTCTCCAACGACGTGGCCCTGGAGGGCAGTCCGCTCGTCGACGTGAAGATCGACCGGCGCCGCAAGCACAAGGTGGCGCTCAGGCACCTGTCCTGGGCGGAGGTCGCCCACCACGCCCAACTGCTCATCCGGCACGAGGGCGTCGGCAACGCCGCCCACGCCTGGCTCCTCCAGGAACTGCTGCACTACCTCCAGCACGAGAACTCCGGCTGCCACGGCTTCCAGAACATGGGCCCCGCCTGGGTCCCCGTACGCAACGGCATCGACGACGAGACCCTGTGCCACGGCGACCCGCGCGCCCTGGAGGTGGTGGAGAGCTGGGAGCGGCTGATCCGGCAGGTGTGCCTCGGACTGGGCGGCGAACTCGGGCACAAGGTGCTGCCCGTCCAGCGGACCGGGCGCGGCACGGACCCGGGGGAGCGGCGCGGCGCCCTCGCCGACCGGCTCTGCCGGGACGGGCGGCTCCGGGCGGAGCTGCGCATCGAGGGGACGCCCGGTGTCCTCGCCGTCACCGCCGACCTGCGCACCGGAAAGCTGCGTACGTCCATCGAGCTGCCGGCCCCCGAGCAGGGCTACCCGCTGTCCTGGGCGAAGCGGCTCGTGCGGTGCCTGGCCGACGCACCGGCCGACCTCCATGTCGAGACCCTCGTCGAGGGGCAGTCGGGCGGCGGTCCCCGGGGCACGCTGGAGCGGCTGCGGCCCGAGCCCGCCGACCTGCTGCCGAAGGACGGCGGCAGCCGCATCACCGGCTTCCGGCTCTCCCTGCTCAAGAGCATGGGCAGCACGCGCGGCAACGCCGAGTCCGGCTTCATCCGCAGCGTCGACGACGCGGTGCACCGCTTCTACACCACCGTGGTCGTGCACGTGGAGCGGGCGGTTCCGCGCCAGGGCGCCGTTGCCGCCCGGAAGGCGACGGCCGCGACGGCGGCTACGACAACGGCCACGACGGCGGCCGCGGCGACGGCCGGCTGACCGCGCCCGGCCCCTCCCGGCCCCTCCCGGCTCCTCCCGGCTCCTCCCGGCCCCTTCGCCGGGGGGGCGCCCGGATAGGGAAACCCCTCTCCCTCGTCGCAGTGCCTGGCCGCCCCCCTCGCCGGATCCCGACACTCGTGCGTCGGCTCCGCTCCGCCGAGGGGCGGGGCCGACAGCACCCGCAGGTGCCCGCCGCCGCCGTACTCACCGCCGCACGCCCCGGCGGCGGGCACCCCCTGCACGAGGCGAAAGGAACCCCCCGTCCTATGGACATACGAAGAGCCGCGCGACTTCTCACGGTCACTCTGGCCTGCGTGTCCGCGTCCGCCATCGCCCTGCCCGCCGCCCTGGCGGCCCCGGGGTCGCAGCCGCATCCGCATCCCTCCGCCCCGGCCGCCGGGCCGGGCGCCTTCGCCGCGGCCCCGTTCACGGCCGACCCGGCACCCGCCGTCCGCAGCCGCGTCGAGGACAACGCCCGCAAGGTCCTCGCGGACCACGCGGGCGCCGCCCACCGCGCCGCCGGGGACGCCTTCTCGGTCCGCAACCTGGTGGTGGACCGGGACGGTTCCGCCACCGTCCGCTTCGACCGTACGTACAAGGGGCTGCCGACCTACGGCGGCGACGTCGTCGTGCACCTGAAGAAGGACGGCACCTACGCGTCGCTGGCCACCGGCGCGCAGACGTCCCCGACGGTGTCCACCGAGCCCGAACTGCCCGCCTCCCGCGCCGCGAAGGTGTCGAGGGCGGCGTTCGAGGGCCGCGTCGACTCGGTTTCCGCCTCGCACCTCGCGGTGCGCATGCAGGGCAGCGACGCCGCCCTCGTCTGGGAGACCGTCGTCAGCGGCGTACGCCAGGACCAGACGCCGAGCCGGCTGCACGTCCTGGTGGACGCCCGCACCGGCAAGGTCGTACGGACCAGCGACGAGGTCGACACCTTCGCCGCCCGGCAGACCGCCGGACCGGCGGGTACGGCCCGCGCGACGGGGTCCGCCCCCGCGCAGGCCGGCGCCGCCGCGGCCACCGCCACCGGCCGGTCGATCTACAGCGGCCAGGTCTCCCTGGACGTCAGCCAGTCCGGCAGCGGTTACTCCATGCAGGACCCGGTGCACGGCAACGGCTACACGACCAACCTCAACCACGCGACCAGCGGCACGGGTTCGGTCTTCACCAGCTCCAGCGGCACCTTCGGCAACGGCACCAACAGCGACCCCGCCTCGGCCGGCGTGGACGCGCACTACGGCGCCGCGAAGACGTTCGACTACTACAAGAACGTCCAGGGCCGCAACGGCATCTTCGGCGACGGCCGGGGCGTGCCGTCGCGCACCCACTACGGCAACGCCTACGTGAACGCCTTCTGGGACGGCTCCCAGATGACGTACGGCGACGGCCAGGGCAACTCCCGCCCGCTGGTCGAACTCGACGTCGCCGGGCACGAGATGAGCCACGGCGTCAGCGGCGCGCTCACCGGCTGGGACGAGACCGGTGAGACCGGCGGCATGAACGAGGGCACCAGCGACATCTTCGGCACCATGGTCGAGTTCTACGCCGACAACCCGGTGGACACGCCCGACTACACCATGGGCGAGCTCATCAACATCAGCGGCGACAACCGCCCGCTGCGCTACATGTACAACCCGTCCCTGGACGGCCAGTCGCCCAACTGCTGGAACAGCAGCAACGGCAGCCTGGACCCGCACTACTCGATGGGCCCGCTCAACCACTGGTTCTTCCTGCTGGCCGTCGGCAGCGGCGACCACGGCTACGGCAACAGCCCGACCTGCAACAGCTCCACGGTGGCCGGCATCGGCAACGACAAGGCCGCCAAGATCTGGTACAAGGCGCTGGCCTCCTACGCCAACAGCAGCGAGAACTACCACCAGGCCCGGATCGACTCGCTGAAGGCCGCCGCCGACCTGTACGGCGCGCACTGCACCGAGTACAACACCGTCGAGGCCGCCTGGGCGGCGGTCAGCGTCACCGGCGCCGACCCGGTCCCCGGTCCCGGCAACTGCGGCGGCCAGCCCGGCTCGCCGACGGTGACCAGCCCCGGCAACCAGAACGGCACGGTGGGCACCGCGGTCTCCCTCCAGATCCAGGCGAGCGACCCCGGCGGCAAGACGCTCAGCTACAGCGCCACGGGCCTGCCCGCGGGGCTGTCGATCGACTCCTCCACCGGCAGCATCACCGGCACGCCGACCACCGCAGGCACCTTCTCGGTGACCGTCACGGCGAAGAACACCGACAACGCCACCGGCTCGGCCTCCTTCACCTGGACCATCACCGGCGGCGGCACCCCGCCGCAGGGCTGCGGCAACCTGCCGGCCTGGAGCGCGACCACCGCCTACGCACCGGGCGACCAGGTCTCGTACAACGGCCACAAGTGGTCCTCGCAGTGGTACTCGACCGGCGCCGAACCGGGCGCGCCCGGCTCCTGGGCCGTCTGGACGGACCAGGGCGCCTGCTGACCCGTACCGGACAGTGAACGAGCAACACCCTTGCCCGGCCGGGCCGTTGGTCTCCCCACCAGCGGCCCGGCCGCATGTCCGGCCGCACCCCTGCCCGGCCCACTCCGCCTCCCTCATTGGTCTTGACCTTTCACCGGGAGCGGTCCTACATTCGGCGCGGTGTGAATGGCAGGTCCATGATCAGCAACGGCGCGTGTACCCGCACCCGTACGCGCTCCGGTGCAGGCGCCCGTACGCGCACGCGTCACCAGACCCGCGCCCGTACCCGCTCCTGACGTACCTGAGTCATGGACGAGGCTGTGTCCGGAAGGGCTTGCGGATGACCGAGCCGACCACCCTGCCGACGGACGGCCCGGCACGACGGCGGCCGCCCGCCGTCGCCCGCGGCGCCCTCTGCGACACCGTCCGGGCCCAGCTGACCGACCGCGGTGGCGTGCTCCTCACCGGACCCGCGGGCATCGGCCGCACCACCGTCGTCACCGAACTGGTCACCGAGGCGAGCGCCCGCGGCCACCGGGTCCTGCGCTGCTCGCCGTCCCCGGCCGAGCGGCACAGCCCCTACCTCGGCCTCATCGACCTGCTGTCCTCGCTCGACGACGACGCCCTCGGCGGACTCGCCCCCCACGAGCGGGCCGTGCTCGAAGCGGCGCTGCTGCGCAGTGCGCCGGGCGCGCCGGACCCGGGGGACCCTGGGGGCCCGGGGGGCTTCCCCGGCGGCGGGAGCGGCCTCGTGGCGGGAACGGGCCTCGCGGCGGGGACGGGGCTGGTCGCAGGGGCAGGGGCAGGGGCAGGAGCAGGGGCGGGGCTGGTCGGGAGGTCCGCTGCGGCGGCGGGAATCCTTCCACCCGCCATGGTCCTCCCGCCCGCCATGGTCCGTCCGTCCGCCATGGACCTTCCGTCCGGCGTGGCCCTCCCGTCCCCGATGACCCGTCGGGCCACCGAGGCCGGCCCGGCCACCGCGACCGCTCCGGCCACCGACCGCGACGCGCTCGTCCTGCGCATCGCCGTCCGCAAGGCCCTCACCCGGCTGAGCGCCGACGGGCCGCTCCTGCTGGTCGTCGACGACGCGCAGTGGCTGGACGCGCCGACCGCCGACATCCTCCGGTTCCTCGCCCGGCGCTGCGGCCCCGGCCCCGACCCGCGCCCCCGTGTCCTCGTCGCCCTGCGCACGGGCATGTCAGGGGACGGCCCCGGACACCCCGGCGACCGCGCGGACGGCACCGGGAGCGCGCGCGAGGCACAGGAGCTGTGCCCGCCGCCGGCCCGCAGGATCCCCGTACCGCCGCTCACCGCCCACGAGACCGCCGAACTGCTCGACGCGCACGACCAGCCCTCCTGGCCGCGACCGCTCCTCGCCCGCCTGCACCGGGCCAGCGGCGGCAACCCCCGTACCGCCCTGGAGCTGAGCGCCGCCCTCGACGAACACGTGCGCATCCACGGCGCCGACCTGCCAGGGCCCACCGACCCGCTGCCCGTCCCGGACTCCCTGCGCCGCCCGCTCCTGGACCGGATCGACGCCCTGCCCGCCGGCGCCCGGCGCACCCTGGTCACCGCAGGCGCCGCCGTCCGCCCCACCGTGGAACTGCTGCGCCGCGCCGGGCGCCCGCACGCCGAGTCCGACGTGGACACCTGCGTACGCCACGGCCTGCTGGACCTCCCGCGGACCTCCGACCACGGCGCCCTCAGGTTCCTGGACCCGCTGACCCCCGTGGTGCTCCGCACGGTGACCCCCTACGACCAGCTGAAGAAGACGCACCGGGCGCTCGCCGACGCCTCCGACGACCCCGTCGAACGCGCCCACCACATCGCCCGGCTCGCGGCGGGCCCCGACCCGGCCGTGGCCGCCGGCCTGGACGCCGCCGCCCGCATCGCCCGCCGCCGCGGCGCACCCAGGACCGCGGCGCGACTCGGCCGGATGGCCGCCGAGTACACGCCCGCCGGCCAGACAGGCGTCGACATCGACCGCCGCCTGACCGCCGCCGAGGACGGCATCGAGGCCGGCGACTTCGACTTCGCCCGCCAGCTCGCCTACGAGGTCCTGGGCGAGGCGGACCGCCCCGCCGACCGGGTACGCGCCTGGAACGTGGTCATCGACTCCTGTGGCCAGGCGATGGCCGAGATCGCCGACGTCTTCCCGGAGGCCGTACGTGACGCGGGACGCGACCCCGGTCTGCTCGCCCAGCTCCACTACCGGATGAGCTGGCGCGCCTGGATGGTCGGCGGCTGCGCGGCCCGCGCCCGGGAGCACGCCGTACGCGCCGCCGAACTCGCCGCCCGCACCGGCGACCGCCGCACCGAACTCATGGCCCTCACCCAGCAGGCCGCCCTGGAACTCTTCCTCGGCCTGCCTCAGGCCGAGGCCACCCTCGTCGCCGCCCTGGCCGCACCGCACGACGTGCACGCCATGACGCACCACAACGGGCCCGTCTACCTCAAACACCGCTTCCACCTGGTACGCGACGAACTGGACGAGGCCCGCGCCGAACTGCGCACCCTCGTCTACACGCTGCGCCAGCGCGGCTCGGCCGACAGCCTCAGCCAGTGCCTCAACGGCCTCGCCCAGGTCGAACTCCTGCGCGGCCGCTGCCGACCGGCCCTCGCCCTCGCCCGGCAGAGCCTGCGCATCACCGAGGAGGCCGGGCTCAGCCAGGGCCCCGCCTGGTACACGCTCGCGCTCGCCGAGACCGCGGGCGGCACCCTCGGCCAGGCCCTCGCCGCGGCCGAGAGCGCCCGCCGGCACAGCGAGGACGACGACGACCGGCTCTTCCTGCCCCGCGCCCTGCACGCCGAGGGCCGGATCAGGCTCTTCGGCGGCCAGCCCCACCAAGCGGCCGAACTCCTCGCCCGCACCGGCTCGCTGGAGACCGCCCAGGGCCAGCGCGACCCCGCCACCCGACGCTGGCACGCCGACCTCGCCGAGGCCCTGGCCCTCACCGGCGCCACCGACGAGGCCCGCGCGGTCATCGCCCGCGCCCGCCGCCAGGCCGAACGCCTCGGCCGCCCCGGCGTCCTCGCCACCCTCGACCGCGCCGCCGCCACCGTCGACGCCGCCCGCGGCGACCTCGACCGCGCGGTCACCGGCCACGAGAGGGCCGCCGCCCGCCTCCACGCCGCCGGCTACCCCCTCGAAGAGGCCCGCACCCGCCTCGCCCTCGCCCGCCTCCACCGCCGCCGCGCCGACGAACCCGCCGCCCGCACCGCCTTCGCCGACGCCCTGCGCGTCTTCACCCGCGCCGGCGCCCGCTCCTGGGTCACCCTCACCCGCACCGAACGCGACCGCCCGGTCCCCACCCCCCTCCCCGAGACCCCCTCCTGGTCCGAACACCTCACCTCCACCGAACGCAACGTCGTCACCCGAGCCGCCCAGGGCGCCACCAACCGCCAGATAGCCACGGGCCTGGCCCTCAGCGTCAAGACAGTGGAAGCAGCCCTGACCCGCGCCTACCGGAAACTGGGCGCGCAGTCGCGGGTGGAGATCACTCGGATCATCCTGGGCGGGGCCGGGGGCTAGACGGGCGGTTTGCTCGCGTGGGCATCGAGCCATGGGCCTTCGCGATTGCTCTGACCTCCTGCGAGGTCCTGGGGCCAACGCCGCTCGTGAACCTGGTGATCGGCAGTCGCTGTGCCCCTTAGACGGCAGTGAGCCGTAGTCGCACCGAAGCCTGCACAGCTGCGGCGCTCTGCTCGGCAGAGGCGGAGGCAGCCTCCGTTTAATCAATGTCATACGGTCCTATTAATCTCTCCGGCATGGGACTTGGAGATGTGACGCGCGCAGGCGTACTGGCTGCCGTGGAGGAGTGCAGGAGCCTGGGGCGTGAGGCATTCCGCCGCCGGTACGGCTTCGGCCGGGCCGCGGCATACGAGCTGGTGTTGGACGGTCACCGCTACGACTCGAAGGCCATCGTCGGGGTGGCGCACCTGTATTCGGTCGGCGATCTGCTTCAGGCCGCCGACTTCAGTGGGGGTGCGCGCACAGTGGCGCATCGTCTGCGTGCGCTTGGCTTCGCGGTGGAGGACAAGGCCGCTGTCGAGGAGCCGACGCAGGCACTGCCCCAGATGGTGCTTCAGCCTCGTGGTACGGCCCGGGATCGCGGCCCGCGCAACTTCGCCAAGTCCGTACGGCAGGGCATTCGGATCACGGATATCAAGGACGTGCTCGGCGACCAGGCGGATGTCCTGGGCAACCTGTACAGGGACGGCGTCGCCCGGCTGTGGGGCTCCACTCCCACCACGCAGACCAACAACGAAAAGGTCAGGGCTCTTCGGAACAGGCGCGTCGGCGACGACGTGTTCTTCTATGCGGAGAATCACTTCATCGCCCGCGCCCGCATCCTCCACCTGTTCGACAGCGCGCCCGTGGCCCAGGCCGTCTGGGGGACCGACGATGGTGACGCCACTTGGGAACACATCATGGCGCTGGGGGACATCGAGGAGTTCCGCACACGCGTCTTCGCCGCTCCCGTACTGCGAAGCCTGAACATTCCGGTACCGCTGCGGACCCTCGCCCTTCGGTCCTCGGAGGACTACCGCCGCGTTGTCCCGTTCTTTCCGGAGCGAAGCCGGTCTGCTACCGCCAAGCCTCCGGTAGCACCTCCTGCTCAGCCGTCCCGCCTCACCTCCGCCCAGCTACTGGAGCGGTTCGGCTCCCTCAACACCCATCGCCACCCGGAGAACAAGGCCCCCAGCCGCCACCAGCCTTTGGCGTTGCTTTGGGCAGTCGCTCGGATCGCAACGGGAAAGCCGCGCCTGACGCCATGGGCCAGCTTCCGCGCGGAGGTCGGTCCGCTCCTTGCAGAGTTCGGACTGCCCGGTTTCAAGGTGACCCCGGAATACCCGTTCTGGCATCTGCGGGGCAGTGGTATGTGGGAGGTGCACGGTATGGCGAACGGGACCGCTTCCATGCCGCAGGTGGGAATGTTCAACACGGTCCAGCCCGTAGCGGGTCTCACTAGTGCTGCTGCCGAACTGCTTCAAAACCCGATGACTCGCCTGGAAGCCGTGGTCAAGCTGTGTGGCACCTATCTTGCCGACGTCGATCGCCGTCAGTTGCTCGGCCGGGCGGGCCTTGAGGGATACGCCACGGCGGACGGGTTGCCCGCCGACAGCGAGGACGGCCCCGGCGGGGACGGTGGCGCCGACGAGACAGCCGGTACGGAGCGGAGCACCGGTCCGGCAGCACGGCGCGACGTCTCCTCCTCACGACCGGTCCGAGACCCTGCGATCGTGAGCAAGGTCAAGAGACTGCACGGCAACGCTTGTCAGGTATGCGGCGCCTGCCTGTGGTACAAGAGCAGGCCCTACAGCGAAGCGGCCCATATCCGCGGCCTCGGGTCCCCGCATGATGGACCGGACGAACTGCAGAACCTGCTCTGCCTGTGCCCCAATCACCACGTCCTCTTCGACGGGCTGGAGATCTACATCGATGTCGACGACATGGTGAAGTGGACCCGTGATGGCGAGCCTCTGAGACGTCTGCGCCGACACGGCGAGCATCAGATCGACGAGACATACCTCCAATACCACCGGACGTTGTGCGAACTCAACGGCCTGACCATGAAGTAGGGCATCTCTCGTACCTCCGCGAAGGCCCTACTGCCCCGTTCCGACAGAGCCCGTCGAGGGGCAGCAGCAGGAAACAGGAGGTGACGGACCGGACCGCGAACGAATCGCTGCGCGGGTCCGAGCGAGCCGTACAGAATCCGAAACGTCGGATTGTTCATTTCTGGTCCACGGATGGTCTACGCATTGCTCAGTGAATGCACGCTGGTGACGGAACTTTTTCGCGCGACTTCCCTTTACCAACGGCGCTACCTGACGGTTTTGAAGGTATCCGGCTTCTGTCCAGGGACCTTATGGTTCGCACAGCGCGTCAAGCGGAGCTGGTGGTCCGGGGGTGTTCGGAGGCGAGCAGATGCTCAAGGTCCCTCCGCTCGTTGCTGAGGGCAGCGAGCATTTGGAGGCGAGTGCGTTCGAAGTCAGGATCGACCTCGACGCCGAGGTCATGTCGCAGCGTGACCCGGAGCAGGTACACGCCGTCGGACAACGGGCCGCCGAACCAGGCATTCGCCCGGTCGTATGCCCTGTCAAGGTTTGCGCTGCTCGGCAATTGCTTGACTATGGAGTACCCGACCCCGAGCGCCCTGTTGAGCGCGGAGGCTACTTCGAGAACATCCTTCGCCAACGCCATTTGAGCCTGTGAATATTCCTCTGCCCAAGCCTCTTTGGCTGCGTCGAGGGCTGTCGGCTCGATGCTTTCAGCGCGTTCAGCTGCTCGAACCGCGTCTCGGGCTGCGACCCGATAGGCGCGAGCCGCGGTGTTCAGACGCGCGTAGAGGTCACGCCTTGCCTGCTGTGCTTGGGCATGTCGTTCCTCCGCCCGCTGACGATCAACACGCTCGTTCTGCTGCCGGACGGCGTGCCGACTGATCACTGCTCCGCCCAGCGTTCCACCCAGCGTTCCTCCAACGCTGATGAGCGTGACGGCAAGTGCGGTCACATCCATGCGATCCCCCAACTCATCTGTCCATCTGCCAGGACCAGCGACTGCCGGCGATGGCGCGCCACTTTCGCCAGCACCTGTCACCAGCGCTGGTCGTACGACCAGAACGACGACAGCGAGGGTAGGGCTCCTTGATTCCAATGAGGATCGCCGCCTGCGGCGTGGCATCGCGGCCCTCAGGTGTCAGGTTCGAGCAGCACTCGCCTGCCCGAACGCGAAAACCCCAACCTCAGCGTCTCCACTGATGTCGGGGTCTTCAGGCACCTCACAAGGGGTGCCCCCGGCAGGATTCGAACCTGCGCACACGGCTCCGGAGGCCGTTGCTCTATCCCCTGAGCTACGGGGGCGTGTCGGCTGCGCTTCCTGCGCGGCGACGGGTAGAACACTACCAGCTCCAGGGGGGTGGTCATGAACGTTTTGGCGGGGGCGGGGGCGTCCACCTGGGAGTGGGGGGTCCCCCGGACGGGGTGGAAGTGGGGAAAACCCGGACGCGGTGGCCGGGGGCGACCTACTCTCGAGTTGTGCCAGGGGCTTCCGGCCGGGTGCTTGTTGTGGACGACAACAAGGTCATCCGGCAGCTGATCAGGGTCAATCTCGAGCTAGAGGGTCTCGAGGTCGTGACCGCGGCCGACGGTGCCGAGTGTCTGGATGTCGTCCATCAGGTGCGGCCCGATGTGATCACGCTCGACGTCGTCATGCCCCGGCTCGACGGGCTCACGACCGCCGCGCGGCTCCGCGCCGATCCCCGTACCCGTGACCTTCCGCTCGCCATCGTCAGCGCCTGCTCCCGGGGTGAGGTCGAGGCCGGTGTCGACGCCGGCGTCGATGCCTTCCTCTCCAAGCCCTTCGAGCCGTCCGAACTCGTACGCCTCGTGCTCCAGTTGGTGCACGGGCGGGGGAGAGGGCAGCAGCCCGGCAGCGCCGGGGGTGAGGGGGCCGGGCCCGGCGGCGGCGCGGACGGGGACGCCGAGCGCGCCGGGCGTCGGCGTAGTTAGGACGAGAACGAGGAGCAGGGGGCCCGCCGTCGTTCGGTTTCCGGCCGCGCAGTCCTCGCTGTCCGCCCCTTGAGCTGGAAGCGGGGTACTTCGTCCCCTTCCGCCCCCGCATGACCATTCCGGCGTCCACATCGCGATACCCCGCGCAAACCGGCTCGCCTACCCACCCCCCTCCTCCCCTACGCTTGTCCCGTGACCCCCGTCGAGCTCTCCCGCACCGTGTTGCACGCGGTGCGTCGTGCTGTCGACGCGGGGGAGCTGAGCGTGAGCGTTCCGGAGCGGGTTGTCGTCAAGCCGCCGGGGCCGGGCGGGTGCGGGGACTACGCCACCACCGTCGCGCTCCAGCTCGCCCGGCCCGCCGGACAGAGCGCCCTGCGCGTCGCCGGAGTGCTGCGCGACCGGCTCGTCCTCGTCGACGGCATCCGGGACGTCTCCGTGACCGGGCCCGGGTTCCTCAACATCAGCCTCCGTGCGGACCGGGCCGGGGCCGCCTCCGTCCGCCTCGTGTCCGACATCCTCCGCAGCGGTCCGTCGTACGGGTACGGGGAGGGGGAGAGCAGCCGTTCCCCCCGCGTCCTGCTGCGGTGCGCCGCCGAGCCGCGTGCCCTCGTCGTCGGTGAGGTGCTGGCCCGGCTGCTGGCGGCCCAGGGGAGCCAAGCCCGCATCGAGGTCGCGGGCGGGGGGGAGGGGGAGCGCCAGGGCGATCGGTGCGTCCCGGTGCCGGACGCCGACGACCGCGTCATCGACGTACGGCCCCTCCCCGTCGCCCCCGCCGACCGCGACGCACTCCTCTCGCTCGGGCACGACGCCGGGCGCTGGGCGCTGTTGTATCCCGCCGGGCGCGACCGGGTCCGGGTCGGGGACGAGCACCTCGCGCAGCGCGAGAGCAACCCGCTCTTCCGGGTGCGCTACGCCCACGCCCGCACCCGCGCCCTCCTGCGCAACGCCGCCGACCTCGGCTTCGCCCCCGAACCCGGACACACCGACATCACCGGCCGCACCGACGTCACCGGCCGCACCCGCACGGCGGACCCCCTCCTCACCGCCCTCGCCGACCACCCCCGCGTCCTCGCCCAGGCCGCCGCGCACCGTGCCCCGGACCGGCTGGCCCGGCAGCTCGTGGCCGTCGCCGACGGGCTGTGGCCGCTGCTGCCGACGGTGCTGCCGGTCGGGGAGGAGAAACCCTCGGCCGCCCACCGTGCCCGGCTCGCCCTCGCCGAAGCCGCCGGGACGGTGCTGGCCGGTGGCCTGTCCCTGCTCGGCATCGACGCACCCGATCACCTCTGAGTGAGTAGTCAGAGAAGCCGGAGAGAACTGACCGACATGAGCCGTTCCGCACACCCCGCCGGGCCCCGTCACGCCGATGTCCTGTCCGAGGGGCACTACGCCGCCCCGCCGGCCGATCTCAACAGCCTCGACCCCAAGGTCTGGGCGCAGACCGTCACGCGGGACGCGGACGGGGCGGTGACCGTCGGCGGGGTGTCCGTCGCCCGGCTCGCCGAGGAGTTCGGCACGCCCGCCTACGTACTCGACGAGGCCGACTTCCGGGCGCGGGCGCGCGCCTGGCGCACCGCCTTCGGGCAGGACGCCGACGTGTTCTACGCCGGGAAGGCGTTCCTGTCGCGGGCCGTCGTGCGCTGGCTGGCGGAGGAGGGGCTGAACCTGGACGTCTGCTCCGGCACCGAACTGGCCACCGCCCTGTCGGCGGGGATGCCGGCGGACCGGATCGCCTTCCACGGGAACAACAAGTCCGCGGCGGAGATCGAGCGGGCCGTGGGCGCCGGGGTCGGGCGGATCGTGCTCGACTCGTTCCAGGAGATCGCGCGGGTCGCGCACATCGCGCAGTCGCTGGGCAGGCGGCAGCGGGTGCAGATCCGGGTCACCGTGGGTGTCGAGGCGCACACCCACGAGTTCATCGCCACCGCGCACGAGGACCAGAAGTTCGGCATCCCGCTCGCCGGGGGGCAGGCCGCCGAGGCGGTGCGGCGGGCGCTGAAGCTCGACGGGCTCGAACTGATCGGCATCCACAGCCACATCGGCTCGCAGATCTTCGACATGTCCGGCTTCGAGGTCGCCGCGCACCGCGTGGTCGGGCTGCTCCGGGAGATCCGCGACGAGCACGGGGTGGAACTGCCCGAGATCGACCTCGGCGGCGGCCTCGGCATCGCGTACACCAGCGACGACGACCCGCGCGAGCCGCACGAGATCGCCAAGGCGCTCACCGAGATCGTCACCCGCGAGTGCGAGGCCGCGCGGCTGCGCACGCCCCGGATCTCCGTCGAGCCGGGCCGCGCCATCGTCGGCCCGACCGCCTTCACCCTCTACGAGGTCGGCACGATCAAGCCGCTGGAGGGGCTGCGCACCTATGTGTCCGTCGACGGCGGCATGTCCGACAACATCCGTACGGCGCTGTACGACGCCGAGTACAGCGTCGCCCTCGTGTCGCGGACGAGCGACGCCGAGCCCCTGCTGGTCCGGGTCGTCGGCAAGCACTGCGAGAGCGGGGACATCGTGGTCAAGGACGCGTTCCTGCCGGCCGACCTCGCGCCCGGCGACCTGATCGCCGTGCCCGCCACCGGCGCGTACTGCCGCTCGATGGCCAGCAACTACAACCACGCCCTGCGCCCGCCGGTCGTCGCCGTCGGGGACGGCGCGGCGCGGGTCATCGTCCGCCGGGAGACGGAGGACGACCTCCTCCGCCTCGACGTCGGATGAGGCGCCCGCGCGGGTGCCCCGAGTTCCGTCGGCCGGGGAAGGCGCCGGAAGATCTCCGTCGTCCGGCCGCGCGAAAATGAAATATACGTCTCACGATCCGGACAAATGGCAGAAACTCCGGTCCGGTGAGTGAGACTGGTCCAACCGTAGACGGTATGAGGAAACGAGGTCGGATGATGCGTACGCGTCCGCTGAAGGTGGCGCTGCTGGGCTGTGGGGTTGTCGGCTCAGAGGTGGCGCGCATCATGACGACGCACGCCGACGACCTC
Source organism: Streptomyces sp. SAT1 (assembly GCF_001654495.1). GTDB lineage: Bacteria > Actinomycetota > Actinomycetes > Streptomycetales > Streptomycetaceae > Streptomyces > Streptomyces andamanensis. The sequence goes on from NZ_CP015849.1 coordinate 4,968,667, forward strand.
ACGGCCCGGATCGGGGCCCCGGTGGAACTGGCCGGGGTCGCCGTCCGGCGCCCCTCCAAGGTGCGCGAGGGCATCGACCCCGCCCTCATCACCACCGACGCCACCGCCCTCGTCAAACGCGGCGACATCGACGTGGTCATCGAGGTCATCGGCGGGATCGAGCCCGCCCGCTCCCTGATCACCACCGCGTTCGAGCACGGCGCCTCCGTCGTCTCCGCGAACAAGGCCCTCCTCGCCCAGGACGGCGCCGCCCTGCACGCCGCCGCCGAGACGCACGGCCGCGACCTGTACTACGAGGCCGCCGTCGCCGGCGCCATCCCGCTGATCCGCCCGCTGCGCGAGTCCCTCGCCGGGGACAAGGTCAACCGGGTGCTCGGCATCGTCAACGGCACCACGAACTTCATCCTCGACAAGATGGACTCGACCGGCGCCGGCTACCAGGAGGCCCTGGACGAGGCGACCGCGCTCGGCTACGCGGAGGCCGACCCGACCGCCGACGTCGAGGGCTTCGACGCCGCGGCCAAGGCCGCCATCCTCGCCGGGATCGCCTTCCACACGCGCGTACGGCTCGACGACGTGTACCGCGAGGGCATGACCGAGGTCACCGCCGCCGATTTCGCCTCCGCCAAGGAGATGGGCTGCACCATCAAGCTGCTCGCCATCTGCGAGCGGGCGGCCGACGGAGCCTCCGTCACCGCGCGCGTGCACCCCGCGATGATCCCGCTCAGCCACCCGCTGGCCTCGGTGCGCGGCGCGTACAACGCGGTGTTCGTCGAGTCGGAGGCCGCCGGGCAGCTGATGTTCTACGGGCCCGGCGCGGGCGGCGCGCCCACCGCCTCCGCGGTCCTCGGCGACCTCGTCGCCGTCTGCCGCAACCTGCGCGGCGGGGCCACCGGGCCCGGCGAGTCCGCGTACGCCGCGCTGCCCGTCTCGCCCATGGGCGAGGTCGTCACGCGGTACCACATCAGCCTGGACGTCGCCGACAAACCGGGCGTCCTCGCCCAGGTCGCCACCGTGTTCGCCGAGCACGGGGTGTCGATCGACACCGTCCGGCAGCAGGGCAGAAATCAAGGCAGCGGCGACGCGGTCGCCGTCGTTCAGGGCGGTGGTGGGCGACGGGAGGGCGGCGAGGCGTCCCTCGTCGTCGTCACCCATCGAGCGTCCGACGCCGCCCTCACCGGCACCGTCGCGGCGCTGCGCAGCCTCGACACCGTGCGGGGCGTCGCCAGCATCATGCGGGTTGAAGGAGAGTAACCAGCAATGACCCACCAGTGGCGCGGAATCATCGAGGAGTACCGGGACCGGCTGCCGGTGTCCGACAGCACGCCCGTCGTGACGCTCCGCGAGGGCGGTACGCCGCTCGTGCCCGCGCAGGTGCTCTCCGAGCGCACCGGCTGCGAGGTGCACCTCAAGGTCGAGGGCGCGAACCCGACCGGGTCCTTCAAGGACCGCGGCATGACCATGGCCATCTCCAAGGCGAAGGAGGAGGGCGCCAAGGCGGTCATCTGCGCCTCCACCGGCAACACCTCCGCCTCCGCCGCCGCGTACGCGGTGCGGGCCAAGATGGTCTCCGCCGTGCTCGTGCCCCAGGGCAAGATCGCGCTCGGCAAGATGGGCCAGGCGCTGGTGCACGGCGCCCAGATCCTCCAGGTCGACGGGAACTTCGACGACTGTCTGACGCTGGCCCGCGAGCTGAGCGACAACTACCCGGTGGCGCTGGTCAATTCGGTCAACCCGGTACGTATCGAGGGGCAGAAGACCGCCGCCTTCGAGATCGTCGACATGCTCGGCGACGCCCCCGACATCCATGTCCTGCCGGTCGGCAACGCGGGCAACATCACCGCGTACTGGAAGGGCTACCGAGAGTACGCCGCCGACAAGGTCTCGACGAGGACCCCGCGCATGTGGGGCTTCCAGGCGTCCGGCAGCGCGCCGATCGTGCGCGGCGAGGTCGTCAAGGACCCCTCCACGATCGCCACCGCCATCCGGATCGGCAACCCGGCCTCCTGGTCGTACGCGCTGGCCGCGCGCGACGAGTCCGGCGGCGCCATCGACGAGGTGACGGACCGTGAGATCCTGCGCGCCTACCGGCTGTTGGCCGCGCAGGAGGGCGTCTTCGTGGAGCCCGCGTCCGCCGCGTCCGTCGCCGGTCTGCTGAAGGCCGCCGAGCAGGGCAAGGTGGACCCGGGGCAGCGGATCGTCTGCACGGTCACCGGCAACGGGCTCAAGGACCCGGACTGGGCCGTCGCCGGCGCCCCGCAGCCGGTCACCGTCCCGGTCGACGCGGCCACGGCCGCCGAGCGGCTGGGCCTCGCCTGACCCTCGGGGACGTCCCGTTGCCCGGCCCCCGGAGGTGGTGTCGGGCGGCCCGCGCGGCGTACGCGCCGCGCGGGCGGCACGCGGGGCTCGCGGGGGAGGTGCGCGCGGTACGTGCGCGGGTCCGCCCGGCCGCCCTCGGGTGCCCGCGCGGGCGACGCCCGCCTCTGCCGGGCCGCGCAACCCCGTGACCTCCCGGCGCGTCCTCACCCGGGAACCCCTGGCAGGGGGCACGGGAAGGCTCGCGACACGCATCGTGCGCCTCCTGTGCGCCCTATGTCGCCACTGAACCTTCCTTCGATAGGCTGTGAGGAACCCGCCCACCGCATATGCCCTCGCATGACGCGGTGCCGTGCCGTTCCCCGCGGCCCCGAGGGTCCCTTCGGGTCCGTCCCGTGTCCGTCTCGTGTCCGTCGAAACGCGGTCGAATGTCACTCGACCAGCACGCAGCTCAAGGAGAGTCAACGAGCGATGGCCGGTCCAGCGTTCCGCGCCGCCGCCGTCCGGGTGCGCGTCCCCGCCACCAGCGCCAACCTCGGGCCGGGCTTCGACGCCCTCGGCCTCGCGCTGGGGCTCTACGACGACGTCGTGGTGCGGGTGGCCGACTCCGGGCTGCACATCGACATCGCGGGTGAGGGCGGCGAGACCCTGCCCCGGGACGAGAAACACCTGCTCGTACGGTCGCTGCGCACCGCCTTCGACGTGCTCGGCGGGCAGCCGCGCGGCCTGGAGATCGTCTGCGCCAACCGCATCCCGCACGGCCGCGGCCTGGGCTCCTCCTCCGCCGCCATCTGCGCCGGCATCGTCGCCGCCCGCGCCGTGACCATAGGCGGCGAGGCCCGCCTCGACAACGCGGCCCTGCTGGAGCTGGCCACCGAGATCGAGGGCCACCCGGACAATGTGGCGGCCTGTCTGCTCGGCGGGTTCACGCTGTCCTGGATGGAGTCCGGCGCCGCCCGCGCGATCAGGATGGAGCCCTCCGATTCCATCGTTCCGGTGGTTTTCGTGCCCGCGAAACCCGTCCTGACCGAGACCGCGCGCGGCCTGCTGCCGCGCACCGTGCCGCATGTCGACGCGGCCGTCAACGCGGGCCGTGCCGCCCTGCTCGTGGAGGCCCTGACCCGGCGCCCCGAGCTGCTGCTGCCCGCCACCGAGGACCGCCTCCACCAGGAGTACCGCGCGCCGGCCATGCCGGAGAGCACGGCGCTGGTGGAGCGGCTGCGCGGGGACGGCGTCCCCGCGGTCATCTCCGGCGCCGGGCCCACGGTGATGGCGATGGCCGACGTGGACACCGCCGACAAGGTGGAACGCCTGGCGGGCACCGGCTGGGCCGCCAACCGGCTGAGTCTCGACCTGACCGGCGCCTGTGTGCTCCCGCTGGCGGGCTGACACGCGATTGCCGGATGTGGAGAGGGGGAATGTTTGTTGGATCCGGTAGTGTTAATCTCAAGTCTGCACCCGACCCCACCATGGCGAGGTGCTTCGTGTCCCCGTTCGGGACCAACCTTCTTCCGGGAGCTCCCCAAGCCACTCTGTGTTCCGTACGCCGTACCCGGGCAGTACGCCGTACGCGGACGCTGAGCGGTCCACAGGGCACGCTCCGGAAACGGTGCTACCACGCCACGTGACGCCGTGACACCAGGTGCCACGTCCTGTCGCGGCAGCGCCACTCATCTGATATCTCTTCCGCCGCTTTGGCGGACCACCGCCCCGGCACGGTCCACACAGCAAGGACCGAAGCCGGACAGCACAACCGGTCGCCGAGCCAGACAGGCCGACGTCCGCTCCAGGGAAGGACCCTTCGTGAGCGACACCACCGATCTGATGGGCGCACGTGTCGAGGAGACCGCTGCCGCGCCCGCCACGGACGCCTCCGCGCCTGCCACCGGTGCCGGCTCCCGGCGTCGCCGTGGCACCGGCCTCGAGGGCATGGTGCTGGCCGAGCTTCAGCAGGTCGCCTCGGGCCTCGGCATCAGGGGCACCGCGCGGATGCGCAAGAGCCAGCTGATCGAGGTCATCAAGGAGGCGCAGGCCCAGGGGGGCGCCCCCGCGAAGGCCGCGCCCGCCACCGGTGAGGCCACCGAGACCAAGCCGAAGCGCCGCACGACCTCCCGCACCCGTACGGGCGACGACAGCGCCGCCGCGGGCAAGAAGGCCGCCGAGGCGCCCGCCGAGAAGGCCGTGGCGCAGCAGCAGATCGAGATTCCCGGCCAGCCGGCTGGGGGCCCCGCCCTGGTCGAGCGAAGCCGAGAGCTTGGGGGAGACGACGCCCCCGCCGAGCGGCGCCGGCGCCGTGCCACCGCCGAGGCGGGCAGCCCGGAGACGGTCACCGCCGAGGCGAAGAGCGAGCCGAAGGCCGACGCCAAGGCCGACGCCTCCGCTCAGCAGTCGCAGCAGGCCCAGGGCCAGCAGGGCGACGCCAAGGGCGACGCGGGCGAGAGCGGCGAGAACCGCCGCCGCGACCGCCGCGAGCGCGGTCGTGACCGCGACCGCGACCGTGACCGTGACCGGCGCAAGGGCGACGACCAGCAGGGCCAGCGTCAGCAGGGCCAGCAGCAGGGCGGCGGCCGCCAGGACCGGCAGGACCGCCAGGACCGTCAGGACCGGAACAACGGCCCGCAGGACGACGACGACTTCGAGGGCGGCCGTCGCGGCCGCCGTGGCCGCTACCGCGACCGCCGTGGCCGTCGCGGGCGCGACGACGTACAGGAGCCGCAGATCGCCGAGGACGACGTCCTGATCCCGGTCGCGGGCATCCTGGACATCCTCGACAACTACGCGTTCATCCGGACCTCCGGCTATCTGCCCGGCCCGAACGACGTGTACGTCTCCCTCGCCCAGGTCCGCAAGAACGGCCTGCGCAAGGGCGACCACGTCACCGGTGCCGTGCGCCAGCCCAAGGACGGCGAGCGCCGCGAGAAGTTCAACGCGCTGGTCCGCCTCGACTCCGTCAACGGCATGGCGCCCGAACACGGCCGCGGCCGCCCGGAGTTCAACAAGCTGACCCCGCTCTACCCGCAGGACCGGCTCCGCCTGGAGACCGAGGCGGGCGTGCTGACGACCCGGATCATCGACCTGGTGTCGCCGATCGGCAAGGGCCAGCGCGGTCTGATCGTGGCCCCGCCGAAGACCGGCAAGACCATGATCATGCAGGCGGTCGCCAACGCGATCACGCACAACAACCCCGAGTGCCACCTGATGGTCGTCCTCGTCGACGAGCGTCCGGAAGAGGTCACCGACATGCAGCGGTCGGTGAAGGGCGAGGTCATCTCCTCGACCTTCGACCGCCCGGCCGAGGACCACACCACGGTCGCCGAGCTGGCCATCGAGCGCGCCAAGCGCCTGGTGGAGCTGGGCCACGACGTGGTCGTCCTGCTGGACTCGATCACCCGCCTGGGCCGTGCGTACAACCTCGCCGCCCCGGCGTCCGGCCGCATCCTCTCCGGTGGTGTCGACTCGACCGCGCTGTACCCGCCCAAGCGCTTCTTCGGCGCCGCGCGCAACATCGAGGACGGCGGTTCGCTGACCATCCTCGCGACCGCGCTGGTGGACACCGGGTCCCGCATGGACGAGGTGATCTTCGAGGAGTTCAAGGGCACCGGCAACATGGAGCTCAAGCTCGACCGGAAGCTCGCCGACAAGCGCATCTTCCCGGCGGTGGACGTGGACGCGTCCGGCACCCGCAAGGAGGAGATCCTGCTGAACTCCGAGGAGCTGGGCATCGTCTGGAAGCTGCGCCGGGTGCTGCACGCGCTCGACCAGCAGCAGGCGATCGAGCTGCTCCTCGACAAGATGAAGCAGACCAAGTCGAACGTCGAGTTCCTGATGCAGATCCAGAAGACGACGCCGACCCCCGGCAACGGCGACTGATCCGCGTCCGCCGCGACCGACGACGAAGGGCCGTCCCCGCAAGGGGGCGGCCCTTCGCCGCGTCGCGACGGACCGGGGCCGCCCTCGGGGCTGCGCTCCGCTTTCCGGGCTGCGCCCGGCCTTCCGGGGCTGGGGCGGCGCCCCGGCTGCCGCGCCGTGGCTTCTGGTACGGGCGCACAGCGGCCCCGCCCGCCCGTGGCGAAGCCCTCGGATTCGACCGGTGGCCCCGGCCACGCGCGCGGGCCGGGAGCCAGGTGCGCGGGCCGGGTGTGCGGGCCATGGCCGGGGCCCGAGGTGCCGGCCGGAACCGGCAGCCGGGCACAGTCTGGGGTCGGGCGTCTCGCGCTCCGCGACCCTCGGCCGCCGCCCCGCGACACCCGGCTGCACCGTCCCACGAGCCCTGGCCGCCCCGCACCCCGCGACCCCCGGGCGTACCGTCCTCCGCGACACCGGGCCGTGCCGCGCAGCGAGCCCCAGCCGTGCCGCACCGCGCGATCAGGTCGCCCCGCACCCCCGCGCCCCGACCATGCGACACCCCCCCAGGACAAGAACCGCACTGCCCGAGCCCCGTCCAGCGCCCCTCCCCAGAGGACCTTCACTCCGCAGACAGCCCTCTCCCGAAGCCCCCGCCCCGAGACCTTCCCCACAGGTCCAGGTGCAACCTTTGCCCCGGTTACCTCGTCTGACCGGGAAGAGCGACGATGGTGCGGTACGGGCGCATTCGGCCGGGCCGGGCCTGACCCTGGCGACGAGGGGTAACCGACCCGAGACGAGAGCTGAGGAGCACATGTCCGCCCAGAGCACGCCGGGCCCCGGTATACCGGGGAAGAGGCCCGGGACCGACAGCCCCCGCCGCAAGGGCGCCGGAGGCCGCCGCCGCAAGCCGCCCGCGGGGCGCCGCAGGGGGCTGCTGGTCGCGGCCTGGACCACCGCGGGGATCGTGGTGCTCGGCGGCACCGGCGCCGGCTATCTGTACCTCAAGCTCAACGGCAACCTGAAGACGGTCGACATCAACCAGGCCCTCGGCGCCGACCGGCCCTCCAAGGCCGACAACGGCTCCGAGAACATCCTGGTCCTCGGCTCGGACACCCGCGCCGGCGGCAACAAGAAGCTGGGCGGCGGTACGGACGACGGCAGCGCCCGCTCGGACACCGCGATGATCGTGCACGTGTACGAGGGCCACAAGCGGGCCAGCGTGGTCTCCATACCCCGCGACACCCTCGTGGACCGCCCCGAGTGCACCGACACCCAGGGCACCGCGCACCCGGCCGCACACCGTGCGATGTTCAACGAGTCGTACGGCACCGGCGGCGCCGCCTGCGCGGTGAAGACCGTGGAGTCGCTGACCGGGCTGCGGATGGACCACTACCTGGAGGTCGACTTCAGCGGCTTCCAGAAGCTCATCGACGACCTCGGCGGGGTCCGGGTCACCACCACGAAGGCCATCGACGACCCCAACAGCCACCTGAACCTCACCGCGGGCACCCACACCCTGGACGGGCGGCAGGCGCTCGGTCTGGTCCGCACCCGGCACGGCGTCGGCGACGGCTCCGACCTGGGGCGCATCCAGCTCCAGCAGGCGTTCGTGAAGGCACTGACCGACCAGGTCAAGCAGGTCGGGGTGTTCACCAGCCCCAAGAAGCTCTACGACCTCGCCGACACCGCGACCAAGGCGGTCACCGCCGACTCCGACCTCGGCTCGGTGAACTCGCTGATCTCCTTCGCCGACGGCCTCAAGGGCATCAGCTCCAGCCGTATGACGATGGTCACCATGCCGGTGCGGTACGACCCGGCCGACCCCAACCGCGTGCTCATCGAGGAGAGCAAGGCCCAGCAGGTCTGGACGGCCCTCAAGGCCGACCGGCCGATCCCCCGCGCGGCCACCGAGGGCACGGCGACCGGCGAGGCCAAGGGCGTCGTCAGCGGCTCCTGAGGACCGCCCCCGCGGCCAGGGGCGAGCCGCCCCCGCCGCCGGGAACAAATGGCCGCACCCCCCGGTTTGGGGAGATGGCACCAGTCCTGGCAGACTGGTACGTCGGCTCCGGTTCACGCCCCCCGCACCCCGCGGCGGCGACCCGGCGCCCTCCCGAACATAGGAGACACCTTGAAGCGCGACATCCACCCCGAGTACGTCGAGACGCAGGTCAGCTGCACCTGCGGCGCGTCGTTCACGACCCGCAGCACCATCGACTCCGGCACCATCCGGGCCGAGGTCTGCTCCGAGTGCCACCCGTTCTACACGGGCAAGCAGAAGATCCTCGACACCGGTGGCCGTGTGGCCCGCTTCGAGGCCCGCTTCGGCAAGGCTGCCGCCGGCTCCAAGAAGTAGCGAGCCCCAATCCGCCGGTCCACGGCCGCACCCCCTCACCGGGGCGCGCCCGGGACCGGCGTTTTTGGTCGCCCGCCCTTCCCCTCCCCACGCAGTAGCAGGAGCCCAAGATGTTCGAGGCCGTCGAGGAGCTCGTCGTCGAGCACGCCGACCTGGAGAAGAAGCTCGCCGACCCGTCGGTCCACGCCGACCAGGCGAACGCGCGCAAGCTCAACAAGCGTTACGCCGAGCTGACGCCCATCGTCGCCACGTACCGCTCCTGGAAGCAGACCGGCGACGACATCGAGACCGCGCGCGAACTGGCCGCCGACGACCCGGACTTCGCCGCCGAGGTCAAGGAGCTGGACAAGCAGCGCGAGGCACTGACCGAGAAGCTGCGCCTGCTGCTCGTGCCGCGCGACCCCAGCGACGACAAGGACGTCATCCTGGAGATCAAGGCCGGCGCGGGCGGCGACGAGTCGGCGCTGTTCGCCGGCGACCTGCTGCGCATGTACCTGCGCTACGCCGAGCGCGTCGGCTGGAAGACCGAGATCATCGACGCCACCGAGTCCGAGCTGGGCGGCTACAAGGACGTCCAGGTCGCGGTGAAGACCAAGGGCGGCCAGGGCGCCACCGAGCCCGGCCAGGGCGTGTGGGCCCGGCTGAAGTACGAGGGCGGTGTGCACCGGGTGCAGCGGGTGCCGGCCACCGAGTCCCAGGGCCGTATCCACACCTCCGCGGCGGGTGTCCTGGTGACCCCCGAGGCCGAGGAGGTCGACGTCGAGATCAACCCGAACGACCTGCGCATCGACGTCTACCGCTCCTCGGGACCCGGCGGCCAGTCCGTCAACACGACCGACTCCGCGGTGCGCATCACGCACCTGCCCACCGGGGTCGTCGCCTCCTGCCAGAACGAGAAGAGCCAGCTCCAGAACAAGGAGCAGGCGATGCGTATCCTGCGCTCCAGGCTGCTCGCCGCGGCGCAGGAGGAGGCGGAGCGGGAGGCCGCGGACGCCCGCCGCAGCCAGGTCCGCACCGTCGACCGCTCCGAGAAGATCCGCACCTACAACTTCCCGGAGAACCGCATCTCGGACCACCGGGTCGGCTTCAAGGCGTACAACCTGGACCAGGTCCTCGACGGCGACCTGGCCGCGGTGATCCAGGCCTGCGTCGACGCGGACTCGGCCGCCAAGCTCGCGGCCGCCTGAGGCACACCCGGCCGCGGCGGCGCCCGGAGCACCACGGCAGGGACGTACGGACGTACGGACGAACCACCAAGCACGGAGGACCAGCGTGCAGCAAGAATCCGGGGGGCGACCCCCAGGCCCCCGCAGCGTGCTGCTCGCGGAGGTGGCGCAGGCCACCCAGCGGCTGGCCGACGCCGGTGTGCCCTCGCCGCGCAACGACGCCGAGGAGCTCGCCGCGTTCGTGCACGGCGTCAAGCGCGGCCAGCTGCACACCGTGAGGGACGCCGACTTCGACGCCCGGTACTGGGAGGTCGTCGCCCGGCGCGAGCAGCGCGAGCCGCTCCAGCACATCACCGGACGCGCCTACTTCCGCTATCTGGAGCTCCAGGTGGGCCCCGGTGTCTTCGTGCCCAGGCCGGAGACCGAGTCCGTGGTCGGCTGGGCGATAGACGCGGTACGGGCCATGGACGTGGTCGAGCCGTGCATCGTCGACCTGTGCACCGGCTCGGGCGCCATCGCGCTGGCGCTCGCCCAGGAGGTGCCGCGCTCGCGCGTGCACGCCGTGGAGCTGAGCGAGGACGCGCTGACCTGGACCCGCAAGAACGTGCGGGGCTCCCGCGTCGACCTGCGCCAGGGCGACGCCCTGGCCGCCTTCCCCGACCTGGACGGCCAGGTCGACCTGGTCATCTCCAACCCGCCGTACATCCCGCTCACCGAATGGGAGTACGTCGCCCCCGAGGCCCGCGACTACGACCCCGAGCTGGCGTTGTTCTCCGGTGAGGACGGTCTCGACCTGATCCGCGGCATCGAGCGCACCGCGCACCGGCTGCTGCGTCCCGGCGGGGTCGTCGTGATCGAGCACGCCGACACCCAGGGCGGGCAGGTGCCGTGGATCTTCACCGAGGAGCGGGGCTGGGCCGACGCCGCCGACCACCCCGACCTCAACAACCGGCCGAGGTTCGCCACCGCCCGCAAGGCGCTGCCGTGAGCCGCGCGCAGCCCACCCCCAGGACGCCAGACCAGCAGTACGTGTACGAGGAGGCCCGCTGACAATGGCACGGCGATACGACACCAACGACGCGACCGACCGCGCGACGGGTCTGCGCGAGGCCGCGTCCGCCGTCCGCCGGGGCGAACTCGTGGTGCTGCCGACCGACACGGTCTACGGCATCGGCGCCGACGCGTTCTCCTCCGAGGGCGTCAGCGACCTGCTCGCCGCCAAGGGCCGCGGCCGCGCCATGCCCACGCCCGTGCTCATCGGCTCCCCGAACACGCTGCACGGCCTGGTCACGGACTTCTCGGAGATGGCCTGGGAGCTGGTGGACGCGTTCTGGCCCGGCGCCCTCACGCTCATCGCCCGGCACCAGCCGTCCCTCCAGTGGGACCTGGGCGACACCCGGGGCACGGTCGCCGTGCGCATGCCGCTGCACCCGGTCGCCATCGAACTGCTCACCGAGTTCGGCCCGATGGCCGTCTCCTCGGCGAACCTCACCGGCCACCCCGCGCCGGAGACCTGCGACGCCGCGCAGGAGATGCTCGGCGACTCCGTCTCCGTCTACCTGGACGGCGGCCCCACCCCCGGCAATGTGCCGTCGTCCATCGTCGACGTCAGCCGCGAGGTGCCCGTGCTGCTGCGCGCGGGCGCGCTGTCGGCCGAGGAGCTGCGCAAGGTGGTACCCGACCTCGAGGTGGCGAATTGACGGCCCCCCGCTTCCCCGAGCCCCCGGCGCCCGTCCCGGCCCCGGCCGTGTCCGGACGGGGCCGTCCCCGCGCACAGGGGGGACCCCCATGCGTGGCATAGGCGTGGCGGACGAGGCGGGGTTCCCGGCGCGGCCGGAACCGGCCCCCGACACCTTCCGCATCCTCCACGTCAGCACCGGCAACGTGTGCCGCTCGCCCATCACCGAGCGGCTGACCCGGCATTTCGTGGCGGACCGGCTGGGCGAGGCGGCCGGCGGCGGGCTGATCGTGGAGAGCGCGGGCACCTGGGGCCACGAGGGCGCCCCGATGGAGACCAACGCCGAGACGGTGCTGGCCGACTTCGGCGCGGACGCCTCCGGCTTCACCGGCCGGGAGCTGCTGGACGAGCATGTGATCCGCGCCGACCTGGTGCTCACCGCGACCCGCGACCACCGGGCGCAGGTCATCTCCATGGGGCACTCGGCCGGGCTGCGCACCTTCACGCTCAAGGAGTTCACCCGCCTGGTGAAGGCGATCGACCCGGCCACGCTGCCGCCGCTGGAGGACGGCGTGGTCGAGCGCGCCCGCGCGCTGGTGCGGGCCGCCGCCGCGCTGCGCGGCTGGCTGCTGGCGCCGAGCGTGGAGGCCGACGAGGTCTACGACCCCTATGGCGCCCCGCTGCCGTTCTTCCGCTCGATCGGCGACGAGATACACGAGGCGCTGGACCCGGTCGTGACGGCGCTGACGGGGGTCGCCGCGCGGGCCTGACGGGCCGCACGGGCCCCGGCCGGCGCCCGGCGGCGCCCTAGGGCCTGTCGTCAAATTGCCGTCGTCCGCCCGGAGGGCGGGCCTCGCGGCGTCAGGTGCGTGCTCTGGGGGTCCCCCCTGCTCGGAGAGCTTGGGGGAGTGCCGGGCCCTGGCCCGCGTACTGGACGTACTCGGGTCGGGTCTGGGTGCGGCGAGTGGGGGTCCCCCCTGCTCGAAGAGCTTGGGGGAGCGTGCATGGCGTCGCGGGGCAGGCGGAAATTTGACGACAGGCCCTCGGGGCCCAGGCCGTCCCCGCGACGGCTCAGCGGCCGCGCGCAGCGGCCCCGGCGGGCCTACATTGGACGTACGCACTGGACGTACGTCACCGTCGACCGCCCGGAGTCCGCCATGCCGGTCATGCCCGCCCTGGAGACCGATGTCCTGCGGCGGCAGGACCCGCAGGCGGCCGACCTCGTGCTGGGCGAGCTGGCCCGGCAGTCCACCACGCTCCAGCTGATCGCGGCGGAGAACTTCACCTCGCCCGCGGTGCTCGCCGCGCTCGGCTCGCCGCTCGCCAACAAGTACGCCGAGGGCTACCCGGGCGCCCGCCACCACGGCGGCTGCGAGATCGTGGACGCCGCCGAACGGCTCGCGATCGAGCGCGCCAAGGCGCTGTTCGGCGCCGAGCACGCCAACGTCCAGCCGCACTCGGGCTCCTCCGCCGTGCTGGCCGCCTACGCGGCGCTGCTGCGGCCCGGCGACACCGTGCTCGCCCTCGGCCTGCCGGACGGCGGGCACCTCACCCACGGCTCGCCCGCGAACTTCTCCGGCCGCTGGTTCGACTTCGTCGGCTACGGCGTCGACGCCGAGAGCGGCCTCATCGACCACGAGCAGGTGCGCGCCCTGGCCCGTACGCACCGCCCCAAGGCGATCGTGTGCGGCTCGATCGCCTACCCGCGCCACATCGACCACGCGTTCTTCCGCGAGGTCGCCGACGAGGTGGGCGCCTATCTGATCGCCGACGCCGCGCACCCGATCGGCCTGGTGGCCGGGGGAGCGGCGCCCAGCCCGGTGCCGTACGCCGACGTGGTGTGCGCCACCACGCACAAGGTGCTGCGCGGGCCGCGCGGCGGGATGATCCTGTGCGGGAGCGAGCTGGCGGAGCGGGTGGACCGGGCGGTGTTCCCGTTCACCCAGGGCGGCGCCCAGATGCACACCGTCGCGGCGAAGGCGGTGGCGTTCGGCGAGGCGGCGCGGCCGGCGTTCGCGGCCTACGCCCACCAGGTGGTCGCCAACGCGCGGGTGCTGGCCGCGTACCTGGCGGCGGAGGGCCTGGCCGTGACCACCGGCGGCACCGACACCCATCTGATCACCATGGACCCGGCGCCCCTCGGCATCGAGGGGCGCACCGCGCGCGGGCGCCTGGCCGCCGCCGGGATGGTCCTGGACTGCTGCGCGCTGCCGCACTCCGGTGCCCGCGGGCTGCGCCTGGGCACGGCCGCGGTGACCACGCAGGGCATGCGGGAGGAGGAGATGGCGCGGATCGCGGTGCTGCTGGGCAAGGTGCTGCGCGGTGAGCTGGACGCGGCGCGGGCCCGGGACGACGTGCGCGCGCTGACCGCCGCGTTTCCGCCGTATCCGTCCTGAACCGGGCGGAAGCGGCCTGGGCGGGCCGGTGCCGGGTAGGCGCGAAAAGCGGGTCCGGGCCCGCGCTGCGGCGGGAGTGCAACCAACGTCGCTACCCGGAAGTCCCCATACATATGCTCGCGTCGCTAGGGTGTGAGGCTGAGATGGCCAGCGAGACCTGTGGGGAAGCCTGTGCGTGAATACCTGCTGACGCTCTGCATCACGGCCGCGGTGACGTACCTGCTGACCGGGCCGGTGCGCAAGTTCGCGATCGTGGCGGGGGCGATGCCGGAGATCCGGGCGCGTGACGTGCACCGGGAACCCACTCCGCGGCTCGGCGGTATCGCGATGTTCTTCGGGATGTGCGCCGGACTGCTGGTCGCCGACCACCTCACCAACCTCAACGAGGTCTTCGAGAAGTCGAACGAGCCGCGCGCGCTGCTCTCCGGGGCCGCGCTGATCTGGCTGATCGGTGTCCTGGACGACAAGTTCGAGATCGACGCCCTGATCAAGCTGGGCGGCCAGATGATCGCCGCCGGTGTGATGGTCATGCAGGGTCTGACGATCCTGTGGCTGCCGGTCCCGGGTGTCGGCACGGTCGCGCTGACCCAGTGGCAGGGCACCCTGCTGACGGTGGCGCTGGTCGTCATCACCATCAACGCGGTCAACTTCGTCGACGGCCTGGACGGTCTGGCGGCCGGCATGGTGTGCATCGCCGCCGCCGCGTTCTTCATGTACGCCTACCGGATCTGGTACTCGTACGGCATCGAGGCCGCCGCCCCGGCCACCCTGTTCGCGGCCGTGCTGATGGGCATGTGCCTGGGATTCCTGCCGCACAACATGCACCCGGCGCGGATCTTCATGGGCGACTCGGGCTCGATGCTGATCGGCCTGGTGCTGGCGGCCGGCGCGATCTCGGTGACCGGGCAGGTCGACCCGGACGTGATGAAGCTGTTCTCGGGGTCCGAGCGCAACGCGGTGCACCAGATGGTGCCGGTCTACATCCCGCTGCTGATGCCGCTGACCATCATCGCGATCCCGGCCTCCGACTTCGTCTTCGCGGTGGTGCGCCGCACCTGGCGCGGGCAGTCGCCGTTCGCCGCGGACCGCGGCCATCTGCACCACCGGCTGCTCCAGATCGGCCACTCGCACAGCCGGGCCGTGCTGATCATGTACTTCTGGGCGGCGCTGATCGGCTTCGGCGCGCTCGGCTACTCGGTCAACTCGGCCTCCATGTGGATCGTGCTGGGCATCGTGCTGCTCAGCTTCTTCGGGCTGGTGCTCCTGCTGCTGCCGCGGTTCACGCCGCGCGCCCCGCGCTGGGCCGAGCAGTTCGTGCCGCCGCGCTACCGCCGCCGCCGGGCGGCGGTCCAGACCCCGGCCGCGGAGGCGCGCACGGAGGCGTCCGCCCCCGCCGCCGAGGCGGCCGGGGCCGGTGAGGCGCACGCGTCCTCCGGTGCGCAGGAGGCGCCCGTGCGTCCGGCGCCGGTCGGTGCCACGGCGGCCCGGGTCAACGGAGCGACCGCCGTGGGACCCCGATCGCGTGTTCTCGACGGACGCAATGCCGGAACGTCACGCTGACGCCCAAGGTAAGAATCTGACTAAAGCGTTGCCTGTTCATGGGTGACCAAAGCGGCTTAATACCAGACACATCGCCCTGGATTTTGCACAGACGGGCGGTGTCACTCTCATGTGTGACAGCCAGCACACCTACTTGGTAAAGACCGCATCAAATAGTTTGTGATACCGTTCACGAGAACCCCGGACAGAGCCGAAGGACCCGGATGCATGGGCCCCTTGGCGATGAGGTTCCTCTCTCGGACCGGGGACTACGCTCGTCCATGACGACACCCTGCCCCCCTGTGAAAGCGGAGTTGCCGCCATGCCGTCCAATGACGTCCGGAACCTACTGCACACCGCCGTGCCCACCGCCGCCGTCGGTGTGGTCGCTGTGGCGGTCAGTGGTGCGGTCGCCGGAGGCAAGGGCGCGATCGGGGCGCTTGTCGGGGTGGTGCTCGCCATCCTCTACATGGGGATCGGTCTCCATGTGCTCCAGTGGACGGCGAAAACGCTTCCGCAGCTCTTCCAGGCCATGGGCCTCATGCTCTATGTCGCCCAACTGCTGCTGCTCTTGATCTTCTTGGCCCTCTTCAAGGGCACCTCGCTGTTCAATGCGAAGGCGTTCGCGTTCTCGCTCGTCGTCGCGACCGTCGTATGGATGGCCGCACAGGCGCGCGCGCACATGAAGGCCAAGATCTTCTACGTCGAACCGGACTCCGAGAAGAGCGAGAAGTCCGAGAAGACCGGGTCTTCGTCGTGAGGGGTAGGCCCGGGATAAAGGCGTGTGAGATCTCCTGCTATCGTCCGGTGCCAACTGCGGCATCGCGGGCGCGGGCATCTGAGCTGACGCCTGCTCGATCGCGGGGCTCGATGCCCGCCGGCCGCCACCACATCCGTCACACCAGTCCGGTGCCGACCCGCGGCTGCCCGCCGCGCCGACACAACGAGGTTGCCGTACCCATGCGCCACGCTGAAGGAGCCCGCGGTGAGTGCTGAACAGACCACGCTCGCCTTCGACTGGAGTTGCCGCGTCTTCGCCGACAACGGCTGCGGCTTTCCGTCGCCGGGCCTCCACTCCTTCCTCTTCAAGCCGATGTTCTCGGTCGGCGGCTACGACTTCGACAAGCCGATGCTGCTCGCCATCATCACCTCGCTCGTGGTGGTCGGCTTCTTCTGGGCGGCCTTCAGTAAGGCCAAGGTGGTGCCCGGCAAGCTCCAGATGGTCGGTGAGGCCGGCTACGACTTCGTGCGCCGCGGCATCGTCTACGAGACGCTCGGCAAGCGCGAGGGCGAGAAGTACGTGCCCTTCATGGTCTCGCTGTTCTTCTTCATCTGGATCATGAACCTGTGGTCGATCATCCCGGTCGCCCAGTTCCCGGTGACGTCGATCATCGCCTACCCGGCCGCCCTCGCCCTGTGCGTGTACGTGACCTGGATGGTCCTGACCTTCAAGAAGCACGGCTTCGCCGGCGGCTTCAAGAACCTCACCGGCTACGACAAGTCGCTCGGCCCGGTGCTGCCGCTCGTCGTGGTCATCGAGTTCTTCTCGAACGTCCTGGTCCGCCCGTTCACCCACGCGGTGCGACTGTTCGCCAACATGTTCGCCGGCCACCTGCTGCTCGTGATGTTCACCGTCGCCAGCTGGTACCTGATGAACAGCTGGCTGATCGCGGCCGGCGCCGTCTCGTTCGTCATGGCGATGGTCATGATCCTGTTCGAGCTCTTCGTCCAGGCCGTCCAGGCGTATGTCTTCGTCCTCCTGGCCTGCTCCTACGTTCAGGGCGCTCTCGCCGAGCACCACTGAGCCACCCCGCACCGCCCCCGTCACAGACGTCCGGTGGCCAACCCCCACCGGTCCTTGAAAGAGAAGGAAGAATCAGCATGGCTGCCACTGAGACCCTTGCCGCCGTCACCGGCTCCATCGCCTCCGTCGGCTACGGCCTCGCCGCCATCGGTCCCGGCATCGGCATCGGCATCATCTTCGGCAACGGCACCCAGGCGCTCGCCCGCCAGCCCGAGGCCGCCGGTCTGATCCGTGCCAACCAGATCCTGGGCTTCGCCTTCTGTGAGGCGCTCGCCCTCATCGGCATCGTCATGCCGTTCGTTTACACCTACAAGTAAACCGCGGCGGACGACCCACCCCATTAGGGAAAGGCACTGATGACATGCAGCTGACACAGCAGCTGGTGCAGCTGGCGGCGGAGGAGCAGCAGAACCCTCTCATCCCGCCCGGCCCCGAGCTGGTCATCGGCCTCGTCACCTTCGCCATCGTCTTCTTCTTCCTCGGGAAGAAGCTCCTGCCGAACATCAACAAGGTTCTGGAGGAGCGCCGCGCGGCGATCGAAGGCGGTATCGAAGAGGCCGAGGCCATGAAGGTCGAGGCCCAGAGCGTCCTCGAGCAGTACAAGGCCCAGCTCGCCGAGGCCCGGCACGAAGCCGCGCGCCTGCGCCAGGAGGCGCAGGAGCAGGGTGCCGCGCTCATCGCCGAGATGCGGGCCGAGGGCCAGCGCCAGCGCGAGGAGATCGTCGCCGCCGGCCACGCCCAGATCGAGGCCGACCGCAAGGCCGCCGCTTCCGTGCTCCGCCAGGACGTCGGCAAGCTCGCCACCGAGCTGGCCGGCAAGCTCGTCGGCGAGTCCCTCGAGGACCACGCCCGGCAGAGCCGCGTGATCGACCGCTTCCTCGACGGGCTCGACGAGGCCGCTTCCACGGCCGAGGCGGCTCGATGACAGCGCACGGAGCGAGCCGTGAGGCTCTGAGCGCCGCGCGTGAGCGTCTCGACGCGCTGACGGACTCCACGTCCGCCGACTCCGTGCGCCTCGCCGACGAGCTGGCCGCGGTCACCGCGCTGCTCCACCGCGAGGTCGGCCTGCGCCGGGCCCTCACCGACCCGGCGCAGTCCGCGGACGCCAAGGCCGCGCTGGTCCAGCGCCTGCTCGGCGGCCAGGTCGGCGGCGCGACCGTGGACCTGGTGTCCGGCATGGTGCGCTCGCGCTGGTCGCAGTCGCGGGACCTGGTGGACGCGCTGGAGGAGCTGGCGGACATCGCCGACCTCACCACCGCGCAGCGGGGCGGCACGCTGGACGACGTGGAGGACGAGCTGTTCCGGTTCGGCCGGATCGTCTCCTCCAGCACCGAACTGCGCGCCGCGCTGACCGACCGGGCCGCGGGCCCCTCGGCCAAGACCGAGCTGCTGCACCGGCTGCTCGGCGGCCGGGCGAAGCCGGTCACCGAGCGTCTGGTCACGCGCCTGGTGAGCGCCCCGCGGGGACGTAGCCTGGAAGCGGGCCTCGAGTCCCTGTCCAAGCTCGCCGCGGAGCGGCGCGACCGCATGGTCGCCGTCGTCACCTCGGCGGTCCCGCTGAGCGACGGCCAGAAGCAGCGCCTCGGCGCCGCCCTCGGCCGCCTCTACGGCCGCCAGATGCACCTGAACCTCGACGTGGACCCCGAGCTGGTCGGCGGAATCCGGGTGCAGGTCGGCGACGAGATCATCAACGGCTCGCTCGCGGACCGGCTGGAGGACGCCGCCCGCCGCATGGCGAGCTAGCAGCACCGCAACACGCAAGACGTACACGACGGCCCTGGTTGGGCCGTGCAGAGGATTCACCTCTTATCGGGGGGAGTCCCGAACTCGTGGCACACCCCCCAAGTGAAACTTCGGGCCCAACAAGGAGAGCAGGGAACCCAGATGGCGGAGCTCACGATCCGGCCGGAGGAGATCCGGGACGCGCTGGAGAACTTCGTCCAGTCGTACAAGCCGGACGCGGCCTCGCGCGAGGAGGTCGGTACGGTCACCCTTGCCGGCGACGGCATCGCGAAGGTCGAGGGCCTGCCCTCGGCCATGGCCAACGAGCTGCTGAAGTTCGAGGACGGCACCCTCGGCCTCGCCCTCAACCTCGAGGAGCGCGAGATCGGTGCCATCGTCCTCGGTGAGTTCAGCGGCATCGAGGAGGGCCAGCCGGTCACCCGCACCGGCGAGGTCCTGTCGGTCGCCGTGGGCGAGGGCTACCTCGGCCGCGTGGTCGACCCCCTCGGCACCCCGATCGACGGCCTCGGCGAGATCGAGACCGAAGGCCGCCGCGCCCTCGAACTGCAGGCCCCCACGGTCATGCAGCGCAAGTCGGTGCACGAGCCGATGGAGACGGGCTACAAGGCCGTCGACGCGATGACCCCGATCGGCCGCGGCCAGCGCCAGCTGATCATCGGCGACCGCCAGACCGGCAAGACCGCCCTGGCCGTCGACACGATCATCAACCAGCGCGACAACTGGCGCACCGGCGACCCGAACAAGCAGGTCCGCTGCATCTACGTCGCCATCGGCCAGAAGGGCTCCACCATCGCGTCGGTCCGCCGCGCGCTGGAGGAGAACGGCGCGCTGGAGTACACGACCATCGTCGCGGCCCCGGCCTCCGACCCGGCCGGCTTCAAGTACCTGGCGCCCTACACCGGCTCCGCCATCGGCCAGCACTGGATGTACCAGGGCAAGCACGTCCTGATCATCTTCGACGACCTGTCGAAGCAGGCCGACGCCTACCGTGCCGTCTCCCTGCTGCTGCGCCGCCCGCCGGGCCGCGAGGCCTACCCGGGTGACGTCTTCTACCTGCACTCCCGTCTGCTGGAGCGCTGCGCCAAGCTCTCCGACGACATGGGCGCCGGTTCGATGACCGGTCTGCCGATCGTCGAGACCAAGGCCAACGACGTCTCGGCGTTCATCCCGACCAACGTCATCTCCATCACCGACGGCCAGTGCTTCCTGGAGTCCGACCTGTTCAACGCCGGCCAGCGGCCCGCGCTGAACGTCGGTATCTCCGTCTCCCGAGTCGGTGGCTCCGCCCAGCACAAGGCGATGCGCCAGGTCTCCGGCCGACTGCGCGTGGACCTCGCCCAGTTCCGTGAGCTGGAGGCGTTCGCCGCCTTCGGTTCCGACCTGGACGCGGCCTCCAAGGCCCAGCTGGAGCGCGGTCAGCGCATGGTCGAGCTGCTGAAGCAGAACCAGTACCAGCCGATGGCCACCGAGGACCAGGTCGTCTCCGTGTGGGCCGGCACCAACGGCCGTATGGACGACGTCCCCGTCGCCGACATCAGCCGCTTCGAGAAGGAGCTGCTGGAGTACCTGCACCGCAAGGAGCAGGGCCTGATGACCTCCATCAAGGAGGGCGCCAAGATGTCGAACGACACGATCCAGGCGATCGACGACGCCGTCGCCGAGTTCAAGAAGCAGTTCGAGACCTCGGACGGCAAGCTGCTCGGCGACGACACTCCGGCCGCTGCCGCCAAGTGACGTAAGGAAGGGACCTGACTCATGGGAGCCCAGCTCCGGGTCTACAAGCGTCGCATCCGATCCGTCACCGCGACCAAGAAGATCACCAAGGCGATGGAGATGATCGCCGCCTCGCGCGTCGTCAAGGCGCAGCGCAAGGTGGCCGCCTCCACGCCGTACGCGCAGGAACTGACCCGCGCGGTCACGGCGGTCGGCACCGGTTCGAACACCAGGCACCCGCTGACCACGGAGGCGGAGAACCCGGCCCGTGCCGCGGTCCTGCTGCTGACCAGCGACCGCGGTCTGGCCGGCGCCTTCAACTCCAACGCCATCAAGGCGGCGGAGCAGCTCACCGAGCGCCTGGAGCGCGAGGGCAAGCAGGTCGTCACGTACATCGTCGGCCGCCGCGGTGTCGCTCACTACAACTTCCGCGAGCGCACCATCGCGCAGTCGTTCACGGGCTTCACCGACGAGCCGTCCTACGCGGACGCCAAGACGGTGGCGGCGCCGCTGATCGAGGCGATCGAGAAGGACACGGCCGACGGTGGTGTGGACGAACTCCACATCGTCTACACCGAGTTCGTCTCGATGATGACGCAGACGGCGGTCGGCCCCCGGCTGCTTCCGCTGCGCCTCGACGAGGTCGCGGCCGAGGCGGCGCCCAAGGGCGAGATCCTGCCGCTCTACGACTTCGAGCCCTCGGCGGAGGACGTCCTCGACGCCCTGCTGCCGCGCTACGTGGAGAGCCGGATCTACAACGCGCTGCTCCAGTCGGCCGCTTCCAAGCACGCCGCCACGCGGCGCGCGATGAAGTCGGCCACCGACAACGCGGGCGAGCTGATCAACACGCTCTCCCGTCTTGCCAACGCGGCCCGCCAGGCCGAAATCACCCAGGAAATCAGCGAGATCGTCGGTGGCGCGAGCGCCCTGGCCGACGCGACCGCGGGGAGTGACAACTAATGACCACCACTGTTGAGCCGACCGCTGCGGCGGGCGTGGCCACCGGCCGCGTCGCGCGGGTCATCGGCCCGGTCGTCGACGTGGAGTTCCCCGTCGACGCGATGCCGGAGATCTACAACGCCCTGCACGTCGAGGTCTCCGACCCGGCGAACGCGGGCGAGAAGAAGATCCTGACCCTGGAGGTCGCCCAGCACCTGGGTGACGGCCTGGTCCGCACGATCTCCATGCAGCCCACCGACGGCCTGGTCCGCCAGGCCCCGGTCACCGACACCGGCGACGGCATCACCGTCCCGGTCGGCGACTTCACCAAGGGCAAGGTGTTCAACACCCTCGGTGAGGTGCTGAACGTCGACGAGCAGTACACGGGCGAGCGCTGGTCCATCCACCGCAAGGCCCCGCGCTTCGACGAGCTCGAGTCGAAGACCGAGATGTTCGAGACCGGCGTCAAGGTCATCGACCTGCTGACCCCGTACGTCAAGGGCGGCAAGATCGGTCTGTTCGGTGGTGCCGGTGTCGGCAAGACGGTGCTCATCCAGGAGATGATCTACCGTGTCGCCAACAACCACGACGGTGTCTCCGTGTTCGCCGGTGTCGGCGAGCGCACCCGTGAGGGCAACGACCTCATCGACGAGATGAGCGACTCGGGCGTCATCGACAAGACCGCGCTGGTCTTCGGTCAGATGGACGAGCCCCCGGGCACCCGTCTGCGCGTCGCGCTGGCCGGCCTGACCATGGCCGAGTACTTCCGTGACGTCCAGAAGCAGGACGTGCTGTTCTTCATCGACAACATCTTCCGCTTCACGCAGGCCGGTTCCGAGGTCTCCACGCTGCTCGGCCGCATGCCGTCCGCGGTGGGCTACCAGCCGAACCTGGCCGACGAGATGGGCCTCCTCCAGGAGCGCATCACCTCGACCCGCGGTCACTCGATCACCTCGATGCAGGCGATCTACGTCCCCGCGGACGACCTGACCGACCCGGCCCCGGCCACCACCTTCGCCCACCTCGACGCGACGACGGTGCTCTCCCGTCCGATCTCCGAGAAGGGCATCTACCCGGCCGTGGACCCGCTGGACTCGACGTCCCGCATCCTCGACCCGCGGTACATCGCGGCGGACCACTACAACGCCGCGATGCGCGTGAAGAACATCCTGCAGAAGTACAAGGACCTCCAGGACATCATCGCGATCCTCGGTATCGACGAGCTGGGCGAAGAGGACAAGCTCGTCGTCCAGCGCGCCCGCCGCGTGGAGCGCTTCCTGTCCCAGAACACCCACGTCGCCAAGCAGTTCACCGGCGTCGACGGGTCGGACGTCCCGCTGGACGAGTCGATCGCGGCCTTCAACGCGATCTGCGACGGCGAGTACGACCACTTCCCGGAGCAGGCCTTCTTCATGTGCGGTGGTATCGAGGACCTGAAGAAGAACGCCAAGGAGCTGGGCGTCTCCTGAACTCGTTGAGTTCGTGTGAGGGGGCGGGCGCGTCCCGCCCCCTCACGCACGCCCACTAGACTTGTTTCCGACACCCGGTGATCCCACCGGGTGGTGACCCGAGGAGCCACCCTTGGCTGCTGAGCTGCATGTCGAGCTGGTCGCCGCCGACCGTCAGGTCTGGTCCGGCGAGGCCACCCTGGTCGTCGCGCGCACCACGTCCGGCGACATCGGCGTCATGCCCGGTCACCAGCCGCTGCTCGGTGTGCTGGAGTCGGGCCCGGTGACCATTCGTACGAGTGAAGGCGCGACGGTCGTCGCCGCGGTGCACGGCGGTTTCGTCTCGTTCGCCGACAACAAGCTGTCGCTGCTGGCCGAGATCGCCGAGCTCTCCGACGAGATCGACGTCCAGCGCGTGGAGCGGGAGCTCGAGCGCGCGAAGACGGAGGGCGATGCCACCGCCGAGCGCCGCGCGGACGTCCGCCTGCGAGCGGCGACGGCGGTGCGCTGAACCAGCGACACCATGTGATGACACCACTCAGCCGCGGCCGGTACCGGAGCAATCCGGGACCGGCCGCGGCTGAGGTGGATGCGGGTGTTTTTTCCGTTCCATTACCTAGGAGACGAGGAGGTCGGTGCCGATGGTCCTCGCTCTGACTGTGTGCTCGGTCGTGGTCGCGCTCGTGGTGGTGGGACTGTTCGTCTTCGGTCTGCGGCGCAGACTGATCCAGCGTTCCGGCGGCACCTTCGACTGCTCTCTGCGCTGGGACGTGCCGGAGGAGCCCGACACCAGTGGCAAGGGCTGGAGCTACGGTGTGGCCCGCTACAACGGCGACCGCGTGGAGTGGTACCGGGTCTTCTCCTACGCGCCCCGCCCGCGGCGCACGCTGGAGCGGGCGTCCATCGAGGTGGCCGGCCGCCGGCGGCCCGAGGGCGAGGAGGAACTCGCCCTGCTGTCCGACGCGGTGATCCTCACCTGTCTGCACCAGGGCACCCGGGTCGAACTGGCCATGAGCGAGGACGCGCTCACCGGCTTCCTGGCCTGGCTGGAGGCGGCCCCGCCCGGCCAGAGGGTGAACGTCGCGTAGAGCGACGTTCAGGGCCCCGCTGGAGGGGGGTCCCCCGCGAAGAGGCAGGCATGAAGAAGCTCCCCCCGGTCCGCCGTCCGGGGGGAGCTTCGGTGTGTCACAGGGGCTGCGGGCTTGTGCCTACAGGCCGCTGCTGAGGGCGCTCACCAGTTCACCGTTGCTGGTGTCACCGCTGAACTCCCAGAAGAAGGCGCCGCCGAGGCCCTGGCTGTTGGCCCAGGCCATCTTCGACTTGATGGTCGCCGGGGTGTCGTACGACCACCAGTTGCTGCCGCAGTGGGCGTAGGCCGTACCGGCGATGGTGCCGGTGGTCGGGCAGCTGGTCTTGAGGACCTTGTAGTCCTCGATGCCGGCCTCGTAGGTGCCGGGCGCCGCTCCGGTCGCCGTGCCGCCCGGGGCATCCTGGGTGACACCGGTCCAGCCGCGGCCGTAGAAGCCGATGCCGAGCAGCAGCTTCTTCGCGGGCACGCCCTGGGCCTTGAACTTGGCGATCGCGTCGGCGGTGTTGAAGCCGTCCTTCGGGATGCCCGAGTACGAGGTGAGCGGGGAGTGCGGAGCCGTCGGGCCCTTCGCGTCCCAGGCGCCGAAGAAGTCGTACGTCATCACGTTGTACCAGTCGAGGTACTGCGAGGCGCCGGCGTAGTCGGCGGCGTCGATCTTGCCGCCGTCCGAGCCGTCCGCGGTGACGGCGGCGGTGACCAGTTCCTTGCCGAACTTGGCGCGCAGTGCCGACACCAGGTTCTTCAGGGCGGCCGGGCCGCTGGTGTCACAGGTCAGACCGCAGGCGTTCGGGTACTCCCAGTCGATGTCGATGCCGTCGAAGACATCGGACCAGCGCGGGTCGTGCACCAGGTCGTAGCAGGACTGGGCGAAGGCGGCCGGGTTCTTGGCCGCGTCACCGAAGCCGCCGGACCAGGTCCAGCCGCCGAAGGAGTAGAGCACCTTGATGTTCGGGTACTTGGCCTTCAGCTGGCGCAGCTGGTTGAAGTTGCCGCGCAGCGGCTGGTCCCAGTTGTCGGCGACGCCGCTGACCGACTGGTCGGCGGTGAACGCCTTGTCGTAGTCGGCGTAGGAGTCGCCGATCGCGCACTTGCCGCCGGTGACGTTGCCGAAGGCGTAGTTGATGTGCGTGATCTTGGACGCGGAGCCGGACGTCACCAGGTTCTTGACGTTGTAGTTGCGCCCGTAGATGCCCCACTCGGTGAAGTAGCCGAGCTTGACCTTGTCGCCGGTGGGCGGGGTGCCGCCGCCGCCTCCGGTGGTGTGCACGGCGACCGAGGCGCTGACCGGACCGGTCTGGTCAGCGGTGTCACGGGCCTGGACGCTGTAGGAGTAGTCGGTGCCCGCGGTCAGACCGTTGTCCGTGTAGGACGTGGTCGTGACGGTGGCGACCTTCTTGCCGTCGCGCAGGACGTCGTAGTTCTTGACGCCCTTGTCGTCGGTGGCGGCGCCCCAGGAGAGCTTCACCGAGGTGTCGGTGACCCCGGAGGCGGTGGGGGTGCCCGGCGCCGAGGGCGGGTTGTCGCCCGGGACGCTGGGGCCGCCGTCGCAGCTGCCGCCGTTGAGCGTGCAGTTGGAGGGGGAGCCGGGGCCGGTGCCGTTGAAGCCGAAGGAGACCGACGCCCCGGGGGCGATGGCGCCGTTCCAGCCGACGTTCTTGGCGGTCCAGTGGTTGCCGGAGTTGGTGACCGTGGCGTCCCAGGCGGAGCCGACCTTGGTGTCGGACGGGAAGTCCCACTCCACGGTCCAGGAGCTGATCGCCGAGGCGCCGGTGTTCTTGACGGTCCAGTTGCCGCCGAAGCCGTTGCCCCAGTCACCGGTCTTGGTGAAGGTGGCGGTGGCCGTGGGCGCCGCCTCGGCGGACGCCTGGGCGTGGCCCGAGAGGCCGACGATTCCGGCGAGGGGGAGCACGAGGGTCGCGAACCCCGCCGCGGCTCTGTGTCTGAAGCGCATGCGCGCCTCCTTGTCGGGGGAAGAATGTCAGGGGCATGACTGAGCCTTCACGCCCCGCGGTGCTGCGAGAGTAGAAAGGTCTGGACCAGAGGTCAATAGGTCTGGACCAATGCACCGCCGGTTCGACTAGATACCCAACTCCTGCGCGAGAACGGCGGCTTGAACCCGACTCCGCAGCCCGAGCTTGCCCAGCAGACGGCTGACGTGCGTCTTCACCGTCGCCTCCGCCATCGAAAGACGCAGCGCGATCTCGGCGTTGGACAGCCCCTCCCCGAGGCACGAGAGCACCTCGCGCTCCCGGCGCGTCAGCGACTCCAGCGCCGCCGGAGGCTCGGCCGGCCCGGCCGGCGCCCGCGCCGCGAACTCGGCGATCAGCCGCCGGGTGACCGCCGGCGCGATCAGCCCCTCGCCGCGCGCCACCGTCCGCACCGCGGTCAGCAGGTCCCGCGCCTCGGTGTCCTTCAGCAGGAACCCGGCGGCCCCGGCCCGCAGCGCCCCGAACACATACGCGTCGAGGTCGAAGGTGGTCAGCACCAGCACGTCCGCCAGCCCCTCGCCGGTCACCAGCGCGGTCGCCGACACCCCGTCGAGGCGCGGCATCTGCACATCCATCAGCACCAGGTCGGGCCGCAGCTCCCGGGCCAGCTCGACCGCCCGCTCGCCGTCCGCCGCCTCGCCCACCACCTCGATGTCGGGCGCGCTGCGCAGGATCAGCACGAGCCCGGCCCGTACGGCGGACTGGTCCTCGGCGACGACGACACGGATCACGCGGAGCCTCCTTGGGACCCGGTCAGCGGCAGCACGGCCCGCACGGTCCACCGCCCGTCCTCCGGGCCGGCGCCGAATGTGCCGCCCAGCAGCACGGCCCGCTCCCGCATCCCGATCAGGCCGGTGCCCGAACCCGGCGCGCGCGGGGCCTCCCGGCCGGTGTACGGGCTGCTGACCTCGATACGCAGGGCGTCGTCCCGTTCCCGGACGCTCACCCGCACGGGCCCCTCGCCGCCGTGTTTGAGCGCGTTGGTCAGCGACTCCTGCACGATCCGGTACGCGGCCAGCTCCACCGGGGCGGGCACCTTCCCGTGGCCGGCGCCGAGGACGACGTCCAGACCGCCGGCGCGGGCGGAGGCGACCAGCGCGGCGAGGCCGTCCAGGGTGGGGACCGCCGCCGGGGCGTCCCCGTCCGGGCCGTCGCGCAGCAGCCCGATGAGCCGCCGCATCTCCGTGAGCCCGTCGACGCTGTTCTCCCGGATGACGGCGAGGGCGTCCCGGCTGGTCGCCGGGTCGTCCAGGGAGAGCGCGGCGGTGGAGTGGATGGCGATGGCCGACAGATGCCCCGCGACCATGTCGTGCAGCTCCCGTGCCATCCGCGCCCGCTCGGCCGCGACCGCCTGGACGCGGTCCGCCTCGGCGAGCAGCGCGGTCTGCTCGGCGCGCAGCCGGGCGGCCTCGGCCGCCTCGCGGTGGTTGCGCACGCTCCAGCCGGTGGCGGCCGGGCCGAACGTCACGATGCCGGTGACGACCCCGATCAGCAGGGCCTCGGGGACCCGCCACACCGCGAGCGGCACCAGCGTGGCGGCCACCGTGACCAGACCGGTGACCCACAGCACCCGCCGGGCCCAGGCCGCGGCGGAGTAGAGCACGCCCGCGTACACGAGGTCGGTGAACATCACCAGGGTGGCCAGGCTGCCCTGGGTGACCGTGTCGCAGGCCACCGCGGCGGTGCCGGTCAGCAGGGCCGTGCGCGGGCGGGTGCGGCGCAGCACCTCGCAGCCCGCGGTCACCGCCAGCGGCAGCAGCACCGGCAGGCGCCCGGCCCACAGCACGAGCGGGTCGCCCGGGGTGCGCACGCCCAGGCCCAGGCCCCACAGCAGCAGTCCGCCGAGCAGCCCGGCCAGCGCGATCGCGAGGTCGTCGCGGTGCGGGCGGGCGGGTCCGAGGGCCATGCGTCCATCCAACACGGCCCGGCGGCCGGGCGCCTGGTCCCGCGGAACGGTCCGCGCGTACATCGAAGGATGCAGTCGCACCTCGTCACCGCCGACGACGCACGGGCCCCGGCAGGCGGCGACGCTGGTGGGGAGTGAGAGGAGCAATCGTGATCGTCGGACTGATCGTCGCCTGCGAGGCCGGCTTCTGGGTCCTGCTGGCCGCGGGCCTGGCCGTCCGCTACCTGCTGAAGCGGCGCCGGCTGAGTGTGGCACTGCTGCTGGCCGAGCCGCTGCTGGAGGTGGTGCTGTTCGCCGTCACCGCCGTCGACCTCAAAAACGGCGCCGAGCCGGGCTGGGAGCACGGTCTGGCCGCGCTGTACATCGGCTTCACCGTCGCCTACGGGCACTCCACGGTCCGCTGGCTCGACGGCCACGCCGCCCACCGCCTCGGCGGCGCGCCCCGGCCGCCGAAGCCGCCCCGGTACGGTCTGGCGCGCGCCCGCCACGAGGGGCGGCTGTGGCTGCGCACCCTGCTCGCCTCGGCGGTCGCCCTCGCCCTGCTCCAGGCGGCGATCCGGTACGTCGGCGACGGCGCGGGCACCGATCCGCTGCGCGCCTGGCAGACGACCGTGCTGCGGATCCTCGTGATCCACGGCCTGATCGCCCTGACCTACCTGGTCTTCCCGAAGAAGGGCCCGAAGGGGGGCCCGAAGACCCCGGAGGCGGTGCCGGGGGAGGCCCCGGCGGGGGAGCCCTCGGAGGGTGAGTCCCCGGCAGGGGAGGGGACCGGCTCCCTCAGCGCTCGCCGCCCGGCACCCACAGCACGTCACCGGTCTCCTTGTTCGCCGTCCGGGCGAGAATGAACAGCAGGTCGGAGAGGCGGTTGAGGTAGGTCGCGGTGAGCGGGTTCATCGTCTCGCCGTGCACCTCCAGCGCGGCCCAGGTGGACCGCTCGGCCCGGCGGACCACCGTGCACGCCTGGTGCAGCAGGGCCGCGCCGGGGCTGCCGCCGGGCAGGATGAAGGAGCGGAGCTTGTCCAGCTCCGCGTTGAAGCGGTCGCAGTCCTCCTCCAGCCGGTCGATGTAGAACTGCTCGACCCGCAGCGGCGGGTACTGCGGGTTCTCCACGACCGGGGTGGACAGGTCGGCGCCCACGTCGAACAGGTCGTTCTGCACCCGGGTGAGCACCTCGGCCACGGGGGCGTCCAGGGCGCCGAGCGCGAGGGCGGTGCCGATCACGGCGTTCGCCTCGTTGGCGTCGGCGTACGCCGAGATCCGCAGGTCGGTCTTGGCGGTCCGGCTCATGTCGCCGAGGGCGGTGGTGCCCTGGTCGCCGGTCCTGGTGTAGATGCGCGTCAGATTGACCATGACGCCAGCGTAGTTACGCCCCGGCGGTACGGAACACCCGTGTGCCCGCCGTCACGGAGAGCGCGGCGAAGCCCACGGCCACCAGGACCCCGTACAGCATGTGCGCGCCGGTGTACTCGCCGACGTAGGCGTCGCGCACCGCGTCCACCAGATAGCGGAACGGGACGAAGTGCGAGAGGACGTCCAGCCAGGCGGGGGCCAGGCTCATCGGGAGCATCAGGCCGGACAGCAGCATCGACGGCATGGACACGGCGTTGATCAGCGGGCCGAACTGCTGCGGGGTGCTGACCTTCATCGCCACCGCGTAGGACAGCGAGGCGAGCGCGACGGTGAGCAGGGCGACGAAGCCGAAGCCGATCAGGACGCCGGCCAGCGGCGCCCGCAGGCCCATCACCAGCGCGGCCAGCACCAGCAGCACGGCCTGGAAGAGGAAGACGGTGGTGTCCCGCAGCACCCGGCCGAGCAGCAGCGCGAGCCGGCTGACCGGGGTCACCCGCATCCGCTCCACCACCCCCTGCCCCTTCTCGATGATGATCATGAATCCGGCGAACAGGGCGCCGAACAGCCCCAGTTGGAGCAGCAGTCCGGGGACGAGCACCTGCCAGGAGCTGCCGCCGCCGCCCAGCGGCAGCCCGGTGAGCAGCGGTCCGAAGAAGAGCAGGTAGAGCAGCGGGGTGAGGACGCCGAAGAGGAGCGCGAAGCGGGAGCGCAGGGACTGGCGCAGATAGCGGCCGTAGACGAGGGCCGTGTCGTGGAGCAGCATGAGGGATGTCCTGGGTGGGTGCGTGGGCCGTCGGGGGCCGGGTGGTCAGACGGCGACGGGGGCGGTGCCTGCGGCCGGGGCGGGGCTGCGGCCGGTGACGGCGAGGAAGGTGTCCTGGAGCGAGGCGTCGATCGAACCGCCGTACTCCAGCTTGAGCGCGCTCGGTGTGCCCTCCGCGACGACCCGGCCCCCGTCGACGACGACCAGCCGGTCGGAGAGGGCGTCCGCCTCGTCGAGGTAGTGGGTGGTCAGGAAGACGGTCGTGCCGTGCTCGTCGCGCAGCCGCCGGACCAGGTCCCACAGGTCGGCGCGGCTGCCCGGGTCCAGGCCGGTGGTCGGCTCGTCGAGGAAGAGCACGCGCGGGCGGTGGGTGAGGGCCATCGCGATGTCGAGCCGGCGGCGCTGGCCACCGGAGAGCGCGGAGGTCTTGCGGTCGAGCAGTTCGGTGAGGTCCAGGTCGCGGGCCAGTTCCGCGGTCCGCTCGACGGCGCGTCCCTTGGGCAGGCGGTACATCCGGCCCTGGGTGACCAGCTCCTCCCGCACGGTGATCTGGCCGTCGACCCCGCCGGACTGCGCGACATAGCCGCAGGCGAGCCGGACCCCGGCCGGGTCGGTGGCCAGGTCGTGGCCCGCGACGACGGCGGTGCCGCCGGTCGGCGCGAGCAGGGTGGTGAGCATCCGCAGGGTGGTCGTCTTGCCCGCGCCGTTGGGCCCGAGGAATCCGAGGATCTCGCCCTGCCGGACGGTGAGGTCGATTCCGCGCACGGCCTCGACCGGGCCGCGCTTGGTCTGGAAGGTGCGGGCCAGTCCGGCCGCGCTGATGACTGCTGGTGGCATGCCCCCAGAAAAACAGGGTCTCTGAAATTTTGCAACGCCACCAAAATTTCAGGACAACCAAGAACGGCTCCGGGGAGGATAGGATCCGGCCATGGCAGAGGGGCTCAGGGAGCGGAAGAAGCGGCAGACCAGGCAGTACATCTCGGACGTGGCCACGGGGCTGTTCCTGGAGCGCGGCTTCGACGCCGTCACGGTCGCCGAGATCGCCGAGGCGGCGGACGTCTCCGTCAACACCGTCTACAACTACTTCCCCGCCAAGGAGGACCTCTTCCTCGACCGCGCCGCCGGGGTGACCGACCGGCTGGCCCGCTGGGTGCGCGGCCGGGACGAGGGGGAGTCGGCCGCGCGGGCCGTGCTGCGCGAACTGCGCGCGGAGGTCGAGGCGGTCTCGCCGCGCATCGGCCTCTTCACCGGGTACGCCCCCTTCATGCGGGTGATCGAGGACGCGCCCGCGCTGCGCTCCCGGCTCTGGGCGGTCGGCCAGGAGGTGCAGGCCACCCTGGAACAGGCCCTGCGCGAGGAGTCCGGAGCCCCCGCGGACGACCCGCTGCCCGGCCTGATGTCCGGTCAGATCGGCTGGGTGCACGCCACCGTGATGGCGGCCGTCGGCCGCGAGATGCTCGCGGGCCGCGCCCCCCGGGAGGTGTCCCGCGAGGTGCTGGACCTCCTCGACGAGATCGAGGACGTGTTGAGCGAGAAGGTGCTCAACTACGCCGTCCGGGGCGCCCAGTGACCCCTGCCGGTGTGATGTCCGTCAATTGAGACGTGACGCGCGTTACTTACCGGTCACACAGCGCCGCGCGGGCGCTAATGTCCGCCGAGAGGCATAGACGCAAAGAGCGTGAAAGCCGTCCTTCAGCCGCGCGCAGGCGCCTGCGCAGTCGTTCACCAGGGGAGTCTCAGTGGCACGCAAGCTCGCCGTCATCGGAGCCGGTCTCATGGGGTCCGGCATCGCCCAGGTCTCCGCGCAGGCGGGCTGGGACGTCGTCCTGCGGGACGTCACCGACGAGGCGCTCACGCGTGGCACCGACGGCATCAAGGCGTCGTACGACAAGTTCGTGGGCAAGGGCAAGCTGGCCGCCGAGGACGCCGAGGCCGCCCTCGCCCGGATCACCACCACCACCGACCTGGACGCCGCAGCGGACGCCGACGTCGTCGTCGAGGCCGTCTTCGAGAAGCTCGACGTCAAGCACGAGATCTTCCGCACCCTCGACAAGCTGGTCCGCGAGGACACCGTCCTCGCCTCCAACACCTCCGCCATCCCGATCACCAAGATCGCGGCCGTCACGGAGCGCCCCGAACGGGTCGTCGGCGTGCACTTCTTCTCCCCGGTGCCGATGATGCGCCTCGTCGAACTCGTCCGCGGCCACAAGACCAGCGACGAAGCCCTCGCCACCGCGCGGGAGTTCGCCGAGTCGGTCGGCAAGACCTGCATCGTCGTCAACCGCGACGTGGCCGGCTTCGTGACCACCCGTCTCATCACCGCCCTCGTCGTCGAGGCGGCCAAGCTCTACGAGTCGGGCGTCGCCACCGCCGAGGACATCGACCTGGCCTGCAAGCTGGGCTTCGGCCACGCCATGGGCCCGCTCGCCACCGCCGACCTCACCGGCGTCGACATCCTGCTGCACGCCGCGGGCAACATCTACACCGAGACCCAGGACGAGAAGTTCGCCGCGCCGGAACTGATGCGCCGGATGGTTGACGCCGGTGACATCGGGCGCAAGAGCGGGCAGGGCTTCTACAAGCACTGAGACCGCTCCGGGGGCAGCCGTATCACCCTTCGGGGTGAATTCGGTATCGGTTCGCCCACAGACAGCAACCGCATCGCCACACACGCAGTCAGACGTTGCACAGTCACCGTCACACGGAGCACGCCACCGCATTCACGGGGAGCGCATATGTACATCAGGGGCGACCACACCGAGGTGGTCGTCGGGGGCCGGCTCGACGTCCGCAGCGCGGCGGACGCCCGTACGGCCCTGCACTCGGCCGTGGACGACGGTGTCGGCGACCTGGTCCTCGACCTGTCCGGGCTCGACTCCTGGGACGCCACCGGACTCGGTGTGATCATGGGCGCGCACCGGCGCGCGGGCCGCTGCGGCCGACGCCTGGTCCTGCGCGGCGTACCGGCCCAGATGCAGCGCCTGCTGGTCGCCACCCGGCTGCACCGCATCCTCGCCATCGAGGGCGGCATCGGCGTGGAGTCCCTGCCCCGCGTGTGACCTCCCGCGGGCGGCGGACCGGCCGCGGACGGGACCCGGCCGGACGGCACGGAACGTGACGTCGGCCCCAATCCTCACGAGACCGTGACCTCTCGGGCTCCGCGGTACCCCGCCCTGTCGGCGATACTGTGCGAAGGTTTAGGGTTCGGTCGCCCGCTGCCTCGCCACCCTCGAGCGGGCCCGGACCAGAGCGACAGCGCGCAGTGCGGCACACGGCCGGGAGGGCTGGACCAGCAGCACACGACGCCTCTGGGGAGCTTGCACGCAATGGAACCCATGGACCCGAACACCCGGGAGCCCGAGGACATGGGCCAGGACGGCGACGGCCACACGCCCGGCCGGCGCCATCCCGGCACGTCCCGCGCCGCCGACTTCCCGCCGCCCGCCGCCGCACCGGCCCGTACCGTGCGCCTGGTCACCGGCGACTTCCTGCTCACCGTCAACCCCGTCGACGGCAGCGAGATCGAGGTCTGCCCGCCCGCCGACGTACCCGGCCGCCCGCGCCCGCGCACGGCCGCCGAACGCACCGAGGCCGACCGCGCGGCGAAGCCGCCCGTCCCGTCCGGCCCCGCGCCCTCGCCCGAACCCCTCCTGGAACGCCAGGAGGAGCGCGAGCGGCTGGTCCGGCTGCTGGCCCGCGGCCGCTCCGTACGCCTCACCGGCCCCGGCGGCTCCGGCCGCACCAGCCTCCTCGACCTGGTCGCCCAGGACTGCGCCGGGCTCGCCCCGGACGGCGTCGTCCGGCTCAACGGCCACCGCCGCACCGCGGGCGACCTGCTGCACGAGCTCTTCCACGCCGTACGGCACGCCCCGCTGCACCGGCCGGACCGCGACGAACTCCTGGAGCACCTGCGCGAGATCGGCGCCGTCGTCGTCCTGGACGACATCGAGTTCGGCGGCACCGCGCTCGACGAACTCCTCGACGCGACACCCGAGTGCGCCTTCCTGATCGCCGCCACCCCGGACGTGCCCGCGCCCTCGGCCGACTCCGCCGTCGAAGAGGTCTTCCTCGGCGGCCTCGACCGGGCCGGCGGCGTCGAACTCATCGAACGCGGCGCCGGCCGGATCCTCACCGAGGAGGAGGCCAACTGGGCCGGCGACCTCTGGTTCGAGTCCGAGGGCCTGCCGCTGCGCTTCGTCCAGGCCGGTGCCCTGCTGCGCCAGCGCGACCGGCTGCGGGCCGGCACCAGCGCCGTGGAGGAGTTCGGCGTCTTCGCCGACACCCCGCCCGAGGACGCCCCCTTCGAGGGCGGCGACGGCGACGACGTGCCCCTGCCCTCGCTCGGCGAGGCCGCCGCGCCCGCCCCGCTGCTCGCCTCCCGGCTCAGCGACTCGGCCCGCGCCACCCTGCGCTTCGCCGTCGCGCTCGGCGGCGAGGTGCCCCACCAGGCCCATCTGCCCGCCCTGATCGGCGACACCCACGCCGACGCCGCCCTCGGCGAACTGGCGAGCTGCGGCCTGGTCTCCCCGGTCGGCTCCCGCCACCGGCTCGCCGCCGGCGTCCTCACCCAGCTGGAGGCCGCCGGATACGGCGACGACGCGGCCGAGCGGGCCGACAGCGCCGCCCGGCACTACGCCTGGTGGGCCGCGCACCCCTCGGTGACGCCCGAGCGGGTCACCGCCGAGGCGGACGCCGTGCTCGCCGCCCTCGCCGTGCTCGTACCGCTCACCGCGCCGCCCGCCGAGGGCGAGGAGAGCACCGCCGTCCACCTCGCCCGCGCCGCGGCGCCCGCGTTCGCCGCCGGACTCGGCTGGAGCGCCTGGGAACGCGCGCTGCGCTTCGGCACCGAGGCGTCCCGGCTCGCCGGACAGGTTGCCGAGCAGGCGTACTTCCACCATGAGCTGGGCATCCTCGCGCTCTGCGGCGGCCTGCTGGACCGGGCCCGCGCCGAGCTGGAGGCCTCCATCGGCCTGCGCGGCGCGCTCTCCGACCGGCGCGGCACCGTCGCCGGACGCCGTGCGCTCGCCCTGGTCGCGGACCGCTCGGGCACCGCGCCGGGGCTCGGCGCGATGGCCGCCCTCGGCCCGGGGGAGGGCACGCCGTACCTCCCGGAGGAGCCGGTGTCGCCGCCCAGCGGTGTTCCCGCGCCCTTCCCGGCGCTGCGGCCGCCCGCCGAGGAGACGTCCGGCACGCTGGTCACCTACCAGCCCTCGGACAGCGGTGCGCCGACCGTCCCCCACGGACCGTCCGTGCCGCCCTCCCACGCCCCGGCCAGGCACCGCGCCGGGCTGAAGGGCTTCGCCCGGCGCAACCTGGTGGCGGCGGGCGCGGGCGCGCTCCTCGCGGCCGTCCTCGGCACGGTGGTGACGCTGGGCGCCACCTCCCACAAGGACACCGACGATCCCTCAGGGAAGGTCGGCGGCAACCCGTCCGCGAGCCAGGACGCCGGCGACGGCGACCCGGCCGCCGACAGCCCGCAGGACGGCGGCAGCGGCAGCGGCGGTGACGGGGGCGCCCCGGGCACCGGGGGTGCCTCGGCGACCGTCGTGCCCAGCGGGCGGCCCACGGACCCGGGACCCGACGGCACCCCCGGCACCTCGGACGACCCGGTGCCTCCGGGCGCCTCGGACAAGCCTTCTCCGGGCTCCAGCTCCACCAAGGGGACGGGGACGGGCGGCAGCACGGGTGGCGGCGGTACGCCGAAGCCGTCCGGCACAGCCGGTCAGCCGCCCTCGGAGAGCACGTCGCCGTCGCAGAGTTCGACCCCGTCCCACTCGACGCCCCCGCCGTCGCAGTCCACCTCTCCGGCGCCGACGGGCACGGACACCACCAGCCCGTCCAGCACCGTCACCAGCAGCCTGTCGGCCCCGGCCACGGCGAGCAGTTCCGCGACGGCGCCCGAGAGCGGCGAGAGCGGCGAGGGCGGCGACGGCGGCACCGCCGGTCCGGACGCCGGGACGGTCTGAGCCGTCCGAGCCGGGGCGACGGCCCGGGGCGCGTGCCCCGGGCCCGCGGGGGTCAGAACAGCCGCAGCTTGTCGTCCTCGATGCCGCGCAGGGCGTCGTAGTCCAGGATCTGGCAGCCGATGCCGCGGTCGGTGGCGAGGACGCGGGCCTGGGGCTTGATCTCCTGGGCGGCGAAGATGCCGCGCACCGGCGCGAGGTGCGGGTCGCGGTTCAACAGCTCCAGATAGCGCGTGAGTTGCTCGACCCCGTCGATCTCGCCGCGCCGCTTGATCTCGATCGCGACGGTCTGCCCCTCGCCGTCCCGGCACAGGATGTCCACCGGGCCGATCGCCGTCATGTATTCACGCCGGATCAGCGTGTAGCCCTCGCCGAGGGTGTCGATGCGGTCCGCGAGGAGCTCCTGGAGGTGTGCTTCCACGCCGTCCTTGATCAGCCCGGGATCGACGCCGAGTTCGTGCGAGGAGTCGTGGAGGATCTCCTCCATCGTGATGATGAGCTTCTCGCCCGCCTTGTTGACGACGGTCCAGACCCCTTCCTCCTCGCCCGCGCCCTCCTTGAGGGCGCACGGCGGCGACATCCAGTTCAGGGGCTTGTAGGCGCGGTCGTCCGCGTGGATCGAGACGCTGCCGTCGGCCTTGACCAGGATCAGACGGGGTGCCGAGGGAAGGTGGGCGGTGAGCCGGCCCGCGTAGTCGACGGAGCACCGGGCGATGACGAGACGCATGGTCGGCAACGCTACTCGACACACGGCGCCGTACGCGATTCGCCCGTCCTGCTCCGCTCGCGCCCGGTGGCCGCCCCGCGCGGAACCGCCCCATTTTTCCCTGGATCACCCGTGTTCACTTGTGGCCGATTGTGTTCCCAACTCGACCGGCGGGTACGCGCATTCGCCTGGTAAGCCCTCGTTTCGTTGCCTACCGTAGGAACGGGAGGTCGCGATGTGTGTACTCACCGTGTTCGGTATCACGAACTCCCTCATCTGTCCGGCAACCCCTGCTGGTCGGGGGTGCGAGAGGAGAACCCATGTCGCTCGACGTCTCACCGGCCCTACTCGAACAGGCCGAGCGAGGCGAGGTCGACGAAGCTGCCTTCGTCGACTGCGTCCGGACCTCCCTGCCCTATGCGTGGGAGATGATCAGCTCCCTGGTGGCCCAGCTGAAGGTCGACGGCGGAGACTTCGCCGACAACCAGACGCCTCCGCCGGACGAGCAGGCACGCGGCCAACTGCTGCGTGCACTCGCGAGCGACGCGATACGCGGCGCGTTGCAGCGGCACTTCGGTGTGCGGCTGGCCTTCCAGAACTGCCACCGCGTGGCGGTGTTCCCGCTGGACGGCTCGGTCGATGAGCGGCTGGCCCGGTTCACTTCGGTGCGCAGCCAGGTGCTCAACCAGTCGCCGGAGTTCAGGGACTGCTGAGGGGGCAGTGGTCGTCGGCTTGCCGCCCCGCCCGCGGGAGAATCATGGAGGCCGGGGCGGCAGGCCCTCCGGCGGCGGCCCGCCGCCGGTCCAGCCCGGCCCGGCCGGTCCGCCGCCGACGCCGTGCGGCCGGTCCGGCACGTCCGGTCCGCCGCTGATCCGGCCCGGCCGGTCCGGCACGTCCGGTTCAGCGCAGCCGGGGGAGCACCTCGGCGCCCAGCCGGCGTACGGTCTCCTCGGTCGCGGCCAGCTCGCCGGAGCCCTCGACGAGCAGGGCGAAGCGGGAGATGCCGGTGCGCTCGGCGGTCGCCGCCAGACGGTCGGCGCACCGCTGCGGGCTGCCCACCGGGTGCAGGGCGCAGAGCATCTCCGTGTAGGCCAGCGGATCACGCATCCGGCGGCTGCGGCCGTCCACGGTCACATGCGCGTCCAGTCCCTGTTTCAGCCATCCCGGCATGGCCTTCAGCAGCGTCTCCGCGGCGTCGGCGTCGCGGTCCGCGATGTGGCAGACGCCCGCCGAGACATGGCCCGCGTCGGCGATCCGCTCCTCCGGACGCCCGGCGGCCCGCGCGCAGCGCCGCCACAGCGCGACCATCTCCGCCTTCTCCTCGTCGCCCGCGTGCATCCCGAGCAGCATCGGCAGCCCGCGCTCGGCGGCCAGCCGCACGCTCGCCGGGGAGGTGCAGGCGACGACGACCTCGGGCCCCGGGGTCTCGGTCAGCGCCTCGTCCGGCCGGGGCACCACGGCCACCTCTCGGAAGGCGAACCGCTCCCCGTCGGCCGCCACCGACGGCTCGCGCAGCCAGCGCAGCAGCAGGTCGAGCGACTCCGGGAACCCCGACTCGTACGCCGCGAGGCCCGCCCCGAAGACCTCCAGGTCCACCCAGGGCCCGCCGCGGCCCACGCCCAGCGAGAACCGCCCGCCGCTCGTCAGATGCAGCAGCGCGGCCTGCTCGCCGAGCGCGACCGGATGGACGGTGGGCAGCACGCTCACCGCGGTCCCGACGCGCAGCCGGCGGGTGCGGCCGAGCAGCAGCGCGGCCAGGGTGATGGCCGACGGGCACGTCCCGTACGGTACGAAGTGGTGCTCGGCGAGCCAGACCGCGTCCAGGCCGGCCTCCTCGGCGACCTCGGCGGTGCGGACCGCGCGGTGCAGCGCCTCCCCCTGGCCCTGCCCGGGGAACTGGGCCGCCAACACGAAACTTCCTACGCGCATCGCTCTTCCTGCTTCCTCGGCTCCGACGCGGAGCTCCCCCACGCGGCATAACCGTCCGACACGTGCCCAGGACACGGCTTGGCGGAGGGATTTCCGGATTGTCTGCGGAATTGACCGTTCCGGAGAGCGACTTGGGCGGTTCGGCGGGCAATCCGGTTCTTTGCGTGTCCGCTCGGCGGCGCCGCGTACGCTGGAGTCATCCCGTTCCCTTCGCAGAACCCGGTGAGGTGTCCCGTGTCCCCGCGTCGCAACCGTCCCAAAGGTCCTGGCTCCCCGGGCCGGAGCGCCGAGGACGACGCGGCGAGCCGCTACGGGGGCTGGCAGTCCACCGAGAGCTGGCAGGGCGAGGAGTGGTGCGTACGCCATGTCGCGGGCGCCGGCACGGCCGGCAAGACCTACCGCTGCCCGGGGTGCGACCAGCTGATCGGCCCCGGCGTCCCGCACGTGGTCGCCTGGCCCGAGTACGCGGGCGTGGACGACCGCCGCCACTGGCACAAGGCCTGCTGGAACGCGAAGGACCGCCGCACCACGCGGGTGCGGCGGTCCCGGGACGCGCCGAGGTTCTGAGGCCCAGAGGGATCCCGTACGGCTTGCTACACGTCCCGCTCCCGCAGCAGCGCCCAGGCGCCGGCGCCGACCACGGCGGTCACCCCGAGGATGATCCACAGCGGATCCCAGCCCGCCGGGCCGGAATCGCTCAGCGAGCTGGAGTAGAAGACACCGAGCTGGTTCGGGATGGAGTACTCGAACAGCGCGTTGCGCACCGACTCCAGCGAGCGCGTGAACATGAACAGCGCGATGACCAGCGGCGCCAGCACCACCCCGATCATGATGGTGATGCCGCCCGCCGAGTGCCGCAGCACCGAGCCGATGAGCAGCGAGACCAGCCCCAGCAGCGCCAGGTAGAAGCTGACGCCGACCGTGGCCTTGAACCACTCCCCGCCGGTCGGCCGACGCGCGCCGCTGCCGTCCAGCATCGCCGTCTGGGCGACCGCGACCAGCGCGGTGCACACCAGCGTGATGACGAAGGAGAGCAGGAAGAACACCAGGGCCTTCGCCACCAGCACCCGGCCCCGGCTGGGACAGGCGGTCATGGTGGTGCGGATCATGCCGGTGCCGTACTCGGAGGCGGTGGTCAGCACGCCGAGCGTGATGATGCAGATGCTGCCCAGGAGCACCCCGATGAAGCCCAGCGTCAGTACGTTGTCGTCGCCGGACATGTCGGCGGAGGAGTGCGCGACGACCGCGCCGACCAGCAGCCCGACGCCGACCACCAGCACGATGAACACACCCAGCGTCCACATCGTGGAGCGCACCGACTTGATCTTCGTCCACTCCGAGGCGAGCGCGTGCCCCAGATGCGTCCGCACGACCGGGATCGGCGAGGTGTAACCGGGCTGGACGGACGGTGCGGAGGGTGCCCCCGCCTGCCAGGCGGGCTGCGGAGTCGGCGGCATCGGAGTCTGCGGCGTGCTCATCGGGCGTCCTCGGACTGGGTGACGTCTGCTGCGGGTGCGGGTGCGGGTGCGGGTGCCGGTGCCGGTGCGGCGGCCGGTGCCGTGGCGGGCGGGGCCGGGGCCTGGGCGGCACCCGCGTACGGGTTCGGCGCCCCCGCGCCCGCGTACGGCCGGGGCGGGCCGCCGTAGGGGCCCGCGGCGGGCTGCGCCTGGGGCGGCGGCGGGGCGTACCAGCCGGGCTGGCCCTGGCCCGGCACCGGCACCGGCGGCTGCGCGCCGGGCGGCAGGGGCTGCATCAGACCGGACTTGGCGTCGGTCGTCGAGCGGTAGTCGACCACCGACTGCGTCATCCGCATGTACGCCTCCTCCAGGGAGGCCTGGTGCGGGGACAGCTCCCACAGCCGGACGCCGGCCTCGTGCGCGAGGTCGCTGATGCGGGACAGCGCCAGCCCCGTCACCCGCAGCGCGCCGTCCTGCTCGGGCAGCACCTGCCCGCCCGCGCCGGTCAGCGCGGACGACAGCTTCTCCCGCTGCCGCGGCTCGGCGTCGGGGACCCGGACCCGGGCGAAGTCGGCGGAGTTCGCGGAGATGAAGTCCGTCACACTCATGTCGGCGAGGAGCTGCCCACGCCCGATGACGATCAGATGGTCCGCGGTCAGCGCCATCTCGCTCATCAGATGCGAGGAGACGAACACCGTCCGGCCCTCGGCGGCCAGCGACTTCATCAGGTTGCGCACCCAGAGGATGCCCTCCGGGTCGAGGCCGTTGACCGGCTCGTCGAAGAGCAGCACCTGTGGATCGCCCAGCAGCGCCGCCGCGATGCCGAGCCGCTGCCCCATGCCGAGCGAGAAGCCCTTGGAGCGCCGGCGGGCCACCTCCTGGAGACCGACCACGCCCAGCACCTCGTCCACCCGGCGGGCCGGGATGCCCGACAGCTGCGCCAGCGACAGCAGGTGGTTGCGGGCGGTCCGGCCGCCGTGCACCGCCTTGGCGTCCAGCAGGGCGCCCACCTGGCGCGGAGCGTTGGGCAGCCGCCGGTAGGGATAGCCGCCGATCGTCACCGAGCCCGCGGTCGGGTTGTCCAGGCCGAGGATCATCCGCATGGTCGTCGACTTGCCCGAGCCGTTCGGCCCGAGGAAGCCGGTGACGGCACCGGGCCGTACCTGGAAGGAGAGGTTGGATACGGCGGTCTTGGCGCCGTAGCGCTTGGTCAGGCCGACTGCCTCGATCATGCTCCGGTCCCATCGGAAGGTTGCTGTCCCAGGTTCAGGACAGCGGGGCACACGCCCCCGTAAGGCTTAGGAGCTTATCCGGGCGCTGACGGTTCCGGCCAAAAGAAGGTAAAGCCAGGGCGGCCCGGTACGTCAGGATCTGCGGTGTTCCGTCCTCAGGCGTCCCGCCTGCGCAGCAGCGCGTAGCCGGCCGCGAGCGCCGCGATCACCCACAGCGCCATGATGCCGAGACCGCCCCAGGGACCGTAGGGGGTGTCGTCGCCGACCCGGGGGAGGACCCGCAGGATGCGGCTGCCCGCCTGGTCCGGCAGGTACTGGCCGACCTTCTTCGTCGCCGAGACATTGCCCAGGATGTTGGAGATCAGGAAGAAGAACGGCATCAGGATGCCCAGCGACAGCAGCGGGGAGCGCAGCATCACCGCGACCGCCATCGAGAACACCGCGATCAGCGTCATGTAGAGGCCGCCGCCGATGACCGCGCCCAGCACACCGGGCGCGGTGATCGAGGTCCGCAGCGGGCCGAGCATCGCCTGCCCGAGGAAGAACGCGGCGAAGCTGGTGGCCATGCCGACCAGCAGCGCCAGGGCCGCGGCGACGGCCACCTTGCTCGCCAGGAACGCCCCGCGCCGCGGCACCGCGGCCAGTGAGGTGCGGATCATGCCGGTGCTGTACTCGTTGGACACCACCAGCACCCCGAACACGATCATCGCGAGCTGTCCGATGGTCATGCCCGCGAAGCTGACGAAGGTCGGGTCGAAGGAGAGCCGCTCCCGCGCGGGCATGTTCCCGAACTCGTTGCGCGAGAGCGCCGAGATCAGCATGCCCAGCGCGAGGGTGACGACCACGGCGAGGGACAGCGTCCACACCGTCGACGCCACCGACCGGATCTTCGTCCACTCCGAGCGGATCACCTGGGTCGCCGCCATGTCTCAGCCCTCCACCGTCGTCGGCGCCGCGTCCCGTACGGTCCCCTCGGGCGGCGGCCCGGTCCGCGTGCTCCAGTCCGCGCCCCACGGCCGCTCGGCCGGCTCCGCGTGCGCGTGGTACTCCACCGACGAGGCGGTCAGCCGCATGAACGCCTCCTCCAGCGAGGACTGCCGGCTGCTCAGCTCGTGCAGCACCACCTGGTGGCGGGCGGCCAGCTCACCGATCTCCTCCGACCGGCCGCCGTCCACCTCCAGCGCCCCGTCACCGCCCTGCACGGCCTGGATCCCGGCCCGGTGCAGCGCGTCCAGCAGCCGTTCCCGGTCGGGGGTGCGGACCCGGACGTGGGAGCGCGAGTTGCGCGCGATGAAGTCCGCCATGGAGGTGTCCGCCAGCAGCCGCCCCTGCCCGATGACCACGAGGTGGTCGGCGGTCAGCGCCATCTCGCTCATCAGGTGCGAGGAGACGAAGACCGTACGGCCCTCGGTGGCCAGCGACCGCATCAGAGAGCGGATCCAGTGGATGCCCTCCGGGTCCAGCCCGTTGACCGGCTCGTCGAACATCAGGATCCGCGGATCGCCCAGCAGCGCGCCCGCGATGCCCAGGCGCTGGCTCATGCCGAGCGAGAACCCCTTCGCCTTCTTCCGGGCCACCGCCGCCAGACCCACCGTCTCCAGC
Organism: Streptomyces sp. SAT1; assembly: GCF_001654495.1. Lineage (GTDB taxonomy): Bacteria > Actinomycetota > Actinomycetes > Streptomycetales > Streptomycetaceae > Streptomyces > Streptomyces andamanensis. The sequence goes on from NZ_CP015849.1 coordinate 5,011,594, forward strand.
ACCTCGTGCACCCGGCGCTCGGGGATGCCGTTGCTCTGCGCCAGGCACAGCAGATGGTGGTAGGCGCTGCGCCCGCCGTGCACGGCCTTGGCGTCCAGCAGGGCGCCGATGTACGTCAGCGGGTCCGTCAGCTCGTGGTAGTGCCGGCCGTCGATGCGCACGTCTCCGCCGGTGGGGTGATCGAGACCCAGGATCATCCGCATGGTCGTCGACTTCCCGGCCCCGTTGGGCCCCAGGAAACCGGTGACGGTGCCCGGCCGCACCGTGAACGTGAGGTCGTCGACCGCCACCTTCTCGCCGTAGCGCTTGGTCAGCCCCGCCAGTTCGATCATGCGGCCACGCTAAGGGCGCGCCGAGCCCCCCGCCACCGGAAGGCGACGGGGGGCTCGACGGCGACCGGCCCCGCGACGGAGGGCGGCCGAGCCGCCGCCCCGGTCCACCGGGTCTGCCTCTGCGCCTACCGGGTCTGCTGGGCGGGGACCCCGCGGGAGACCGGCTCGTCCTCGGCGGGGGTGCCCGCCGCGGCCACCGCGGCACCGGTCAGCGTCGCCAGCATCTCGCGGACGTTCGTCAGCTGGGCGTTGATCGAGTCGCGGCGGTTGGTCAGCGCCGCGAGCTCGCGCTCGGACTCCGAACGGATCCGGTCCGCCTTGGCGTTGGCGTCGGCCACGATGTCCTCGGCCTGGCGCTGCGCCGTCTCCACGGTCTGCCGGGCCCGGCGCTCGGCGTCGGTGCGCAGCTTCTCCGCCTCCAGACGCAGCTGCTCCGCGCGGTGCTCGATCTCCGCGAGGCGCTTCTCCGCCTTCTGCTGTCGCGACGCCAGGTCGCGCTCGGACTGCTCGCGGCGCTTGGCGAGGTTCGTCTCGAAGTCGGCGGCGGCCTGCGCGGCCTTGGCGCGGGTCTCCTCGAAGAGGGCGTCCGCCTCCTCGCGCTTGGACTGCGCGTCCTTCTGCGCCTCGCTGCGCAGCTGCGAGGCGTCGCTCTTGGCCTTCTCGACGATCCGGACGCCCTCGTCCTCGGCCTTGGCCTTGCGCTCGGAGGCGAAGGACTCGGCGTCGTTGCGGACCTGCTGGGCCGCCGACTCGGCCAGCTCGCGGTGCTGCTCGGCCGCGCGCCGTGCCTCCTCGCGCAGATCCTTGGCCTCCTCCTCGGCGAGGCGGAGGATCTTCTCGACGCGCGCGCCCAGACCGGCGTACGACGGCTCGGCGTCGGTGATCTGGGCCTGGGCGTTCTGCGTCTCTAGGTGGAGCTCCTCGATGCGCTTCTCCAGCGTGGTGACACGGGAGAGAGCCCTGTCATGGTCGGAGACCAGCTTGGCGATGTAATCGTCCACCTGAGCGCGGTCGTACCCACGCCGCACATGCTCGAAGCCGTAGGGGGAAGTGTCGCTCATGGGGTTCCTGTCGAATGAGACCGGTGAGGTGATAGGTCGAATCCTAGGGGCCGAAGCGGTGTGTCATCGAGCGGATACGTGTTTGATCTGGAGAATGACACCTCTTTTGAGTGGCTGACCGCCGCAGCGCTTGCCAAGCACCACGGCGCACCCTTCGGAAGCTCCCCCGTGAGGCCCCGAATTCACCCTAAAGGCTAACCTTCTGACTACCCCTCTGACGACTTCTCCCCGGAACGGGGCGCACCCACCGTCGCGCCCGCCCGGACCCCGGCGTCCTTCCCGGACCCCGGCGCCTCGAAGGACTCCAGCGCCTCCAGCACGTCCTGCACCCGGGAGATCTCGGCGTTGATGTCCTCGCGCCTGCGCACCAGGGTCTCCAGCTCGCGCTTGCCCTCCTCGACCGTGCGCCGCGCCTCCCGGACCGCCTCGGCCTTCAGCTCCTCGGCCTCCTTGGAGAGCTTGGCCTTCTTCTGCTCGGCCTCCTTGAGCAGCCCCTCGGCCTTCTTGACCGCGGCGATACGCACCTTGCCCGCCTCGGAGTTGGCGTCCGAGACGATCTCCTTGGCCTTCGCCTGCGCCTTCGCCAGCTGCTCCTCGGCCGCCTTGATCAGCGCGTCGCAGCGGTCCCCGGCCGACTTCATCGTGTCGGCCGCCTCCCGGCGGGCCCGCTCGTGCAGCTCCTCGATCTCCGAGGTGAGGCGCGTCCGCAGCTCCTCGGCGCGCTCCCGGATCTGGGTGGCGTCCCGGCGGGCCCCGACCAGCAGCTCGTCCGCGTCCGTACGGGCCTTCTCCACCGCGCTGTTGCCCTGGACCGTCGCCTCGGACAGGATCCGCTCGGCCTCCTGGCGGGCCGCGCCCACCATCGTATCGGCCTGCGCCTCCGCGTCCGCCTTGGACTTGACCGCGCTCGCCTGTGCCTCGGTGAGCAGCTTGTCGGCCTCCGCCGTGGTCTCGTTGATGAGCTTGTCGACCTGCTCGGCCGCCTCCGAACGCCGCTTGTTGGCGTCCTTGCGGGCCTCGTCCAGGGTCCGCTCGGCCTCCTCGCGGGCGGCCGTCACCAGCCGCTCGGCCTCCGCCGCCGCCTCCGCCTTCACCCGCTCGGAATCGGTACGGATCCGCTCGGCCCGCGACTGCGCGGAGCCCACCGTCTCGGCGGCCTCGGCCCGCAGCCGCTCCGCGTCCCCGGTGGCGTCCGAGATCAGCTTCTCCGCCTTGGCGACGGACTCGGCCCGCACCCGGTCGGCCTCGGCCAGCGCCTCGGTGCGCACCCGCTCGGCCTCGGCCGCCGTCTCCGTGCGCAGCCGGTCGGCCTCGGCGACCGTGCCGGCCCGCAACTGGTCCGTCTCGGCGATCGTCTCCGTACGCAGCCGCTCGGCCTCGGCGATCGTCTCCGTCTGGAGCCGCTCGGCCTCCGCGCGCGCCTCGGAGATCAGCGTGTCCGCCTGCGTCGCCGCGTCCGAACGGATCCGGTTCGCGTCGTCCCGGGCGTCCGCACGCGTGCGCGTGGCGTCCTGCTCGGCCTGCGCGATCGTGTCCGACGCCTCGGTACGCACCCGCTGCGCGTGCTCGGAGACATCCGCGCGGACCCGCTCGGCCTCCGCGATGGCCTCGGACACCGTGCGCTCGGCGAGCGCCTTGGCGGCCTCCGTCTCCTCGCCCGCCTCGCGCCGCAGCCGGGCCGCGTCCTCGCTGGCCCGCTCCCGCTCGGCGTAGGCGTCGGCGCGGACCCGGTCCGCCTCCTCCTCGGCCTCCCGGCGCGTACGGTCCGCCGCGTGCTCGGCGGCCGAACGCAGCCCGGTGATCTCCTCCTGCGCCTGCTCGTGCAGCCCGGCCACGGAGTCCCGTACCTGCTGCGCGTGCGTCTCGGCGGCCGACACCATCTCGGTGGCCCGCCGGTCGGCCTCCTCCACCAGACGGGTGGCCTCGGCCTGCGCCTCCTCCACCCGGCGGCGCGCCGACGCCAGCAGTTCCTCGGTCTGCTCGCGCGCCCGCTCCCGCTCCTGGTCGGCCTCCTGGCGGGCCGAACCGAGCAGTTCCTCGGCCTCGCGGCGGCGCCGGGCGGACTCCTCCTGCGCGGCGGCCAGCGCCTCGGACGCCTCCGCGCCCAGCCGCTCGGCGGCGGCCTGCGCCTCGGCGCGGACCCGGTCCGCGGTGTCCTGGGCCTCCGCCTTCAGCCGCTCCGCCTCCGCCGCGGCCTCCGAACGCAGCCGCACGGCCACGTTCTCGCCCTCGGCGCGGGACGCGGACGCGTCCGCCGCGGCCTCGTCGCGCAGCCGCTCGGCCTCCGTCTCGGCCTGCTCGCGCAGCGCCCGGATCCGCTCGGCCGCCTCGGTGCGCAGCCGCTCGGCCTCCTCGGCGGCCTCCCGGCGCAGCCGCTCGCCCTCCGCGCGGGCGTCGGTGAGCGCCTGCTCGGCGGCGGCGTGGCGCTCCTCGGCCTCGGTGTGCAGCCGGGTCAGCTCCTCGGTGGCCTCGGCCTGCCGGGCCGCGAGCGCCCGCTCGGTCTCCTCGCGCAGCCCGGTCGCGGCCCGCTCGGCGTCCGCCTTCACCGACTCCGCGTGCTCGTCGGCCTCCGCGCGCAGCCGCTCGGCCTCCGCGCGGGCGCGCTCCAGCGTCTCCTCGGCCTGCCGGCGCAGCACCGTGGCGCGCTCGATGGCCTCGGTGCGGACCTTCTCGCTGTCCGCGCTCGCGCCGGCGCGCAGCTCGTCGGCGTCCGCCTTGGCCTTGGCGAGCAGCTCCTCGGCGGACTTCGCCGCCTCCTCGATCTGCGCCACGGCCTCGCGCCGGGCCTCGGCGCGGATCTTCTCGCCCTCGGCGACCGCGTCGGAACGCAGCTGCTCGGCCTCGCCGCGCAGCCGCCGCGCCTCCTCCTGGAGCTCGACGGTCTTGGCGCGGTACTCCTTGGTGTCGTCCTTCGCCGCGCCCTTGAGCTCCTCGGCGATGTCGTGCGCCTCGGCGCGCAGCCGGTCCGCCTCGGCCTCCGCCTCGCCGCGGATCCGCTCGGCCTCCTCGGCGGCCGCCCTGGTGGTCCGCTTGGCGTTCTCGGACGCCTTGTCCAGCACCTCCTCGGCGGTCTTCGCCGCCTTGGACAGCTGGGTGGCGGTCTCCTCGGCGGTGGCCGTACGGGCCTTCTCCGCGGCCTCGGCGAGGATCTTCTCCGCCTCGGCGCGGGCGTCGGCCACCAGCTGCTCGGCCTCGGACCGGGTGGACTCGGCCTCCTTGGTGGCCTCCTCGACCAGCCGGGCGACCTGCTCCTTGGCGGTGCGCGTGCGCTGCTCGTTGGCCGACTCGGCGCCGGCCAGCGTCCTGGCCGCGCTCTCCTTGGCCTCGGTGACCAGCTTCTCGGCCTCGGTCTGCGCCTTGCGCAGCGCCTCCTCGGCCTCCGTCATCCGCTGCTCGGCGGCCCGGCTCAGCTCGGTGGCCTGGCGGCGGGCGGCCTCCGACTCGCTCGCCGTGCTGCTGCGCAGCCGCTCGGCGTGGTCGGTGGCCTCCTGCGCCTGGCTGGAGGCGGCGCCCAGCATCCGCTCGGCGTCGGCGCGGGCCCGGCGCAGCAGCTGCTCGGCCTCCGCGCGCGCCGACTCGGCCTCGGCGCGCAGCCGCTGCCGGGCCTCGGCGGTCAGCCGCTCGGCCTCGGCGCGCGCGGCGGACATCGCCTGCTCGGCCTCGGCGCGGGACTCGTCCAGCAGCCGACGGGCCTGCTGCTCCGTACGGGCGCGCAACTGCTCGGCCCAGGCCACGTTCTCGTTGACGTGGGACTCGACGGTCTGGCGGCGCTCGGCCAGCTCCTGGTCGAGCTGCTGGCGCCGGTTCACCGCCTCCTGGTGCAGCTCCGCCTGGAGCCTGGCGGCCTCCTCGGCGTGCTCCTGGAGGATGCGCTGGGTCTGCGCCCGCGCCTGGCTCAGCTCGCGCTCGGCGTCGGCGCGGATCTGCTCGGCCTGCACCTGCGCCTGCCGCAGCAACTGCTCGGCCTGGTAACCGATGTCGGCGCTGTCGTAGGCGGGCCGGGTCATGATGGTGCGGCGCGCCTCGTGCAGCTTGGCGCGCAGCACCTCGACCTGGTAGCCGAGGTCCTCGGCGTGCTGGATCGCCTTCTCCCGCTCGGTCTTCAGCCGATCCATCTCGGCCTCGAACCGAGAGAGGTGGTCGACGTCAGCCGCCGGCTCTCGCTCCTGGCGTTCGTAGCCCCGCACTGCGCGGTCCCATCCGTCCCCTGGTCGCAAGCCTGTCCAAACGAGCTCCGTCCATCCGCCGGACGGGGCCCCCGGGGAATGGTGTCAGATCAACGGCGGAGCATGGGCTGCTGCCCCGTCGTCCGTCCCCCGAAACGTGGACCCCGGAAAGCGATCGGCCCGCTGAGCGGACGATCGCCCCCAACCCTACCGGCCCTTATGTACGTCGGTCAGTGCTCGGCCGTCCCAACGGGCGCCGAAGTGACGAGTTCTGTGAGGACGCCATGGCAGTCCTTGGGGTGCAGGAAGGTGATCCGTGACCCCATGGAGCCGCGTCGCGGCTCCTCGTACAGGACCCGCACGCCCTTGTCGCGGATACCGGCGGCGTCCGCGTCGACGTCCGCGGTGCCGAAGGCGATGTGGTGCACGCCCTCGCCGTTCTTCGCGAGCCACTTCCCGACGGCGGAGTCCTCGCGGGTCGGTTCCAGGAGCTGGAGGTAGGAGGCGCCGCCGTCGGACGTCTCGTTGATCTTGAGCATGGCCTCGCGCACGCCCTGCTCGTCGTTGACCTCGGTGTGGAACACCTCGAAGCCGTACGTCGCCCGGTAGAACTCGACGGTCGCGTCGAGGTCGTGGCAGGCGATCCCGATGTGGTCGATTCGCGTCAGCATGGACTCAGTGCAGCGCCGATCGGATGGTTACGCAACGTGCGCGCGATCACACCGACGGCCCGATGACGCGGCCGACCGCCGCTCAGTACATTCGAAGTAAACCCTCGTTCACTCCTCGGCTGTGCAGGCCGGTAAGGGGAATCGCAGCTCATGGCTTCTGGAAACTCCGGTACGACCGGTTCGGTGATCGTCGCGGGCGCCCGTACGCCCATGGGCCGGCTGCTCGGCTCGCTCAAGTCGTTCTCCGGCGCGGATCTGGGCGCGTTCGCGATCAAGGCGGCCCTGGACCGCGCGGGCATCGGGGGCGACCAGGTCCAGTACGTGATCATGGGCCAGGTGCTCCAGGCCGGCGCGGGCCAGATCCCCGCCCGGCAGGCCGCGGTGAAGGCGGGCATCCCGATGAGCGTGCCCGCGCTCACCGTCAACAAGGTGTGCCTCTCGGGCCTGGACGCCATCGCGCTGGCCGACCAGCTCATCCGCGCGGGCGAGTTCGACATCGTCGTGGCCGGCGGCCAGGAGTCCATGACCAACGCCCCCCACCTGCTGCCCAAGTCCCGCGAGGGCTTCAAGTACGGCGCGGTGGAGATGCTCGACGCGATGGCCCACGACGGTCTGACCGACCCCTGGGAGACCATCCCGATGGGCGAGTCGACCGAGAAGCACAACACCCGCCTGGGCATCGGCCGCGCCGAGCAGGACGAGATCGCCGCCCTGTCCCACCAGCGCGCCGCCGCCGCCCAGAAGAACGGCGTCTTCGAGGCCGAGATCACCCCCGTGGAGATCCCGCAGCGCAAGGGCGACCCGGTGCTCTTCAGCAAGGACGAGGGCATCCGCGGCGACACCACCGCCGAGTCGCTGGCCCGGCTGCGCCCCGCCTTCGCCAAGGACGGCACGATCACCGCCGGTTCCTCCTCGCAGATCTCCGACGGCGCCGCCGCCGTGGTCGTGATGAGCAGGGCCAAGGCCGAGGAACTGGGCCTGGAGTGGATCGCCGAGATCGGCGCCCACGGCAATGTGGCCGGTCCGGACAACTCCCTCCAGTCCCAGCCGTCCAACGCGATCCTGCACGCCCTGCGCAAGGAGGGCCTGGAGGTCTCCGACCTCGATCTGATCGAGATCAACGAGGCGTTCGCCGCGGTGGCCGTGCAGTCAATGAAGGACCTCGGCGTGTCCACGGAAAGGGTGAACGTGAACGGCGGCGCCATCGCCCTCGGTCACCCGATCGGGATGTCCGGCGCCCGTCTCGTGCTGCACCTGGCGCTGGAGCTCAAGCGCCGCGGCGGCGGCGTGGGCGCGGCGGCGCTGTGCGGCGGCGGCGGCCAGGGCGACGCGCTGATCGTCAAGGTGCCCGGGGCCTGAGGGCCGCCCGGCGCCTGAGGGCCGCCCCGGCCCGGTGCGCGGCCGGCCCCGGACCCCCGGTGAGCGGGGTGTCCGGGGTATCCCCCCGACCGATCCTCCGCGTACGTTCGTGAGATCGGCGCGGAACACGTGAACGGAGCTGTGATGCAGGACGTCTCCTCTCTGGTGGCCCAGGCCAGGGACGGCCGGCCGCGGGCCGTGGCCCGGCTGATCTCCCTGGTGGAGGGGGCGTCACCGCAGCTCAGGGAGGTCATGGCGGCGCTCGCGCCGCTGACCGGCAACGCCTATGTGGTCGGTCTGACCGGCTCGCCCGGGGTCGGCAAGTCGACCTCCACCTCGGCGCTGGTGACGGCCTACCGCAAGCAGGGCCGGCGGGTCGGCGTGCTCGCCGTCGACCCGTCCTCCCCGTTCTCCGGCGGCGCGCTGCTCGGCGACCGGGTCCGCATGTCGGAGCACGCCTCGGACCCGGGTGTGTACATCCGCTCGATGGCGACCCGCGGCCATCTGGGCGGCCTGGCCTGGGCCGCGCCGCAGGCGATCCGGGTGCTGGACGCGGCCGGCTGCGACGTGGTCCTGGTGGAGACGGTCGGCGTCGGCCAGTCGGAGGTGGAGATCGCCTCCCAGGCGGACACCAGCGTGGTGCTGCTGGCGCCCGGGATGGGCGACGGCATCCAGGCGGCCAAGGCCGGGATCCTGGAGATCGGCGACGTCTACGTCGTCAACAAGGCCGACCGGGACGGCGCGGACGCCACCGCCCGCGAGCTGAACCACATGCTGGGCCTGGGCGAGGCCCGCGGCCCCGGCGACTGGCGGCCGCCCATCGTCAAGACGGTGGCCGCCCGCGGCGAGGGCATCGACGAGGTCGTCGAGGCCCTGGAGAAGCACCGGGCGTGGATGGAGGAGCGCGGCGTCCTCGCCGAGCGGCGCCGTGCCCGCGCGTCCCGCGAGGTCGAGACGATCGCCGTCACGGCCCTGCGCGAACGCATCGGCGACCTGCACGGCGACCGCCGCCTCAGCGCCCTCGCCGAACGCATCGTCACCGGCGACCTCGACCCGTACCGCGCGGCGGACGAACTGGTCGCGGGCCTGACGCAGGGGTAGAGCCCGGCCCGGCGGGAGCGCCTGGTCCACGGCCTACGGCCGCGGGACGGAGCCCGCCTCCGCGCACTCCGGGTGCGCGTCGGCCGGGGCCCTGCGCGGCCCCCGGCCAGGCAGAGCGGGGGCCGTCCTCGTACGGGGCCGCGCCTGGCAGGCGGGCCCGCCTGCGCGCACTCCTTGCCTGGCAGACCGGGCCCGCCCGGACCGCTCCGGTGCGGTGGATCGCACCCGCCGGGCCGGGCGCGGGCCTCTTCCGGGCCGCCGGGCCGGCCTGCGCCGGGACCGAACCCGGTACGGCGGCCGCGCCACGCCGCACGGTCCGCGGGCCCGGCACGGCGTGCCCGTCCTGCACGGCCTCGGGACCGGGGCGCCGCCCCCTGGCTGTGTCGGCCCCGGCCCGGCGGGACGGGCAGTGCCCTGGATCCAGGGGCCCGCCCGGCGGACCGGACCGGAGCGTCCCGGTCTCCGGCGCCCCGCGCCGGGCCGTGACCGTCGGGCGGGTGGGCGGCGCGGCGGCTGCCTGCCGGGGCCCGATCGCGAGCCGTCGGGCGGCGCCGGCCCGGGTGCAGGTTCGCGTACGGGTCCCCGGGGCCGGGAGCGCGGGCCGGGTCAGGGCTGCGGGCCGGGTCAGGGCCGGAGTGCGGGCCCCGCCCCGGTCACGGGCGGCCCCGCTGGCCGCGCAGGTGCTCCGCGATGGGCTTGAGCGCCTTGCTCAGCTCCGTCAGGGCCTCCGGGTCCAGCAGATCGATGAAGTGCCGCCGCACGGACGCCACATGGTGCGGGGCGACCTTCTGCATGGTCTCCATGCCGTGCTCGGTGAGGACGGCGAACAGCCCGCGGCGGTCGGACTCGCAGTTCTCGCGGCGCACCAGGTTCGCGTTCTCCATGCGGGTGATCTGGTGCGAGAGGCGGCTCTTGGACTGGAGGGTGGCGGAGGCGAGGTCGCTCATCCGCATCCGCACGTCCTCCGACTCGGAGAGATTCACCAGGATCTCGTAGTCGTTCAACGTCAGACCGAAGGGCTGGAGGTCTCTTTCGAGCTGGTACGTCAACAGCCTGTTGACCTCCAGGTGGGTGCGCCAGGCGCACTGCTCCGCATTGGTCAGCCAGCGCGTGGCCGTGTCGGTCTCCATGAATGAAGTCTACCTAAGAAGTTGAAAGGCGAACTAATGGGGGGTCGAATGACGGCGCGCACGCGTTCGAGCCGTCACACTCCGCAGACTACCGCTCACAGCCCGAAGCGACGCTGGAGGTCTCCCAGCTGTCCGGGAAGGCGCGGTGCGCCCGCCTGCTGTCCCTGCTGTCCATGACCGGCCGGACCGGTCCCGCCGGGCACCCCGGGCTCGGCCGGGGGCGCCCCCACGGCCTGCTCCGCCATCAGGGCCTCCGACGACTGGAGCAGCACCGTACCGGCCCCGACGAACTCGAACTGGTGCTCCTCGCCGGAGGCCCCGCCGAGCCCTGTCATCGCACGTAGGCCGCCCAGTACGCCCGTCAGATAGCCGTGGTCGTAGTGATGGCACGGGGAGGGGCAGTCGGCCCAGCCGACCAGCGCCTGCGGGTCCACCCGGATCGGCGGTTCCATGAAGACCACCGGGCCGTTCGACGCGGCCACGAATTTTCCGGTTCCGATCAGCGTGAGGAAGCCCGGAACGATCGACTGCTTCAGCGCGAGACTTGGCTCAAAAGCAAGCAAGTTGCCCGAGCGAATGGTCAGGTTGCCGTCCTCCAGGTCGTACGAGTTCACATCGAAGGCCCGGTCGGCGAGGAGCATCTTCCCCGAACCCTCCGCCACCACCCAGTCCGCGGCGTGCAGAGGCGAATGGAACGAGGTGCGCAACAGCCGGTCCAGACGCCCGTGTCCAAAGCCGTTGAACTCGATCGCCCCGTAATAGGCGATCATCTTTCCCTTCTGGAGGAACCACTGGCTCCCCTTCAGCTCCACACAGAAGGTGTAGTGGTTGACGTTGTCGTCGGCCGGCAGCGTCATCGGGTCGTACACCACGGGCCCGGCGCCGGGTGTTCCGTACGCGCTCACAGCTTCTCCTCCGACGCCTGGACGTAGACCGTGCCGCTGCCGCTCAGCTCCAGCTGGAACGCCTCGCCCGAACCCCGGCCCACCATGTCCCGCCAGCCCAGCGCGGTCGACAGCTTGTTGCGGACGTCGCCGTGGTGGGCGACGTAGGCCTGCGGGTCGACATGGACGGGCCGCTGCGGGGTGACCGGGATCTCCAGCACCCCGCCGTGCGCCATCACCGCCACCGCGCCGTGCCCCTTGAGGGTGGTCGTGAACAGTCCCTGGCCGGTCACCTGGCCGCGCACCATGCCCATGATCCCGCCCTGCGAGCCCATGAACATCGTGCCCTGCTGGAGCGTGCCCTCGAAGGCGAGCAGGCGGTCGGCCTCCACGTACAGCGTGTCGCCGGACAGCCCGATCACCTGGATGTGGTGGCCGCCGTGCCCGAAGAAGACCGTGCCGCTGCCCTCCACCGTCATCAGGGGGGTGGCCTCGCCCGCGACGCGGCGCCCGATCATGGACATCACCCCGCCCTGACCGCCCTGGATGTTCGGGGTGAACGACACGTCCCCCCGGTACGCCAGCATCGCGCCCCGCTGACTGAACAGCCGCTGCCCCGGCACCAGCGTGGCCTCGACCATCTTCGAGTTGATCTCCCGGAAGGTCATCTCACGCGTCCCCCGCGATCGTGTTCCGCTCGCTCGGCTGGACGTAGACCAGGCCGTCCCCCTCAAAGCGGATCTGGAACGCCTCGCCGCCGCCCTCCCCGAGGAATGTGCGGAAGGTCACCCCGGACTGGAACGTCTGCCGCAGATCTCCCTGGTGCGCGATATAGGCGCCCGGGTCGACGACCAGCGGGTACTGCGCGCTCACCCGGAGCACCACGGCGGGGCCGTCGGACATGATCGCCGCCTGGCCGCTGCCCTCGACGGTGGTCGTGAACAGCCCGTTGCCCTGCGAGGCGCCGCGCAGCCCGGTGAAGGTCGTGCCCGTCCTCAGTCCCGCGTCCGTCGCCAGCAGATTGCTCGACTCGACATACAGCTTCTCCCCCTGGAGGCGGACGAGATTGATCTCGGACGCCCGGTCCGCGAACCAGCAGGTCCCCTGCCCCCGCACCTCCATCACCGTCATCTGCTCACCGGTGATCCGCCGCGTCACCATCCCCCGCAGCCCCTCACCGCCACCCGTCAGCTTCTTGAAGGCCATCTGACCGTCGTACGCGACCATCGAGCCGTTCTTCGCCTTCACGGCATCCCCGGTCATGTCGACGGCGAGCACCTTGCTGCCCTGCAGTCGGAACATCGCCACGGAGTGAAGGTAGCGGCGAACGGCCCGCCGACGACAGCACCCACGGACGGAGATCGCCCCCCGCCCGGGTGGAGAAATCCCCGACCTCCACCCCTAGGGGCCGACCACCCCCGGCGGTTTGCCACAATGGACGGAACTTTGTGCCTGCGTTCACAAACCCGGCCGCAGCTCCCGGCCGTCTTCCGCCGCATCCCGCCGAATCCCCCCGAAGGTGACCCGTGGACATCAAGACCGCCACCGCCCTCCGACGCCTCCGCCTGGTCTCCGCCCCCGAGGCGGTCAGCTTCCTGCTCCTGCTGGTCTGCTCGGTCCTGAAGCGGACCACCGACTTCAACGCGGTCCCCGCGATGGGCGCGATCCACGGCATCCTCTTCGTCCTCTACGTGCTCTTCTGGGCCGACGCCTGGAACCGCACCAAGTGGCCGCTGAAGACCGCCGCCCTCTACTTCGTGCTCTCGGTCCTGCCCACCGGCGGCTTCTTCGCCGAGCGCAAGCTCAAGCGCGAGGCCGAGGACGCGGTCATCGCCTCCCGCGCCCGCCGCGAGGGAGTGGTGAACGCGTGATCGTCGCCTTCTCCGTCACCCCGCTGGGCGTCGGCGAGGACGTGGGCGAGTACGTCGCCGACGCCGTCCGGGTCGTGCGCGAGTCCGGCCTGCCGAACCGCACCGACGCCATGTTCACCTCCGTCGAGGGCGAATGGGACGAGGTCATGGACGTGGTCCGGCGCGCCGTGGCCGCGGTGGAGGCCCGCGCCCCGCGCGTCTCCCTCGTCCTCAAGGCCGACATCCGCCCCGGCGTCACCGACGGCCTCACCGCCAAGGTGGAGACGGTCGAACGGCACCTGGCGGGGGAGTAGCCCGAACCGGCTCCGCCTGCGCGGGCGCGCACCCGGCGGTCCGACCGCGCGCCCGCGCACGCCTCAGCCCCCGGACACGCACCCTGGGGCGGCCCCGGACACGCACCCCCGCGGCCCCGGACGCCCACCGCCGGGCGGCCCGGACCCTCACCCTCCGGACGCCGCCAGCGCCATCCCCAGCGGTGTCCGCTCGTACAGCACCCGGTGCCCATAGCGCCGCGAGGTCAGCAGCCCCGCGTCCCGCAGCACCGCCAGATGCGCGGACACCGACGAGGGGGCCAGCCGCAGCCGGTGCGCCAGGTCCGATGTCGTCGCCGGGTCGGCCAGCGCGGCCAGCACCGCGGCCCGTCCGCGCCCCAGCAGCCGTACCAGCGCCTGCGCGCCGGCGGCACCCGGCTCCGTCCACAGCCCCGCGAGGCCGCGGGCCGGATAGACCAGCGTCGGCTGCCACGGCGGCTCGAAGCCGCTGATCACGTCCGGCCACGAGAACACGCTCGGCATCAGCACCAGACCCTGGCCGCCCAGTTCGCGCCCGTACTCGCCGTGCCAGTCCACGGTCAGCGTCCGCCCGTCCCAGGACAGCCGCCGGTCCAGCTCCGGCAGCAGCGCCTCCAGGCCCACCTCGGCCAGCCGCCGCGAGTGGAAGGCGATGTCGGCCTCCAGCAGCGCCCGCAGCCGCGGCCACTCCGGCTCCACCAGCACATGCCAGGCGGCCTCCAGCAGATCGGCCAGCTCCCGCACCGCGCGCGCCGGATCGGCCAGCAGCGCCCGCCCGCCCGGCGAGCGCGGCGCACCCGGCGTGTCCGCCAGGGAGCGCGCCAGATCCTCCCGGGCCGCCACCGGATCGGCCGCCCGCACTGCCGCGATCTCCTCCTCGAACGTCGCCGCCGGGCCCAGCGGCGGCGGCCCCAGGAAGTCCGGGCTGTGCCCCCGGCGCGGCATCACCAGCCGCAGCAGGCCCAGGTCAAGACCCCGCGCCGCCTCCCCGATGCTCCGCAGCCAGTGCGGGTGGTAGCCCAGCCGGTCCGGGCGCCCCAGCGTGCGCACCGCCTCCTGCGTCTCCCACAGCGGCGACAGCGCGAAGCGGCACCGCAGCAGATCGTCGTCACCGAAACGCAGCCGGAACGGCATGCACACCCCACCCGGTCTCTCGAAGATTCGGCTGTCGCCGAAACACTAGGGCGCACGGCCGGGCGGCCGCACGCTGCGGTCCATGCAGCAGCGCTACACCCAGGTCTTCGCCGTCCCCGAGTTCCGGGCCGTCTTCGCCGCCCACGCCCTCTCCCTGCTCGGCGTGATCGTCAGCGAGATCGCCCTCTCCGTCCTCGTCTACGACCTCACCGCCTCGCCCCTGCTCAGCGCCCTCACCTTCGCGCTCGGCTTCCTCCCGTACGTCGTCGGCGGCACCCTCCTGGCCGGGCTCGCCGACCGCTTCCCGGCCCGCCGGGTACTGGTCGTCTGCGACCTGGTGTGCGCGGCGTGCGTGGCGGGCATGGTCGCGCCCGGGGCGCACATCGGCGTCCTGCTCGCGCTCCGATGCGCCCTCGCCCTGGTCTCACCGGTCTTCCAGGGCACCCGCATGGCCACGCTCGCCGACATCCTCGGCGACGGCGACCTGTTCGTCCTCGGCCGTTCCCTGCTGCGGATCGTCTCGCAGAGCGCGCTGCTCGTCGGCTACGGGCTCGGCGGGCTGCTGCTCACCGTGGTCAGCCCCCGGCACGCCCTGCTGATCACCGTGGCCACCTTCCTGGCCTCCGCCGCCCTGCTCCGCCTCGGCACCCGCCCCCGGCCCGCGCGCGGCGGCGGGGGCGGCGCCCTGGTCGGCGACTCGCTGCGCGGCGCCCGGCAGGTGCTCGCCGACCGCAGGACGCGCGTCCTGCTGCTGCTGTTCTGGGTGCCGCCGATGTTCGCCGTGGTGCCCGAGGCCCTGGCCGCCCCGTACGCCGCCGCGCTCGGCACCGGGTCCACCGGGCTCGGCCTGCTGATGTGCGCGCTGCCCGTGGGCACCGTGGCGGGCGAGCTGTACGCCGGCTCCCGGCTGTCGCCCGCCGCCCGCGAACGCGTCGCCCTGCCGCTGGTGAGCCTCGCCCTGCTGCCGTACCTCGGCTACGCCCTCCACCCGGGCCTGCCCCTCTCGCTGCTCCTGCTGCTGGTCTCCGGCGCCGGATCGGCCTACACCCTGGGCCTGGACCAGTGGTTCGTCGCCGCCGTGCCCGAGGAGCTGCGGGGCCGGGCGATGACCCTGCTCACCGCCGGTCTGATGACCCTCCAGGGCGTGGGCATGGCCCTGGCGGGCGTCGCGGCCGAGTTCGCCGGCGTGCGGGTCACCGTCGCGGGCGCCGGGGTCCTGGGCACCGTCTGCTGCGTCCTGCTGGCGGGCGCCGCCCGGCGGACGTCCGCGCGGACACCGGGGGAGCGCCGGACGACCGCCGGACGAGCACCGGGCGACCGAAAGGCGAGACGGGGCTGACCACGATATGACCGGCGGGTAGGGTCTGATGCCGTGCCGAAGCCCCTCAGTCTCCCGTTCGACCCCATCGCCCGCGCCGACGAGCTCTGGAAGCAGCGCTGGGGAAGCGTGCCGTCCATGGCGGCGATCACGTCCATCATGCGCGCCCACCAGATCCTGCTGGCCGAGGTCGACGCCGTGGTCAAGCCGTACGGACTGACGTTCGCGCGCTACGAGGCCCTGGTGCTGCTCACCTTCTCCAAGGCCGGCGAGCTGCCGATGTCCAAGATCGGCGAGCGGCTGATGGTGCATCCCACCTCCGTGACCAACACGGTGGACCGCCTGGTCAGGTCCGGCCTGGTGGCCAAGCGCCCCAACCCCAACGACGGCCGCGGCACCCTCGCCGTCATCACCGACAAGGGCCGCGAGGCCGTCGACGCCGCCACCCGCGACCTGATGGCGATGGACTTCGGCCTGGGCGCGTACGACGCCGAGGAGTGCGCGGAGATCTTCGCGATGCTGCGGCCGCTGCGGATCGCTGCGCGGGACTTCGAGGACGAGTAGGGTCTTCGCGGGTCAGCGCGCTGCTCTCCGCCGAAGCGGAGGTGCTCCCAGCGGCCTGACGCGCTCCTGCGTGAGGGCGTACCGCTCCCCGCCGAAGCGGGGATTTTTCGGGCGGTTACGCTCGTATCCATGAAACGAAGCGTGCTGACCCGCTACCGCGTCATGGCCTACGTCACCGGCGTGCTGCTGGTCCTGCTGACCCTCGGCGTGATCGCCAAGTACGGTTTCCAGCTCGACGGGGCGGCGAAGTTCACCACCGTCATCGGCATCGCGCACGGCTGGCTGTACGTGCTCTACCTGGTCGTCGCCTTCGACCTGGGCTCCAAGGCGAAACTGCCGGTCGGGCGCCAGCTGTGGGTGCTCCTGGCAGGCACGATCCCCACCGCCGCCTTCTTCGTCGAGCGCCGGATCAGCCGCGAGCTGGAGGCCAAGGTCACGGCCCCCGTACCGGCCGCCGCCGAGGCGTAACCGCACCGCCGCACCGCCGTACCGCACGCGTACGGCGGTCAGCCGTCGACATTTACTAGGACGTCCTAGTAAATTTGAAGCATGGACGCTGACGCCATCGCAGAGGGCCGCCGACGCTGGCAGGCCCGGTACGACGCCGCACGCAAGCGCGATGCGGACTTCACCACGCTCTCCGGAGACCCCGTGGAGCCGGTGTACGGGCCCCGCGCGGGCGACGAGTACGAGGGCTTCGAGCGGATCGGCTGGCCCGGCGAGTACCCCTTCACCCGCGGGCTGTACCCGACCGGCTACCGCGGGCGGACCTGGACCATCCGCCAGTTCGCCGGCTTCGGCAACGCCGAGCAGACCAACGAGCGCTACAAGATGATCCTCGCCGCGGGCGGCGGCGGGCTCTCGGTCGCCTTCGACATGCCCACCCTGATGGGCCGCGACTCCGACGACCCGCGCTCCCTGGGCGAGGTCGGCCACTGCGGGGTGGCCATCGACTCCGCCGCCGACATGGAGGTCCTGTTCCGGGACATCCCGCTCGGCGACGTCACCACCTCGATGACGATCAGCGGGCCCGCCGTGCCCGTCTTCTGCATGTACCTGGTCGCCGCGGAACGCCAGGGCGTGGACCCCGCCGTCCTCAACGGCACGCTCCAGACGGACATCTTCAAGGAGTACATCGCCCAGAAGGAGTGGCTCTTCCAGCCCGAGCCGCACCTGCGCCTCATCGGCGACCTGATGGAGCACTGCGCGACCAAGATCCCCGCCTACAAGCCGCTGTCCGTCTCCGGCTACCACATCCGCGAGGCCGGGGCCACGGCGGCGCAGGAGCTGGCGTACACGCTCGCGGACGGCTTCGGCTACGTCGAGCTGGGCCTGAGCCGCGGCCTGGACGTGGACGTCTTCGCGCCCGGCCTGTCCTTCTTCTTCGACGCGCACGTCGACTTCTTCGAGGAGATCGCCAAGTTCCGCGCCGCCCGCCGCATCTGGGCGCGCTGGATGAGGGACGTGTACGGCGCGCGCACCGACAAGGCGCAGTGGCTGCGCTTCCACACGCAGACCGCCGGTGTCTCGCTCACCGCCCAGCAGCCGTACAACAACGTCGTGCGCACCGCCGTGGAGGCGCTCGCCGCGGTGCTCGGCGGCACCAACTCGCTGCACACCAACGCCCTGGACGAGACCCTGGCGCTGCCCAGCGAGCAGGCCGCCGAGATCGCGCTGCGCACCCAGCAGGTGCTGATGGAGGAGACCGGCGTCGCCAACGTCGCCGACCCGCTGGGCGGTTCCTGGTACGTCGAGCAGCTGACGGACCGGATCGAGGCGGACGCCGAGAAGATCTTCGACCAGATCAAGGAGCGCGGGCTGCGCGCGCACCCGGACGGGCGGCACCCGATCGGACCGGTGACCTCCGGCATCCTGCGGGGCATCGAGGACGGCTGGTTCACCGGCGAGATCGCCGAGTCCGCGTTCCGCTACCAGCAGGCGCTGGAGAAGGGGGACAAGCGGGTCGTCGGCGTCAACACGGCCACCGGGTCCGTCACCGGCGACCTGGAGATCCTGCGCGTCAGCCACGAGGTGGAGCGCGAGCAGGTGCGCGCGCTCGGGGCGCGCAAGGGCGCACGGGACGACGCGGCGGTGCGCGCCTCGCTGGACGCCATGCTGGAGGCCGCGCGCTCGGGCGCCAACATGATCGAGCCGATGCTGTCCGCGGTGCGCGCCGAGGCGACGCTCGGGGAGATCTGCGGGGTGCTGCGCGAGGAGTGGGGGGTGTACACGGAGCCGGCGGGCTTCTGAGAGCCGCCCGCCTGACTCCGGTGACTGCGGCAGGAGTGCGGACCGGCGGCTACGGGGCCGCCGGAGGCACCTGCGAGGCGGAGCCCAGCCCGAGGAGGAGTACGCCCGTGAAGCTCCGCACCCATTCCTCGTCGGCGGGCTCCGCGCTGACCAGGGTGCGGTGGACGACCGCGCCCGCGACGATGTCGAAGATCAGGTCGGCGGTGCGGGCGGCCTCCGCCGGGTCCGTCTCCGGGGGGAGTTCGCCGCGCTCCTGCGCCCGGGTGCGGCCCTCCAGGACGAGCCGCTTCTGACGCTCCACGATCGAGCCGCGGATGCGTTCGCGCAGGGCGTCGTCGCGGGTGGACTCGGCGACGACGGCCATCAGGCCGCTCTTGGCCTCGGGGCGGGCCAGGATCGCCGCGAACTGGAGGACGACGCCCTCGATGTCGGCCGCGAGGCTGCCGAGGTCGGGCAGCCGTAGTTCGTCGAAGAGTTCGGCGACGGCGTCGACGACCAGTTCGTTCTTGCCCGCCCAGCGGCGGTACAGCGTGGTCTTGGCGACCCCGGCGCGCGTGGCCACGTCGCCCAGCGTGAGCTTCGACCAGCCCAGCTCCACCAGGGCCGCCCGGGTGGCGGCCAGGATCGCCGTGTCCGCCGCGGCGCTGCGCGGGCGGCCGGCGCGGAGGGGCGGCGTGCGGCTCTGCATCCCCTGACCATAACCGTGCGTCCCCTGACCATGTCCGTACGGGATTCGAGCGGTTCCTGTGCGGCCGTGAGGGAGATCACGAGGAGACGGTTCCGCGGAGGCACCCCGTGCCATTACGCTACGGGTCGTAGCGAAAGCGCGGACGCACCCGCGCGAGCGACGACCACACAGCAGCATCACGCATCCAGCACGCTCGTCAACCACGCACGTACGACACGCGGTACGGACCGCGGAACCCGGCGCCCGGTGGGGACCAGGCGCCCGGCGCGGTCCGGTCCGGTCAGCGGTTTTCACTCCGGCACGCGGAACGGGGGAGGATAGACGCATGCAGCCACGGAACATGTCCATGAGCGGAGTCGTCGACCTCGCCGCGGTGAAGGCGGCCCAGGAGGCCAAGGCGAAGGCGGAGCAGGCGCGCGCCCAGGCCGCCCGCGAGGGCGGGGTGGGGGCGGTGTCGCCCGCCGACCTCGTCATCGACGTCGACGAGGCCGGCTTCGAACGCGATGTCCTCCAGCGCTCCGCAGAGGTACCGGTCGTCATCGACTTCTGGGCCGAGTGGTGCCAGCCCTGCAAGCAGCTGAGCCCGGTCCTGGAGCGGCTGGCCGTCGAGTACGCCGGGCGCTTCCTCCTCGCCAAGATCGATGTCGACGCCAACCAGATGCTGATGCAGCAGTTCGGCATCCAGGGGATCCCCGCGGTCTTCGCGGTGGTCGCCGGTCAGGCCCTGCCCCTCTTCCAGGGGGCGGCGGACGAGACGCAGATCCGTCAGACGCTGGACCAGCTGGTGCAGGTCGCCGAGCAGCGCTTCGGTCTGACCGGTCTCACCGTCGACCCGGAGGCCGAGCCGGGCGGCCAGGCCCCCCAGCAGGCTCCGGCCGCAGGCCCGCACGAGTCGCTGCTGAACGCGGCGGCGCAGGCGCTGGACGCGGGCGACCTCGGCGGCGCGGCCCAGGCGTACAAGAACGTCCTGGCCGATGACCCCGGTCACCCGGAGGCCAGACTGGGTCTCGCGCAGGCGGAGTTGCTCCAGCGCGTGCAGGATCTGGACCCGCAGAGGGTCCGTCAGGAGGCGGCCGAGAAGCCGTCGGACGTGCCGGCCCAGATCGCCGCCGCCGACCTGGACCTCGTGGGCGGTCATGTCGAGGACGCGTTCGGCCGGCTCATCGACACGGTGCGGCGCACCGCCGGTGAGGACCGGGACGCGGCGCGGCTGAGACTGCTGGAGCTGTTCGAGGTCGTCGGGGCGGAGGACCCGCGGGTCGCGGCGGCGCGCAGGGCGCTGGCGCGGGCGCTGTTCTGACGGGCTGACGAGCTGACGGTTCGCCCGGTCTGTTCCGGTTCCCCGCATCCGGCGGTCGTCAAACGCCAGGGCGTGTGATGCCCGGGTGAAAGAACTGCCGGGGGCCCGCCACAGCGGCCGCGCTTTGCCAAAACTTGGCAATCGCGGCCGCTGTTACTGCAAGTAAGGGCGGGGTGTTGGTCTGCCCGGTTCCGTCCGGGCATCAACTGCTTTGTTCTGCCCATTGTTGCGACCGTGTGTCGCCGTGCGCGGCCGGTGTGTCGAACTCCGGTTATCCAGCCGTTACTAGCGAGTAACGAACCCCCTTGTGCGGGCGGCCGGAATGGACCACGATCGGCGACGCTCGGTCCATTCCCGCACCCCGGCAGCCAACCGGGTCGCGGGATGTCTGGGTCCCCACCGAGCAGGGCCGGCGACAGTGGCGCCGACCCTTGGGCAGGGGGGTCTTCGCCGTCCGGCGAAGCCTGTCCAGCAAGGTTGTGCGTGATGCGTGTCAGGCGCGACCAGTGGTTGTCGCTCGGGGGTGATCGCCGGTGATTCGGGCGCGGTTCGCGCCACCGAGCGCGGGCGCTCTCCTTCCCGAGGACGTAGCACTTCTCCCATCCCTGCCCGGCCGTCCCGTCGAGACGGGGTGAGCCGAGGCCAGGAGATGTACGTCCGAGAAGGAGGAAATATGGAGTCCCAGGTGCGTGGCGGGACCAGATGGAAGCGGTTCGCTGTGGTGATGGTGCCCAGCGTCGCCGCGACGGCGGCGATAGGCGTGGCCCTGGCCCAGGGCGCGCTGGCCGCTTCGTTCAGCGTGTCGGGGCAGGAGTTCAAGGTCTCGGCCAAGGAACTGCACGGCAATGGCTTCGCGCAGTACGGGGCGATCGACTCCGGCTACACCCTCACGGGTGGTAAGGCCACTCGCCCGGTTGCGGTCTCGTCGTTCAAGGACGCGACGATCAAGAAGCTGTGCCAGTCGGTCACCACCCCGATCGGCCTTCCGGGGATCGGCTCCGTCACTCTGCGGCTGGAGGCGGGTAACAGCTCCGACAAGCAGAAGCAGGTCTCGGCCGACAACTTGTACATCGACGTCGCGGACCTCAACGCCAAGGGCGGTGCCGTTTTCCACGGCATCGACATCGGCGTCGCGGCTGGCGAAACGGGCGCCGACAAGGGCGGCAAGGGCCCGGGTATGAAGGGCGGAAGCGAGCAGGCCAACCCCTACGGCTTCGCCCAGCAGGCTACTTCGGCGGACCTGTACGACGTGCAGCAGACGGCGTGGGCGACCACTGCCGGCACCTTCACGCTGCCCGGTCTGCACATGTCACTGTCAACGGACCCGAAGAAGGCCGAGTGCTACTAGGCACCCGGTGACGGGCGGGGGGAGGCCCTGGGCGCCCCCCGCCCGGCCGCTCGTCGGCCGAGATCTCGCACCCCCCACTTCTCCACCGCACCACCACCCACAGCAACGCTGCACCAGGGAGCTGTTTTCCATGAGCGCCGAGACTTCCGCCGTGCCCGGCCAGTTCACTCGCCGGAGGCTGCAGTTCCGCGCCTGGCGGGGCACCCGGCCGTTCTGGGCGGGGCTGTTCGTCCTGCTCGGCGGCTTGCCGATCATGTACTTCCCGTACGCCCATCTCCAGGTCGGCCATCTGACGCTGGCGATGTCGACCACCGCGGGCGCGGGCTCCCTGATCATCGGTGTGCTGCTCGTGGTCCTGGGCATCAGCCTCTGGTTCCAGAAGCACATCCGGGTCTTCGCGGGTGTCGCCTCGATCCTGCTCGGGCTGGTGTCCATCCCGGTGTCCAACTTCGGCGGCTTCCTCATGGGCTTCCTGCTCGCCCTCATCGGCGGCGCGATGGCCGTGTCCTGGGCGCCGGGTGTGCCGCCCGCGCGGCAGGACGACGAAAGCACCGGGAAGCCCGGAGAGCCCGGCCCGGCGGACGCGGTGGACGAGTCGAACGACCTGTCAGGAACGAGCCCGGCCAACGGGGCGAACGGGAGGCACAGTGCCGGCTGACGAGGTGAACCACGGGGCTGATGTGGAAGAGTCCCGTGCGAGAACCGGGCCGCGCCACGCGGCACCCAAGAAGCCGCTGTTCACCAGGTTCCACATGCCGGCCGGCAAGGCGATAGCCACCGTGGCGATGCCCACGGCGGTCCTCGTGGGGATGGGCTTCACGTCCTCGCTCGCCCTGGCCGACAACAACAACCATCCCAAGTCGGGTACGACCGCTTCCTCGTCCGAGACGACGCCGATGTCGCCCGAGGAGTACAAGAAGTGCGTGGAGGCGCTGGAGAAGTCCAAGGACGGCTCCTCGCCCGAGCCTTCGGACTCCGCGAGTGCCACCGACTCCGCGAAGGACAAGGACGCCAAGGACGCCAAGGACGCCAAGGGCGACAAGAGTACGGATGAGGGGGACGGCAAGGACGGCGCCGCACAGGGCCGTACGCCCGCCCCGTCCACCACCTCCTCCACCGGCCCGGCCGGAACCGAGGACACCGAGAAGCAGCCCGCCACGGGCACGCACTCTTCGCCGGATTCAGGTTCCGACGACAAGGGCGCGCCCCAGGCACCGGCCACCACCTCGTCGTCCCCCTCGGCACCGGCCAAGAACGGCGGTCTGCTCGGCACCATCGGTGACGTGCTCGGCGACATCCTGACCGGCGGCAAGAAGCAGTCCCCGGCCGCCTCTCCGTCCCCGACCGCCACCTCCTCGGCGGACGCCGCGAAGAAGGACCTGGACGGGAAGGGCCTCGGCAAGGCCGCGTCGGACACGGTCGAGGACACCACCAAGAAGGTCACCGACACGGTCGGCGACACCGTGAAGGGTGTCACCGACGCGGCCTCCGGGGCGGCCGGGGACGCGGGCGACGCCGTCAAGGACGCCGAGGGCAAGGCGCAGGACGCCAAGGACAAGGCGGACGAAGCGAAGGACAAGGCCGAGGAGGCCACCTCCTCGCCGAGCCCGTCCACGAGCGCGGGCGCGAGCGAGAGCCCCGCCCCGGCGGACTGCCCCGCCGCGGCCACCGACGACCAGGGTGGCGTCGACAACAAGACGCCCCTGGCGGACGACCCGTGGTACCTGGACGCCAGTTCCCTGCTGCTGAAGGGCGCCAGCTACAAGGGCGTCGTCGAGGTCCGGACGGCCAACGGCACCGTCAAGAAGGTGCTGAAGTACGTCATTTCGAGCGGCACCGACATCGGTGACCTGCACCAGACGGTGAAGGACAAGGACGCCGGCAAGACGTACCACGTACAGGCGGCCAAGGGTTCGACGTCCACGATCCGCGA
This sequence comes from Streptomyces sp. SAT1, assembly GCF_001654495.1. Lineage (GTDB taxonomy): Bacteria > Actinomycetota > Actinomycetes > Streptomycetales > Streptomycetaceae > Streptomyces > Streptomyces andamanensis. The sequence continues at coordinate 5,034,994 of NZ_CP015849.1, forward strand.
CGGTGACACGGTGATGTACACCGAGAGCCTCTCCGGCAACCTGCTCGGACTGATCCCGGTGACGTTCAGCCCGGACAACCCGCCGCCGCTGGACATCCCGCTGATCTACTTCACCAAGGTGCACGTCGTCCAGGCCGCCCAGTTCGGCGGCACCCTCACCATCCCCGGCATGCACCTGTACACCACCGACTGAACCGGGAGCCGCACAGCCGAGGGCGCCCCCGCCGGTCCCGGCGGGGGCGCCCTCGGTGCGTACGACGGTCCGTGCGGGCGGACGTCAGTCGCGCCCGCCGCCGCCCAGGTGGTGGACGCGCACCATGTTGGTGGTGCCGGGGACGCCGGGCGGGGAGCCCGCGGTGATGATCACGACGTCACCCGCGTTGAACCGCTTGAGCTTGATCAGCTCCTGGTCGACCAGGTCGACCATCTCGTCGGTGCTGTTGACGAACGGCACCACGTGCGACTCCACGCCCCAGCTGAGCGCCAGCTGGTTGCGGGTGGACTCGTCGGTGGTGAAGGCCAGGATCGGCTGCGTGGCGCGGTAGCGGGACAGCCGGCGGGCCGTGTCGCCGGACTGGGTGAAGGCCACCAGGCCCTTGCCGCCGAGGAAGTCGGCGATCTCGGCGGCGGCACGGGCCACCGAACCGCCCTGCGTGCGCGGCTTCTTGCCCGGCACCAGCGGCTGGAGGCCCTTGGACAGCAGCTCCTCCTCGGCCGCCGCGACGATCTTCGACATCGTCTTGACGGTCTCGATCGGGTACGCGCCCACGCTCGACTCGGCGGACAGCATCACCGCGTCGGCGCCGTCCAGGATCGCGTTGGCCACGTCGGATGCCTCGGCGCGGGTCGGCCGGGAGTTGGTGATCATCGACTCCATCATCTGGGTCGCCACGATCACCGGCTTGGCGTTGCGCCGGCACAGCTCGATCAGGCGCTTCTGCACCATGGGGACCTTTTCGAGCGGGTACTCGACGGCGAGGTCGCCGCGGGCGACCATCACACCGTCGAACGCCATCACGACGTCCTCCATGTTCTCCACCGCCTGCGGCTTCTCCACCTTGGCGATGACGGGGACGCGGTGGCCCTCCTCGTCCATGACGCGGTGGACGTCGGCGACGTCCTTGGCGTCCCGGACGAAGGACAGCGCCACCATGTCGCAGCCCATGCGCAGCGCGAACCGCAGGTCCTCGATGTCCTTCTCGGACAGCGCCGGCACGTTCACGGCCGCGCCGGGCAGGTTGATGCCCTTGTGGTCGGAGATGACACCACCCTCGATGACGATCGTCCTCACCCGCGGACCCTCGACGTCCAGGACCTTCAGCTCGACGTTGCCGTCGTTGATCAGGACCTGGTCGCCGCGCGAGACGTCACCCGGCAGCCCCTTGTACGTCGTGCCGCAGATCTGCTTGTCGCCCGCGACGTCCTCGGTCGTGATGGTGAACTCGTCACCGCGCTCCAGCTCGACCGGGCCCTCGGCGAAGGTCTCCAGCCGGATCTTCGGGCCCTGGAGGTCGGCGAGGACCGCGATGGCCCGGCCGGTCTCCTTGGCCGCGGCACGGACCCGGTCGTACCGGCCCTGGTGCTCGGCGTGGGTGCCGTGGCTGAAGTTGAAGCGGGCCACGTTCATGCCGGCTTCGATCAGCGAGACGAGCTGCTCGTGGGAGTCGACCGCGGGGCCGAGGGTACAGACGATTTTCGAACGGCGCATGGGGCGATCCTAACGGTTTGTTTCGCTGCGGAATATTCCGTGTGGCGGAATATACAAGTGGGCGGGTCCGCGCTCAGTCGAGTGCCGGTGGAAGTGCCGGTGGAAGTGCCCGTCGAATTCGCGTGTCCTTCGCGTGTCCTTCGCTTGCCCTTCGTTTGTCCCTTGCTTCGTCCTCGCTTGTCCTTGATTGTCTTCCGTCGTTCGGTCCTTGCCCGTGCTCTACTCGTGCTTTCCGACGAGTGCGTACGTCTGCGCGGCGATCTCCATTTCCTCGTCCGTCGGCACCACGGCCACCGCGACCCGCGCACCGTCCGGGGAGATCAGCCGCGCCTCGCCGCCGCGCACGGCGTTCCGCGCGCCGTCCACCTCCAGGCCCAGCCCCTCCAGGCCCGCCACCGCCGCCGCGCGCACGAAGCCGGCGTTCTCCCCGACCCCGGCGGTGAAGGCGACGGCGTCCACCGAGCCGAGTACCGCGTAATAGGCGCCGATGTACTTCTTCAGCCGGTGGATGTAGATCTCGAACGCGAGCCGCGCCTGCTCGTCGCCCTCGTCCATCCGGCGCCGTATCTCCCGCATGTCGTTGTCACCGCACAGGCCGAACAGACCGCTCCTCTTGTTGAGGAGAGTGTCGATCTCGTCCATGGACATTCCGCCGACGCGCTGCAAATGGAAGATGACCGCCGGGTCCAGGTCGCCCGAACGGGTTCCCATCACCAGGCCCTCCAGCGGGGTGAGCCCCATGGAGGTGTCCACGCACCGCCCGGCCCGCACCGCCGAGGCGGACGCCCCGTTGCCCAGGTGCAGCACGATCACGTTGACGTCCTCGGGGGAGCGGCCCAGCAGCTCGGCCGTCCGGCGCGAGACATAGGCGTGCGAGGTGCCGTGGAAGCCGTAGCGCCGCACCCGGTAGCGGTCGGCGAGCTTGGTCTCGATGGCGTAGAGGGCGGCGGACTCCGGCATCGTGGTGTGGAAGGCCGTGTCGAAGACGGCGACCTGCGGCAGGTCGGGGCGCAGGGCCCGCGCGGTGCGGATGCCGGTGAGGTTGGCGGGGTTGTGCAGCGGCGCCACCGGGATCAGCCGCTCGATCTCGGTGAGCACCGCGTCGTCGATGACGGTCGGCTCGGTGAAGAACATGCCGCCGTGCACCACGCGGTGCCCGATCGCGGCCAGTTCGGGGGAGTCCAGGCCGAGGCCGTCGCGGGCCAGTTCCCCGGCGACGGCCTTGAGGGCGGCGTCGTGGTCGGCGATCGGGCCGTTCTGCTCGCGGGTCTCGCCGGTGGCCGGGCAGGTGTGCTTGAGCCGGGAGGTCTGCTCGCCGATGCGCTCGACCAGACCCGTGGCGAGCCGGCTCGCGTCGCGCATGTCGAGCAGCTGGTACTTCAGGGACGAGGAGCCGGAGTTGAGGACGAGGACACGGGTCGCGTTCACGGGGTCAGGGGTTCTCTCTCGGACGTCAGCGGGCGGGTGCGGCGGGTGCGGCGGGTGCGGCGGGCGTCCGGGCCTGGTCCTGGGCCTGGTCCTGGGCCTGGATCGCGGTGATGGCGACGGTGTTGACGATGTCCTGGACGAGGGCGCCGCGGGACAGGTCGTTGACCGGCTTGCGCAGTCCCTGCAGGACCGGGCCGACCGCGATGGCGCCGGCCGAGCGCTGCACGGCCTTGTAGGTGTTGTTGCCGGTGTTCAGGTCCGGGAAGACCAGCACGCTGGCCTGCCCGGCGACCTCCGAGCCGGGCAGCTTGGTCGCGGCCACCGAGGGCTCCACGGCCGCGTCGTACTGGATGGGCCCCTCGATCATCAGGTCAGGGCGGCGCAGCCGGACCAGGTCGGTCGCCTCGCGCACCTTGTCGACGTCGGCGCCGCTGCCGGAGGTGCCGGTGGAGTACGACAGCATGGCGATCCGCGGCTCCACGCCGAACTGGGCGGCGGTGGCCGCCGACTGCACGGCGATGTCGGCGAGCTGCTCGGCGTCCGGGTCGGGGTTGACCGCGCAGTCGCCGTAGACGAGCACCTTGTCGGCCAGGCACATGAAGAACACCGAGGAGACGATCGACGCCTCGGGCTTTGTCTTGATGATCTCGAAAGCGGGCCGGATGGTCGCGGCCGTGGAGTGCACGGAGCCGGAGACCATGCCGTCGGCCAGGCCCTGCTGGACCATCAGCGTGCCGAAGTAGTTCACGTCGGAGACCACGTCGTACGCCAGCTCGACCGTGACGCCCTTGTGGGCGCGCAGCCGGGCGTACTGCTCGGCGAAGGCGTCGCGCAGCTCGGAGACGGCCGGGTCGATGAGCTGGGTGGAGCCGAGGTCGATGCCGAGGTCGGCGGCCTTCTTGCGGATCGTCTCCACCGGGCCGAGCAGGGTCAGCTCGCACACCCCGCGGCGCAGCAGCACCTCCGCGGCGTGCAGCACGCGTTCCTCGGTGCCCTCGGGCAGCACGACCCGGCGCAGGTCGGAGCGGGCCTGTTCGAGGAGCTTGTGCTCGAACATCATCGGGGTGAGCCGGTCGCTGCTGGGCGCGGAGACCCGCTTGCTGAGGTCGGCGGTGTCCACGTACCGCTCGAACAGGCCGAGGGCGGTCTCCGCCTTGCGCGGGGTGGCCGCGTTCAGCTTGCCCTCCAGGGAGAACAGGCGTTCGGCGGTGGGGAAGCTGTTGCCGGAGACCGAGACGACCGGGGTGCCGGGCGCGAGCCGGGCGGCCAGGGTGAGGATCTCCTCGCCGGGCTCCTCGTTCAGCGTGAGCAGCACACCGGCGATGGGCGGGGTGCCGGCGCTGTGCGCGGCGAGCGAGCCGACGACCAGGTCGGCGCGGTCCCCGGGGGTGACGACCAGGCAGCCGGGGGTGAGCGCCTTGAGCAGGTTGGGCAGCATGGCGCCGCCGAAGACGAAGTCGAGCGCGTCGCGGGCGAGCCCCGACTCGTCGCCGAGCAGGATCCTGCCGTCCAGGACGTGGGTGATCTGCGCGACGGTCGGCGCGGACAGGGCCGGTTCGTCGGGCACCACGAAGCAAGGCACGGGCAGGCGGCCGGCCAGCCGCCCGGCTATCTCGTCGCGGTCCTCGCGGGCCACCCGGTTGGTGACCATGGCCAGCACGTCGCAGCCCAGGCCGTCGTAGGCGCGGTAGGCGTTGCGGGTCTCGGCGAGCACGGACTCGGCGCTCTGCTTGCGGCCGCCGACGACGGGCAGCACCGAGGCGCCGAACTCGTTGGCGAACCGGGCGTTGAGGGACAGCTCGTCCGGGAGCTGGGTGTCGGCGAAGTCGGTGCCGAGGACGAGGACGACGTCGTAGTCGCGGGCCACCCGGTGGAAGCGGTCGACGAGCGTGGAGACCAGCTCGTCGGTGCCCTGCTCGGCCTGGAGGGCGGACGCCTCCTGGTAGCCCATGCCGTAGACCGTCGCCGGGTCCTGGGTCAGCCGGTAGCGGGAGCGCAGCAGTTCGAAGAGCCGGTCCGGACCGTCGTGGACGAGCGGGCGGAAGACGCCCACCCGGTCGACCTGCCGGGTCAGCAGCTCCATGACACCCAGCTCGACGACCTGGCGGCCGTCGCCGCGGTCGATGCCGGTCACGTACACGCTGCGGGTCACGCGGGCACTCCGTTTCTTTGGGTTCCTGAGCTTGCTGAGCTTCGTGGGCTTGCTGGGCTTCCCGGGCTCCCTGAGTCCGCCTGGACCTCCGCGGGGGCGTCCGGGCCGCTCGGGGACAAAAATCGCCCACCGAGGTGAGCGGAACCCTCTTGACAATACCCCTGCCGGTAGATAAGGCGCCCGTCAAGTGGACAGGCCCCCGGCCAAGACGAAGCCGCCCGCGGAACATGAAACAATCGGACCGGATCACCGGTGTCAACAGTGGGCAGGAGACACAGCACGATGCGTATCGGAGTTCTCACGGCAGGCGGCGACTGTCCGGGGCTGAACGCGGTGATCCGGTCGGTGGTGCACCGAGCGGTCACGGCCTACGGCGACGAGGTCATCGGCTTCGAGGACGGCTACGCGGGCCTGCTCGACGGGCGCTACCGCGAGCTGGACCTCAACGCCGTCAGCGGCATCCTCGCCCGCGGCGGCACCATCCTCGGCTCCTCCCGGCTGGAGCGCGACCGGCTCCGCGAAGCCTGCGAGAACGCCTCCGACATGATCCACCGCTTCGGCATCGACGCGCTCATCCCGATCGGCGGCGAGGGCACCCTGACCGCCGCGCGGATGCTGTCCGACGCCGGGCTGCCGGTGGTGGGCGTGCCCAAGACCATCGACAACGACATCTCCTCCACCGACCGCACCTTCGGCTTCGACACCGCCGTCGGCGTCGCCACCGAGGCGATGGACCGCCTGAAGACCACCGCCGAGTCCCACCAGCGGGTCATGGTCGTCGAGGTCATGGGCCGGCACGCGGGCTGGATCGCCCTGGAGTCCGGCATGGCCGCCGGCGCCCACGGCATCTGCCTGCCCGAGCGCCCCTTCGACCCGGCCGACCTGGTCAAGATGGTCGAGGAGCGCTTCGCCCGCGGCAAGAAGTTCGCCGTGATCTGCGTCGCCGAGGGCGCCCACCCCGCCGAGGGCAGCATGGACTACGGCAAGGGCGCGATCGACAAGTTCGGCCACGAGCGCTTCCAGGGCATCGGCACGGCCCTGGCGTACGAGCTGGAGAAGCGGCTCGGCAAGGAGGCCAAGCCGGTCATCCTCGGCCACGTCCAGCGCGGCGGCGTCCCCACCGCCTACGACCGCGTCCTCGCCACCCGCTTCGGCTGGCACGCGGTGGAGGCGGCGCACCAGGGCCACTTCGGCCGCATGACCTCGCTGCGCGGCACCGACATCGTGATGGTCCCGCTCGCCGAGGCCGTCACCGAACTGAAGACGGTGCCGAAGGACCGCATGGACGAGGCCGAGTCGGTCTTCTAGGACCCGGCGGGACCCGTGGAGGGGGCGGCTACGGAGCCGCCTCCACCCGGGTCCAGAAGTGTTCCACGATCCGGTCGAGGAAGTCCCGGCCGGCGTCGCCCGCCTCCCCGGCCGCGCTGCCCGCGGCCCAGCTGAGCGAGGCGACCATCTGCCCCTGGTAGTCCTGGTGCAGGGCCTGGAGGGCCTGTTCCAGGAGCTGCCGCTCGAGCGGCACCACCTTGGCGACCGGGCGCACGTACCCCTGCCAGCGGGTGCCGACGGCGCTGCGCAGCAGCTCGGCCAGGTGCTCCTCGCGCCCGGTGACGGCCACGAAGTCGGGCAGGTCCAGGGCGAGCGCCCCGGCCAGCGCCGCCGTCTGCCGCTCGGTGCCGCGCCACTCCTCGCGCTCCTCCATCCGCAGATAGCGGGGGAGTTCGAGACCCACGGCACGGGCCACGTCCTCCGGCCGCAGCCCCCGGGCGATGCGGTGCTCGCGCAGCGTGCGCGGGCGCGCGATCAGATCACCCGGCGCGCACCACAGCGCCCCGGCCAGCGCCGCAAGCTCGGGTCCCGAGGGCGCGGCGGACCCGCGTTCCCAGGCGATCACCAGGTCGGGGGTGACGTACGGCAGCCCGTAGGAGACCCGCATGCCGTGGGCGACGTGCTCGGGGCCCATGCCGAGGGCGGCGCGGATCCGGCGGGCGGCGGGGGCGTCGAAGGGGAGGGCGGGCGGTGGTCGGTGCACGGCCACAACGTAGGAGCCCGCGGGGCCGCTGACCACGGGCCGTTCCCACAGGATCACGGGTTGTACGAACCTACGGGCGCCCGGTCCCGGTTCCTCCGGGACGGCCGTCGCGGCGCCCCGGCGCGGCTCACCGGCCCGGCACCCACCGGTACACCAGCTCCGGGCGGCCCACCTGTCCGTACAGCGGACGCCGGGCGGCGCGGCCGGCGTCCACCAGATGCTCCAGATAGCGGCGGGCCGTGATCCGCGAGATGCCGACCGCCTCGGCGAGACCGGCCGCCGTCAGGCCCTCCCCGGCGTCGCGCAGCGCGCCCGTCACCCGTTGCAGGGTCGGGGCGCTCAGGCCCTTGGGCAGCGCCGCCGGGCCGGGCGCGCGCAGCGCGGCGAGCGCCCGGTCGACCTCCTCCTGGCCGCCCGCCTCACCGGCCGCCGCACGGAACTCCGCGTAGCGGACCAGCCGGTCCCGCAGCGTGGCGAAGGTGAACGGCTTCAGGACGTACTGCACCACGCCGAGCGAGACGCCCTCCCGCACCACCGCCAGGTCCCGGGCCGAGGTCACCGCGATCACGTCCGCGTGGTGGCCGGCGGCCCGCAGCGAGCGGGCGAGCTGGAGGCCGTGCACGTCCGGCAGGTGCAGATCCAGGAGGAGCAGGTCCACCGGCGTGCGTTCCAGCGCCCGGCGGGCCTCGGCGCCGGTGTGCGCCTTGCCGACGGCGGTGAAGCCCGGCACCCGGCCCACGTACAGGACATGGGCGTCCGCCGCGACCGGGTCGTCCTCCACGACCAGCACCCGGATCGGCGGCTGCGCCGGCGGCGGACCGCCCGGCCCCTCCGGCCCGCCTGTCGCGTCCGGACCGCCGGGCCCGCCCGGTCGTCCCCGCGGATGCCCGTGTCCCCGGGCTCGTCTGCCGGTGCCGTCGTCCGTCATGCCCCGCGTCCCGCCTGTCCCGCTCGCTGTGATCGTGTCGCCTGCCCGGCCGGTGTCCGGCCGGCGCCGTCGTCCGTACGGGCCCCGGGCACGCCGTCGGTGGCGGGACCGGCCGGACCGGCCGGACCGGCGGGCCCGCTCAGCGGGAGCCGGGCCGCGAACGCCGCGCCGCCCTCCGCGGCCGCCGCCACCGTCAGCGTGCCCCGGTGCCGCTGCACCGCCTGCCGGGCCAGCGCGAGCCCGAGCCCCCGGCCGCCGGGACCGGTCGGCTTGGTCGAGTAGCCGCGCTGGAAGACCAGGTCCGTGTGGTCGGGGTCGACGCCCGGACCGCTGTCGGCGACCCGCAGCAGCAGTTCGCCGCCCTCGCCGCCCTCTCCGCCCTCTCCGCGCTTCCCGCCCTCTGCCCTCACCGTCACCGTCACCCGGGCCCGCGCACCGCCCTGGGCCGCGTCCACCGCGTTGTCGATGAGGTTGCCGAGGATCGTCACCAGGTCGCGGGAGGGCAGGGCGGCGGGCAGCAGTCCGTCGTCCAGACCGCTGTCCTCGGACACCATCAGCTCCACGCCCCGCTCGTTGGCCTGCGCGGTCTTGCCGAGCAGCAGCGCGGCCAGCACCGGTTCACCGACCGCGGCGACCACCTGGTCGGTCAGGGCCTGGGCCAGCTCCAGCTCCGCCGTGGCGAACTCCACCGCCTCCTCGGCGCGGCCCAGCTCGATCAGCGACACCACCGTGTGCAGCCGGTTCGCCGCCTCGTGCGCCTGCGAGCGCAGCGCCTGGGTGAAACCGCGCTCCGAGTCCAGCTCGCCCATCAGCGACTGGAGCTCGGTGACATCGCGCAGGGTGACCACCGTGCCCCGGCGCTCGCCGCCGGAGACCGGGGAGGTGTTCACCACCAGGACCCGTGAGTCCGTGAGGTGCACCTCGTCCACCCGCGGCTCGGACGCCAGCAGGGCCCCGGTCAGCGGAGCGGGCAGCCCGAGCCCGGCCACCGAGCGGCCCACCACCTCCGCCTCGCCGCTGGCGCCGCCCACCCCGAGCAGTTCCCGGCCGCCGTCGTTGATGAGGGCCACCCGGTAGTGCGCGTCCAGCATCAGCAGCCCCTCGCGCACCGCGTGCAGCGCCGCCTGGTGGTAGTCGTGCATCCGGCTCAGCTCGTCCGCGTTCATCCCGTGGGTGTGCCGGCGCAGCCGCGCGTTGATGACGTACGTGGCGACCGCGCCCAGCGCCAGGATGCCCGCCGCGACCCCGAACAGCGCCGTGACCTGCTCCCGCACCCGCCGGCTGATCGCCTCCACCTTGATCCCGGCGCTGACCAGCCCGACGACGCGCCCGTCGGCGTCCTCGACGGGGGTGACCGCGCGGACGGAGGGGCCCAGGGTGCCGGTGTACGTCTCGGTGAAGGACTCGCCGTGCCGGGCGCGGGAGATGTTGCCGAGGAAGGGGCGGCCGATCTCGCCGGGCTCCGGGTGGGTCCAGCGGATGCCCTGCGGCGTCATGATCGTCACGAAGTCGACACCCGTGTCCCGCTGCACCCTCAGCGCGTACGGCTGGAGCAGCGCGGTGGGGTCCGCGGTGCCGATCGCGGACCGTACCGAGGGGGAGTCGGCGATGGAACGGGCCACCGCCGTGGTCTGCCGGCGGGCCGCGCTCTCGGCCTGGCCGCGGTCGCTGACGAAGGCGAACAGCGCATATCCGGCCACGACGAGCGCCAGCAGCACGGCCTGCATGGCGAAGAGCTGGCCCGCCAGGCTGCGAGGTCTCGGGAGGACGGTCAGGCGCATGCCGTTCAGTCTGCCTCCGAGCCATGGCGTGAACTAAATGAACGGAAGGGTGACCGCCCTCACACGAGAGGAGATAGTCGCCGCATCCCCGAATTCCCCCGGACGTGAGCCGCACGCCGGTGATGCCGATGACGTCGTCAAGGAGGGCCGCCGTGACCAGCACAGCCGATACGGCACCTGCCGCGCCCGCAGCAGGGCCCGGCCCCGCAGCCAAGCGGGACCGCACCCACTATCTCTACCTGGCGGTCATCGCCGCGGTGGTCCTCGGTGTCGCCGTCGGGTTCGCCGCGCCGGACACCGCCAAGGAACTGAAGCCGCTGGGCACCGGCTTCGTGAACCTGATCAAGATGATGATCTCCCCGATCATCTTCTGCACGATCGTGCTGGGCGTCGGTTCGGTGCGCAAGGCGGCCAAGGTCGGCAAGGTGGGCGGCCTCGCCCTCGGCTACTTCATCGCCATGTCGTTCGTCGCGCTGGCCATCGGCCTGGTGATCGGCAACCTGGTCCACCCGGGCAGCGGCATGCACCTCACCGAGGCCGTCAAGGGCGTCGGCCACGCCCAGGCGGACGCCGCCAAGGAGGGCCCGGTCGACTTCGTGCTCGGGATCATCCCGACCACGCTGGTGTCGTCCTTCACCGAAGGTGAGGTGCTCCAGACCCTGCTGGTCGCGCTGCTCGTCGGGTTCGCGCTCCAGGCCATGGGCCGCAAGGGCGAGCCGGTGCTGCGCGGGGTGGAGCACATCCAGCGGCTGGTCTTCCGCATCCTCGCCATGATCATGTGGGCCGCGCCCATCGGTGCCTTCGGCGCCATGGCCGCCGTCGTGGGCGAGACGGGCGTCGACGCCCTGAAGGCGCTCGCCACGATCATGTTCGGCTTCTACGTCACCTGTCTGCTCTTCGTGATCGTGGTGCTCGGCGCCATGACGCGGCTGGTGGCCGGGGTCAACATCTTCCAGCTGCTGAAGTACCTGGGCCGGGAGTTCCTGCTCATCCTGTCCACGTCCTCGTCGGAGTCCGCGCTGCCCCGGCTGATCGCCAAGATGGAGCACCTGGGCGTGAGCCGCCCGGTCGTCGGCATCACCGTGCCGACCGGCTACTCCTTCAACCTCGACGGCACCATGATCTACCTGACCATGGCCTCGCTGTTCATCGCGGACGCCATGGACCAGCCGCTCTCCCTCGGCCAGCAGATCACCCTGCTGCTGTTCATGATGATCGCCTCCAAGGGCGCGGCGGGCGTCACCGGCGCCGGTCTGGCCACGCTCGCCGGTGCCCTCCAGTCCCACAAGCCCGCCCTGGTGGACGGCGTCGGCCTCATCGTCGGCATCGACCGCTTCATGAGCGAGGCCCGCGCCCTCACCAACTTCGCGGGCAATGCCGTCGCCACCCTGCTGATCGGCACCTGGACCGGCGAGGTCGACCAGGACCGGGTGCGGCGGGTGCTCGCGGGGGACCTGCCCTTCGACGAGCGGACGCTGCTCGACGACTCCGGCGACTCCGATGACTCCGGCGACTCCGGCCACTCCGGTACGGCCGCGGCCGGTTCCGGACTGCCCGAGCAGCGCGAGGACGGCGGGAAGGAACTCGCCAAGGCATGAGGCACTGACGCCCTCGTACGCCCTCCGCTCCCTCCGTACGTCCCCCGTACGTCCCCCGTACGTCCCCTGCTCCGGACGCCCGGCTCTGCCTGAACCCGGGCCGGGCGTCCGGCCACCCGAGAGCCGCCGAGCGGCCGAGCCCCTCTCCCCCGTCGGGCCCGGCCGCTCGGCTTTTCGCGCGCCCGGGGCCGGGCCCCGCCACCTCCCCCTGGGGGACCGGCCGTTCAGCCGCTCAGCCGGGCGACCAGCGCCTCCGCCCCCGCGGCCGGCATCCCCGCCGAGGTGAGGACGGTGACGGCCGCCGAACGCCCCGCGTCGGGCGCCGCGAGCAGACCGTCGTTCACCGCCTCCATCAGCGCGAACATCACCTGTTCGTGGACGTAGGCGAGGGCGGCGGCGGGCAGCGGCGAGCTGAAGACGCCCTCGTCGAGACCGTTCTGGAGGACCTCCGCGCAACTGGCGCGCACGGGCGTCAGGCGCTCGCGGATGCCCTGCATGGTGACCGTGCGCTGGGCGAGCGCCACCAGCAGCCGGTAGCGGTCGGCGATGGGCCAGATCCCCAGCACGGAACGCGCCAGCGCCTCCGCCGGGTCGGCGGCGCCCGCGCGTCCGGCGGCGTGCGCGTCCGCCAGCGTCTGCACGGCGTCGTCGACGAGCGTGCTGATCAGCGCCTCGCGGCTGGGGAAGTGCCCGTACACCGTGCGCCGTACCACCCCCGCGGCGCGCGCGATCTGGTCCATGGACGCGTCGGGGTCGCGCAGCAGCTCGGCGAGGGCGACGTCGAGGATGCGGCGTCGATTGGCGTCGGCGCGCGTGGTGTTACCCGTGGTCATGGCTGACATTGTGCCCTCCTCGCGACTTGCACAGCCCTGTGCAACGACGTACATTGCACATCGTTGTGCAACTGCACAGCTCTGTGCAAGTAGTTGTCGTGCACGTCTCGTCGCGCACCCGAGGAAGGCGACCCCTGCCATGCGACTCGTCATGACCGAACCGGTCGGACCGACGGACCGCCCCTACGCCCGGCGCTGGTGGGCGCTCCTGGTGCTCTGCCTGAGCCTGCTGATCATCGTGATGGCCAACACCGCCCTCACGGTCGCCGCCCCCGACATGACCCGCGACCTGGGCCTGTCCGGCGCCGACCTGCAATGGGTGATCGACGGCTACACCGTCCCGTACGCGGCCCTGATGCTGCTGCTCGGCGCGATCGGCGACAAGTACAGCCGCCGCGGCGCGCTCGTCCTCGGCCTCGTCGTCTTCGGCGGCGGCGCCGTCTTCGGCTCACTGGCCGACAGCGCCGCCACCGTCATCGCGGCCCGCGCGGTCATGGGCGTCGGCGCGGCGCTGATCATGCCCGCCACGCTCTCCCTGCTGGCCGCGACCTTCCCGCGCGCCGAGCGCGCCAAGGCCATCACCCTGTGGACCGCCACCGCCGGACTCGCCATCGCGGCCGGACCGGTCGTCGCCGGAGCGCTGCTGAAGAACCACGGCTGGGCCTCGACGTTCCTGATCAACGTGCCCATCGCCGCCGTCGCCCTGGTCGCGGCCTTCGTCCTCGTCCCGCCGTCCCGGGCCGGGCACCACGACCGCATCGACTACGTCGGCGGAGCGCTCTCCGTGCTGTGGATCGGCGCGCTGGTCTACATGATCATCGAGGGGCCGCACTTCGGCTGGGACGCCAAGGCGGTCACCGCCGCCGTCGTCGCGGGCGCGGGCCTGGTGGCCTTCGTCCTGTGGGAGCTGCGCCACCCGCGCCCCATCCTGGACGTACGCCGCTTCACCGGCCGCCGCTTCGCGGGCTCCAACCTCGCCGTCGCCCTGTTCTTCCTGGCCGTCTTCGGCGCCTTCTACTACCTCACCCAGCACCTTCAGTTCGTCCTCGGCTACGACGCCCTCGCCACCGGTGTGCGCATGCTGCCGCTGGCCGGAGCGGTCTTCGCCGGCTCCGCCCTCACCGGCTACCTCACCCCGCGCGTCGGCATGAAGTGGACGGTCACCGCGGGCATGGTCGGCGGCACCGTCGCCCTCGCCCTGCTCACCCGGGTCGACGGCACCTCCTCCTACGGCGACTTCGTGGCCCCGCTGATCGTGCTCGGCCTGGCCATCGGCCTCGCCCTCTCGCCCTGCACCGACGCCATCATGGGCGCCTTCCCCGAGTCCGAACTCGGCGTCGGCGGCGCCGTCAACGACACCTCGCTGGAACTCGGCGGCTCGCTCGGCATCGCCATCCTCGGCTCGCTGCTGTCCACCTCGTACTCCGGCCACCTCGCCGACGCGACCGAGGGCGGCAAGCTCCCGGCGGACACCCTGGCCACCGCCCAGGACTCGGTCGGCGCCGGCTACGCCGTCGCCCAGGGCATCGGCGACAAGGCCCAGCAGCTCGCCGAACGCGCCGCCCACACCGCCGACCCGCAGCAGGCCGCCCAGCTCAAGGCCCAGGCGCAACAGCTCGTCGAGGGCGCCCGGCAGATGAAGGACGCGGTCGGCTCCTCCTTCGCCGACGCCGTCTCCCACACCAGCCTGATCGGCGCCGTCATCCTCGGCGCGGGCACCCTCGCGGTGGCCCTGCTGCTGCCCCGCGGCACCCACCGCGACCAGGATCCGGCCGCGGCGGAGCAGACGGAGGCGGAGAACCCCGAGGTCGGCGCCCTGAACTGAAACGCCCCCGTCGGCGTCTCTCACCGGGATGCACTACCGTGCCGTGCCGTGCCGGATCACCGTCCGGCACGGCACGCTCGCGTGAGCGGGCGGCCGGCACACAGCGGCAGACGCAGACACAGATGGAGGGCAACGGGGGATGGCGATCGACTGGGACCGGCGCACCTGCGCGCGCAAGGGCCATGTGACCTACGCGCCGGACGACCCCCGGCTGCGCATCCGGCTGCACGCCGACACCCCGCTCGGCGAGGTCTGGCGCTGCCTGCGCTGCGGCGACTTCGTCCTCGGCGAGCCGCACGGCTCGGGCCCGGCCGCAGACGCCCCGCTGGTGCCGCGCGGCAAGGTGCTGCGGGACCTGTTCATCCTGCGCTTCCTGGCCCTGGAACGGGTCGTGCGCGGCGTCTTCATCGTCCTCGTCGCGGTCGCCGTCTGGAAATTCAGCAACAGCCAGGACGCGGTACGCCGCCTCTTCAACGAGTACCTGGACGTCTTCCGTCCCGTCTTCAGGCACTTCCACTACGACCTCGACCATTCACCGGTCGTCGGCACCATCCAGAAGACCTTCGGCTACAAGCACTCCACCCTGCTTCTGGTCGCCGGACTCCTGCTCGCCTACGCCCTGATCGAGATCATCGAGGCGGTCGGCCTCTGGTACGCCAAACGCTGGGCCGAATACCTCACGGTGGTCGCCACCGCCGCCTTCCTCCCGCTGGAGATCTACGAACTCACCGAGCACATCAGCGCCGTGAAGATCACCACCCTCACCCTCAACATCCTCGCCGTCCTCTACATCGCCCTCACCAAACGCCTCTTCGGCCTCCGCGGCGGCCGCAGAGCCTTCGACGAGGAACGCCACAGCGCGTCCCTGCTGGAAGTGGAGCACTCGGCGGGGGTGCTGGTCTGAGCCAGGCCGAGGACAGGGGAGCGCGCATCCGTGCCAGTGGCCACCGTCCGAGGCGTCGCTCCACCGCCGTGGGACCAGCCGTCCACCGGGCGGGCTCTCTTGCCTTGACGCAGACGTCAAGCCGTACCGTCGGGGACATGCGAATCGGTGAGCTGGCCGAGCGGGCCGGGACCACGGCGCGGGCGTTGCGGTACTACGAGTCGCGGGGGCTGCTGCCCGCGCGGCGGGATGCGCAGGGGTACCGGACGTACGACGAGCGGGATCTGGAGCTGCTGCGGCAGATCAGGACGTTGCGGGACTTCGGGTTCGAGCTGGAGGAGACGCGGCCGTTCGTGGAGTGTCTGCGGGCCGGGCATCCGGAGGGGGACGCGTGTCCGGCGTCGCTGGTGGTGTACCGGCGCAAGCTGGCCGAGCTGGACGCGCTGATCGGTGAGCTGACGGCGGTGCGGGCGCAGGTCGGGGCGCAGTTGGCGCGGGCCGAGCGGGCGCGGGACGGGCTGGCCGCCGATGCGCTGGTTCCGGGGGGTCCGGAGCCGTTGTGCGAGCTGGGAGGGCACGAGCGGTGATCAAGCAGGTGGCGGGCGTGGAGGAAGTGACCGACGCGGACTTCGGGGAGCGGGTGCTGGGGGCGGATCTGCCGGTGCTGGTGCAGTTCACGGCCGAGTGGTGCGGGCCGTGCCGGCAGCTGGCGCCGGTGCTGGGGGCCGTCGCCTTCGAGGAGGGCGACCGGCTGAAGATCGTCCAGCTGGACGTGGACCGCAATCCGGAGACGACGATCCGGTACGGAGTGCTGGGCACGCC
Source organism: Streptomyces sp. SAT1 (assembly GCF_001654495.1). Lineage (GTDB taxonomy): Bacteria > Actinomycetota > Actinomycetes > Streptomycetales > Streptomycetaceae > Streptomyces > Streptomyces andamanensis. The sequence goes on from NZ_CP015849.1 coordinate 5,050,984, forward strand.
GACGCTCATGGTCTTCCGGGACGGGGAGCCGGTGCGCTCGATGGTGGGCGCGCGGCCCAAGCGGCGGCTGCTGGAGGAGCTGGCCGACGTGCTCTGACGGGAGGGCGAGGGCAACAGAAAATCCCCTGGGCAATTGCGCCCGGGGGATTGCTTTGCGTATATTCGGTGGTTCGCGACTTCACGAGGAATGTGTTCGCGGAGAAGTGCAGTGACCACAGTATATGCGGGCGGGAGCTGAATTGTCAAACACCGGCTTTTCTGACGAGGAATTGCGTCGGGAACAGGAATTCATCGACGGGCTGTACCGGCTCGTCGACGCGCTGCGCGGTGACACCGAGGCCGGCGTCGCGGACGCCCTCGCCCAGGGCGACACGCCCCTCCAGGCCCGGCTGGAGCGGGACATCCTGGTCGCCGAGCGCTCCGGGCTGCTCGCCGCGCTGAACGCCGTGGACGGCTCGCTCTGCTTCGGCCGGATCGACCTGAACGACGGCGCCACCCACCACATCGGCCGGATCGGGGTGCGCGCGGACGACGCCGAGCGCACCCCGGTCCTGATCGACTGGCGGGCGGACGTGGCCCGGCCCTTCTACCTGGCCACCGGCCACACCCCGATGGGTCTGCGCCGCCGCAGGCACCTGACCACCGAGGGCCGCCGGGTCACCGCCCTGCACGACGAGATCCTCGACCTGGGCGACGCCACCCGCACCGGGCACGAGGACCCGACCGGCGACGCGGTGCTGCTCGCCGCGCTCGACTCCGCGCGCACCGGACGGATGGGCGACATCGTGCGCACCATCCAGGCCGACCAGGACCGCATCATCCGCGCCCCGCACCGCGGTGTGCTGGTCGTCGAGGGCGGCCCCGGCACCGGCAAGACCGCCGTCGCGCTGCACCGGGCCGCCTATCTGCTCTACGAGCACCGCGAACTGCTCGCCCGGCGGGCCGTGCTGATCGTGGGCCCCAACCCGGCGTTCCTCGGCTACATCGGCGAGGTGCTGCCCTCGCTCGGCGAGACCGGTGTGCTGCTGGCGACCGTGGGCGAGCTGTTCCCCGGGGTGAAGGCGACGGCGACCGACACGCCCGAGGCGGCGGCCGTCAAGGGCCGCGCCGACATGGCCGGTGTGCTCGCGGCCGTCGTACGCGACCGGCAGGCGCTGCCCGACCCGGTGCTCGCCATCGAGCACGACCGCGAGGTCCTGATGCTCGACGACGGCCTGGTGCGGGTGGCCCGCGAGCGCACCCGCGCCGCGAAGCTGCCGCACAACGTGGCGCGCGAGCACTTCGAGGGCCACATCCTCAACACGCTCACCGACATGGTCGCCGAGCGCATCGGCACCGACCCCTACGACGGCTCGAATCTGCTCGACGCCAGCGACATCACCCAGATCCGCGACGAACTCGCCGAGAACCCGGAGGTCTGGTCGGCCATCGACCTGCTGTGGCCCCGGCTCACCCCGCGCCGCCTGGTCGCGGACTTCCTCGCCGCGCCGGAGGGCTACGTCTGCGACGAGGACGCCGCCGCGATCCGCCGTCCGGTCACCCGGGCGTGGACCGTCGCGGACGTACCGCTGCTCGACGAGGCCGCCGAACTGCTCGGCGAGGACGACCGGGTGGCCCGCGCCCGCGCCGAACGCGAACGCGAGAACCAGGTGGCGTACGCGCAGGGCGTGCTGGACGTCTCCTACGCCTCGCGGACCTACGAGTTCGACGACAAGGACGAGGAGGACTCCGAGGTCCTGTCCGCGCACGACATCATCGACGCCGAGCGGTTCGCCGAGCGGCAGGAGGAGGACGACCACCGCAGCGCCGCCGAGCGCGCGGCGGCCGACCGCACCTGGGCGTTCGGGCACATCATCGTCGACGAGGCGCAGGAGCTGTCCCCGATGGCCTGGCGGCTGCTGATGCGGCGCAGCCCGACCCGCTCGATGACCCTCGTCGGCGACCCCGCGCAGACCGCGGAGGCGGCCGGTGTCGGCTCCTGGGCGGACATCCTGCGGCCGTATGTCGAGGACCGCTGGGAGCACACCCGGCTGGGCGTCAACTACCGTACGCCCGCCGAGATCATGGACCTGGCGGCGGCCGTGGTACGCGCCGAGAACCCGGAGTTCACCCCGCCCAGCTCGGTGCGCTCCACCGGCGTACGCCCCTGGGTGCGCGCCACCGGCGACCTGCCCGGCGCGGTGGCGAAGGCCGTCGCCGAACTCACCCCGGACGAGGGCCGGCTCGCCGTGATCGCCCCGCGCGACCTGCACCGCCGCCTGGCCGCCCGGCTGGACGGCGTCACCGCGGGCGCGGAGCCCGACCTGACCCGCACGGTCGTCCTCCTCGACCCGCGCCAGGCCAAGGGCCTGGAGTTCGACTCCGTCCTGGTCGTCGAGCCCGGCCGCTACGGCACCAGCGACCTGTACGTGGCCCTGACCCGCGCGACCCAGCGGCTGGGGGTGCTGCACACCGGCGCGCTGCCGCGGGCGCTGGCGGACGCCGCCGGATGAGCGCTCACGCCGGGCTCAGCCACACCGTCGCCAGGGGTGGCAGGGTGAGGCGGACGGATGCCGGGCGGCCGTGCCAGGGGGTGGGGGAAGGGGTGAGCGGGTCCGGGTGGGTGACGCCGCTGCCGCCGTAGCGGGTGGCGTCGGTGTTGAGGGTCTCGCGCCAGGCGGGCACCTCGGCGGGGACGCCGAGGCGGTAGTCGTGGCGGACGACCGGGGAGAAGTTGGACACGGCGAGCAGCGGGGTGCCGTCGGCGGCGCGGCGCAGGAAGGCGAGCACGTTGTCGTCGGCCGCGTCGCTGGTGATCCACTCGAAGCCGTCGGGGTGGGCGTCCCGCTCCCACAGGGCCGGGGTCGCGCGGTAACGGGAGTTGAGGTCGCGGACCAGGTCCAGCACGCCCCGGTGGTCGGCGGCGGCGCCGTAGGACAGATCGAGCAGCCACCAGTCCGGGCCGCGCTCCTCGGACCACTCGGTGCCCTGGGCGAACTCCTGGCCCATGAAGAGGAGTTGCTTGCCGGGGTGGGACCACATGAAGGCGAGGTAGGCGCGCAGGTCGGCCCGCTGCCGCCACCAGTCGCCCGGCATCTTGGACACCAGCGACTTCTTGCCGTGCACCACCTCGTCGTGGGAGAGGGGCAGCACGTAGTTCTCGCTGTAGGCGTACACCATGGAGAAGGTCATCTCCCCGTGGTGGTGGGCGCGGTGCACGGGGTCGTGGCTCATGTACTGGAGCGAGTCGTGCATCCAGCCCATGTTCCACTTCAGCCCGAAGCCCAGGCCGCCGAAGCCGGACGGACCGCGGTGGTGCGTGGCCCGGGTGACGCCGTCCCAGGCGGTGGACTCCTCGGCGACGGTCACCACACCGGGCACCCTTCGGTACACGGTGGCGTTCATCTCCTGGAGGAACGCCACCGCGTCCAGGTTCTCCCGGCCGCCGTGCTCGTTGGGCGTCCACTGCCCCGGCTCGCGTGAGTAGTCGAGGTAGAGCATCGAGGCGACCGCGTCCACCCGCAGCCCGTCGATGTGGAACTCCTCGCACCAGTACACCGCGTTGGCGACGAGGAAGTTGCGCACCTCGCGGCGGCCGAAGTCGAACTCCAGGGTGCCCCAGTCGGGATGGGCGGCCCGCAGCGGGTCGGAGTGCTCGTACAGCGGGCGCCCGTCGAACTCGGCCAGCGCCCACGCGTCGCGCGGGAAGTGCGCGGGCACCCAGTCCACGATGACGCCGATGCCCGCCCGGTGCAGCGCGTCCACCAGATACCTGAAGTCGTCCGGCGTGCCCAGCCGCGCGGTGGGCGCGTAGAAACCGGTGACCTGGTAGCCCCAGGAGCCGCCGAAGGGATGCTCGGCGACCGGCATCAGCTCCACGTGCGTGAAGCCCAGGTCCGCGACGTACGCGGGCAGTTGGTCCGCCAGTTGACGGTACGTCAGGCCCGGTCGCCAGGACGGCAGGTGCAGCTCGTACACCGAGAACGGCGCCTCGTGCGCGGGCCGTTCGCCGCGCCGCGCCAGCCACTCCGCGTCGCCCCACTCGTAGTGCGAGGCGTGCACGACGGAGGAGGTGGCCGGCGGGACCTCGGTGCGCCGCGCCAGCGGATCGGCGCGCAGCGTCCGCGTCCCGTCCGGCCGGGTGATCTCGAACTTGTACAGCTCGCCCTCCCCGACACCGGGCACGAACAGCTCCCACACCCCGGTGCCGCCCAGCGACCGCATCGGGTACGCGGTGCCGTCCCAGAAGTCGAAGCCGCCGGCCACCCGCACGCCCCGCGCGTCGGGCGCCCACACCGTGAACCGGGTGCCCTCGACGCCCTGGTGGGTCATCGGCTCGGCGCCGAGCGCCCGCCACAGCTCCTCGTGCCGCCCCTCGCCGATCAGATGCAGATCCAGCTCGCCGAGCGCGGGCAGGAAGCGGTACGGGTCCTCGGCGCGCACCACGGACCCCTCGTACGCCACCTCCAACCGGTACTCCGGCACCTCCCGCAGCGGCAGCAGCCCCGAGAAGAAGCCCTGCCCGTCGTGGGTCAGCTCCAGCTGGAGGTCACCGGCCAGGACGGCGACGCCGAGCGCGTACGGGCGCAGCGCCCGCACCGCGACGCCCCCGGGCACGGGGTGCGCGCCGAGCACGGAGTGCGGATCGTGGTGGGTGCCGGCGAGCAGCCGCTCGCGGTCCTCGGTGCCGAGGGCGGCGGACACCGCCCGCGCGGGCGCCCCGGGCTGCTGCTGCGGGACCGGACCACGGGCGGGGGGACGGGCAGTCACGTGCGGGGCCTCCTCGAAGAGAGCGGCGGGGCCGGGCCGGGCGGGGCGCGGCGGGCGGGTCAGGCGGCGGAGCCGGGGTCCGAGGCCAGGCGGCGCACCGCCGCGAGCGGCACCGGCAGCCAGTCGGGGCGGTGCCGGGCCTCGTAGACGACCTCGTAGACCGCCTTGTCGGTCTCGCAGGCCCGCAGCAGCACCGGGTCCGTGCGCGGGTCGCGGCCGCCGCCCTCCGCGTACCCGGCGCAGTACGCGGCACGGCAGGCCGCCGCCCAGCGCGGGGCCGGCGGGCCGCCCGCCGAGTGCGCCGCGTAGTCGAAGGAGCGCAGCATCCCCGCGACGTCCCGGACCACGGGCTGGGCCATCCGCCGCTCGGCCAGCGGTCTGGCCGGCTCGCCCTCGAAGTCGATCAGCGACCACCGGCCGGCCGGGGAGCGCAGGCACTGCCCCAGGTGCAGGTCGCCGTGGATGCGCTGGGCGGTCCAGGTGTGGCCCTCGGCCGCCAGGTCGGCCAGCGCCTCGTAGGCGGTGTGCAGCCCCGGGGCGTGGGGCCGCAGCGCCGGGACCGCCTGGGCCGCCGCCTCCAGGCGTTCGGCCATGGCGTCGACCAGCGCGGTGAGCTGGAGCCGGGCCAGGCTGACCGTGGGCAGCGCGCGGGCCAGCGCCCCGTGCACCTCGGCCGTGGCGCGGCCCAGCGCCCGCGCCTCGGCGGTGAAGTCCTCGCCCTTGGCCAGCTCGCGCAGCGCCAGCTCCCAGCCGTCCGTTGCGCCCCGCACGAAGGGCTGGAGCACCCCGAGGACGTACGAGTCCTCCCCGACGTCGGCGGTCATCCACGCGGTGGGCGCCGGGACGCGCGGGCAGCCCTCGCGGGCCAGCGCGAGCGGCAGTTCCAGATCGGGGTTCACCCCGGGCAGCACCCGGCGGAACAGCTTCAGGATGAAGGCGTCCCCGTAGACCACCGACGAGTTGGACTGCTCGGCGGTGACCACGCGCGGGACCAGGTCGGCGCGTATCTCCGCGCGCCGCTCACAGCGCAGCCCGCCGATGCGGGCCCGGGTGCGCAGGGCCTCCAGGATCACCTCGGCGGGCCGGGGGTCGTACAGCGCCTCGTACACGGTGCGCCCGGCGAGCGGGCCGTCGTGGACATGGCCGATGAGCGCGGGCGCCAGTCTGGGGGGCAGCGCCTCGCGCACACCTATGAGCAGCTGGTAGCAGTCGCCGGGGTGCGGGACGCCGCCGGGGGCGGGGGAGGGCGGCTGGTGGGCGCGGACCAGCAGGTGGTAGAGGCCGAGCCTGCCGTCGAGCGGGAGCAGCTCGGTGGCCGTGACCAGGGAGAATCCGGTGACCGGGCGGCCCTTGCCCGCGAACCAGCGCTGCCGGGGCAGCCACTCGCGCAGCAGCGGGTCCAGGGACGCGAGGAGGCCGGCGCTGCCGGCGGTGACAGAGCGTGTGACGGCTTGCGACATGGCTTCCGACATGGCGTCGCGTCCAATCGCTGGTCGAGTGTGACTCACGCGTGCCCGCGTGCGGGGCGGCGGAAACCGCCCCGCAGGCCCTAGACGGCCTCCTTGCGCAGCCGGAACCAGTAGAAGCCGTGTCCCGCCAGCGTCAGCAGGTACGGCAGCTCGCCGATGGCCGGGAAGCGCACGCCGCCGAACAGCTCGACCGGGTGCCGTCCGAGGAAGGCGCTCAGGTCGACCTCCGTGGGCTGGGCGAAGCGGGAGAAGTTGTGCACGCACAGCACGAGGTCGTCGTCTCCTTCCCCGTTCGGGGGGGCTTCGCGGAGGAAGGCGAGGACGGCGGGGTTGGAGGAGGTGAGTTCGGTGTAGGTGCCGAGTCCGAAGGCGGGGTTCTGCTTGCGGATCTCGATCATGCGGCGGGTCCAGTGCAGCAGCGAGGAGGGGGAGGACATGGATGCCTCGACGTTGGTGACCTGGTAGCCGTAGACGGGGTCCATGATCGTGGGGAGGTAGAGGCGGCCGGGGTCGCTGGAGGAGAAGCCGGCGTTGCGGTCGGGGGTCCACTGCATGGGGGTGCGTACGGCGTCGCGGTCGCCGAGCCAGATGTTGTCGCCCATGCCGATCTCGTCGCCGTAGTAGAGGATCGGGCTGCCGGGCAGGGACAGGAGCAGGGCGGTGAAGAGTTCGATCTGGTTGCGGTCGTTGTCCAGGAGGGGGGCCAGGCGGCGGCGGATGCCGATGTTGGCGCGCATGCGGGGGTCCTTGGCGTACTCGGCCCACATGTAGTCGCGCTCCTCGTCGGTGACCATCTCCAGGGTCAGCTCGTCGTGGTTGCGCAGGAAGATCCCCCACTGGCAGTGCGCGGGGATCGCCGGGGTCTTCGCCAGGATCTCCGAGACCGGGTAGCGGCTCTCGCGCCGCACCGCCATGAAGATCCTCGGCATCACCGGGAAGTGGAACGCCATGTGGCACTCGTCGCCGCCGGCGCTGTAGTCGCCGAAGTAGTCGACGACGTCCTCCGGCCACTGGTTCGCCTCGGCCAGCAGCACCGTGTCCGGGTACTGGCTGTCGATCTCCTTGCGCACCCGCTTGAGGAAGGCGTGCGTGGCCGGGAGGTTCTCGCAGTTGGTGCCCTCCTGCTGGTACAGGTAGGGCACCGCGTCGAGGCGGAATCCGTCGATGCCGAGATCCAGCCAGAACTTCAGCGCCGAGATCATCTCCTCCTGCACGGCCGGGTTCTCGTAGTTCAGATCCGGCTGGTGCGAGAAGAAGCGGTGCCAGTAGTACTGCTTGCGTACCGGGTCGTACGTCCAGTTGGACGCCTCGGTGTCCACGAAGATGATGCGGGCACCCTGGTACTGCTTGTCGTCGTCGGCCCAGACGTAGTAGTCGCCGTACGGTCCGTCGGGATCCCTTCTGGACTCCTGGAACCAGGGGTGCTGGTCGCTGGTGTGGTTCATGACGAAGTCGATGATGACGCGCATGCCGCGCTGGTGGGCGGCGTCGACGAACTCGACGAAGTCGGCGAGGTCGCCGAAGTCGGGCAGCACGGCGGTGTAGTCGGAGACGTCGTAACCGCCGTCTCTCAGCGGTGACTTGAAGAACGGCGGGAGCCAGAGGCAGTCCACGCCGAGCCACTGGAGGTAGTCCAGTTTGGCGGTCAGGCCCTTCAGGTCGCCGATGCCGTCGCCGTTGCTGTCCTGGAAGGAGCGGACCAGGACCTCGTAGAAGACGGCGCGCTTGAACCACTCAGGGTCGCGGTCCTGGGCGGGAGTGTCCTCGAAGGTGTCCGGAACGGGCTCGTTGACGATCATGTTGTGGGTGACCCTCCGATCTGCGGGGTGGACGGTCGCAGGACGGTGAGCACGTGCGCGGGCCGATGCCCCGGCTCCAGTCGCACATAGTTGGCCCTGCCCCAGTGATAGGTCTCGCCGGTCAGCTCGTCGCGCACCGGCACCGACTCGTGCCATTCCAGGCCGAGTTGCGGCATGTCCAACGAGACCGTGGCCTCCTGGGTGTGGTGCGGATCGAGGTTGGCGACCACCAGAACCGTGTTCGATCCGCTCCGCTTGGAGTAGGCGATCACCTCGTCCTTGTCCACGTGGTGGAAGTGCAGGTCGCGCAGCTGGTGCAGGGCCGGACTGCGGCGCCGGATGTCGTTGAGGCGGGTGATGAGGGGGGTGATGGTGCGGCCCTCGCGTTCGGCGGTGTCCCAGTCGCGTGGTCTGAGCTGGTATTTCTCGGAGTGGAGGTATTCCTCGCCGCCCTGTGTGAGGGGGGTGTTCTCGCAGAGTTCGTAGCCGCTGTAGATGCCCCAGGAGGGGGAGAGGGTGGCGGCGAGGACGGCGCGGACCTCGAAGGCGGGGCGGCCGCCGTGCTGGAGGTAGGCGTGGAGGATGTCGGGGGTGTTGGGGAAGAGGTTGGGGCGCATGTAGGCGGCCGCCTCGCCCGACAGTTCCGTCAGGTAGTCGGTGAGTTCCTGTTTCGTGGTGCGCCAGGTGAAGTAGGTGTAGGACTGCTGGAAGCCGATCTGGGCGAGGGTGTGCATCATCGCGGGGCGGGTGAATGCCTCGGCGAGGAAGATGACGTCGGGGTCGGTGGTGTTGATGTCGCCGAGGACGCGTTCCCAGAAGGCGACGGGTTTGGTGTGGGGGTTGTCGACGCGGAAGATGCGGACGCCGTGGTGCATCCAGTGGCGGACGATGCGGACGGTCTCGGTGACGAGGCCGTCCATGTCGGTGTCGAAGGCCAGGGGGTAGATGTCCTGGTATTTCTTGGGGGGGTTCTCGGCGTGGGCGATGGTGCCGTCGGGGCGGTGGTGGAACCACTGGGGGTGTTTGTGGACCCAGGGGTGGTCGGGGGAGCACTGGAGGGCGAGGTCGAGGGCGACTTCGAGGCCGAGTTCGCGGGCGCGGGCGGTGAAGTGGTCGAAGTCGTCGAGGGTGCCCAGGCGGGGGTGGACGGTGTCGTGGCCGCCTTCGGGTGAGCCGATGGCCCAGGGGACGCCGACGTCGTGGGGGCCGGCGGTGAGGGTGTTGTCGGGGCCTTTGCGGTGAGTGGTGCCGATGGGGTGGACGGGGGGGAGGTAGACGACGTCGAAGCCCATGGCGGCGATGGCGGGCAGGCGGCGTTCGGCGGTGCGCAGGGTGCCGTGGGGCTGGTCGGGGGTGCCTTCGGAGCGGGGGAAGAACTCGTACCAGGCGCTGTAGAGGGCGCGTTCGCGTTCGACCTGGAGCGGGAGCGGCTGGGAGGCGGTGACCAGGTCGCGCAGGGGGTGGCGGGCCAGGACCGCGTCCACCTCCGGCGTCAACGCCGCCGACAGCCGGGACGCGGCCGGGCGCCGAGTGTCCCGCAGCGCCTCCTCGGCGGCCAGCACGGTGTCCCGCTCCGGGCCCTTCGGCACTCCGGCGGCGGCCCGCCCGTACAGCAGCGCGCCCTCGGTCAGCACCAGCTCGGTGTCGATCCCGGCCGGGATCTTGATGCGGGCGTGCCGCCGCCAGGTGGTGACGGGGTCGGCCCATGCCTCGACGTGGTAGGTCCAGCGGCCGGTCGCGGTCGGGGTGACCTCGGCGCCCCAGCGGTCGGTGCCCGGGGCCAGCTCGCGCATCGGCGTCCACGGCCCCGGCCGGCCCGCCGGATCGCACAGCACCACGTTCGCCGCGACCGCGTCGTGCCCCTCGCCGAACACGGTGGCGGTGACCTGGAAGGACTCCCCGGTCACCGCCTTGGCGGGCCTGCGGCCGTGCTGGACGACCGGCCGCACGTCGAGGACGGGGATCCGTCCGACGGCGGTGGGCGCGACTTCGGGCGCGGTCTCCGGTGCGTCCTTCGGCGCGGCCGGTGGCGGGGGCGCGGCCTCCTCCGGGACGGCCGGGACGGCCGGATCCTCCGAGGCCGCTTGAGCCGCCTGGGCCGTCCGGGCCGCCTGAGCTGTCTGTTCCTCGGGGGCGGGCGGGCCCGCCGCGCGGGGGCGCCGGGTGCCTTTCCTGCCGCCTGCCGGGGATGGTGCCGGGTGCTGCCTGCTGGGCATGACCGCTCCTGTCCGCATCAACGAGGGTGTGGGCGGATGTGCGTGGGGGAGGTGGGTCCTGCGGGGTCCGTCTTCCGGGTGTACCGGAAGAGTTTGGGCGTACCGCAGGAGCCTTCCCACCCCCTTCGGGTGAGCAATCCGGGACTTTGTTAACTACCCGCGCGTATGTCCACACACAAAGTTGGCCTCGTCTTGAGCCACCCGGCGGCGCCGAGCGCGGCGGCATCCGTACGGTCACCGGTACGGTGCTGTGTGACGGGGCGCACAGTGCCGTGCGTCCTGGCGGCGAAGCGCACCGTGCCGTGCGTCCATCAGCGAACGCGCCGAGGTGGAATGTGAAGGCGATCCGTCGGTTCACCGTCCGTCCCGTTCTCCCCGAACCCCTACGACCGCTCAGCGAGCTGGCCCGCAATCTGCGCTGGTCATGGCATGCGGAGACGCGCGACCTCTTCCAGTCCGCGGACCCGGAGCACTGGGCCTCCTGCGGCGGCGACCCGGTCCGCCTGCTGGGCTGTGTGCCCCCGGCCCGGCTGGCGGAGCTGGCCGCCGACCGGCGCTTCCTGCGCCGGCTGACCGCCGCCGCCGACGACCTGCGCGACTACCTGACCGGCGAGCGCTGGTACCAGGCGCAGCCCGCGGGACTGCCCGCCGGCATCGCCTACTTCTCTCCCGAGTTCGGCATCACCGCGGCCCTGCCGCAGTACTCCGGCGGCCTCGGCATCCTCGCGGGCGACCATCTCAAGGCCGCCAGTGACCTGGGCGTACCCCTGATCGGGGTCGGGCTGCTGTACCGGCACGGATACTTCCGGCAGTCCCTGTCCCGGGACGGCTGGCAGCAGGAGCACTACCCGGTCCTGGACCCCAACGAGCTGCCCGTCACGCAGCTGCGCGAGGCCGACGGCAGCCCTGCCAGGGTCTCGCTCGCCCTGCCCCGCGGCAGGGCCCTGCACGCCCGGATCTGGCTGGCCCAGGTTGGCCGGATCCCGCTGCTCCTCCTCGACTCCGACGTCGAGGAGAACGACCTCGGCGAGCGCCAGGTGACCGACCGGCTGTACGGAGGGGGCAGCGAGCACCGTCTGCTCCAGGAGATGCTGCTGGGTATAGGAGGGGTGCGTGCGGTGCGGACGTACTGCCGGCTCACCGGGCATCCCGGGCCGGAGGTGTTCCACACCAACGAGGGACACGCGGGCTTCCTCGGCCTGGAGCGGATCGCGGAGCTGGGCGACCAGGGCCTGGACTTCGACGCGGCCCTGGAGGCGGTGCGCGCGGGCACGGTCTTCACCACCCACACGCCCGTCCCGGCCGGCATCGACCGCTTCGACCGGGAGCTGGTCGCCCGGCACTTCGGGCCCGACGCCGAGCTGCCCCGCATCGACGTCGAACGCGTCCTCGGGCTGGGCATGGAGACCTACCCGGGCGGCGAGCCGAACCTGTTCAACATGGCGGTGATGGGGCTCAGGCTCGCCCAGCGCGCCAACGGGGTGTCCCTGCTGCACGGGCAGGTCAGCCGGGAGATGTTCGCCGGCCTCTGGCCGGGCTTCGGGCCCGAGGAGGTGCCGATCACCTCGGTCACCAACGGGGTGCACGCCCCGACCTGGGTGGCGCCCGAGGTGTTCCGGCTCGGCGCCCGGCAGATCGGCGCCCAGCGGGCCGAGGACGCGCTGTCCGTGGGCGGCTCCGACCGCTGGGACTCGGTGGCCGACATCCCCGACGAGGACATCTGGGAGCTGCGCCGCGAGCTGCGCGAGCAACTGGTGAGCGAGGTGCGCCACCGGGTGGCGGCGGCCTGGCGGCAGCGCGGCGCGGGCCCGGCCGAGCTGGGCTGGGTCGACGGCGTGCTGGATCCCGAGGTGCTGACCATCGGCTTCGCGCGCCGGGTCCCCTCGTACAAGCGGCTCACGCTGATGCTGCGCGACCGGGACCGGCTGATGGACCTGCTGCTGCACCCCGAGCGGCCGGTGCAGATCGTGGTCGCGGGCAAGGCGCACCCGGCGGACGACGGCGGCAAGCGGCTCATCCAGGAGCTGGTGCGCTTCGCCGACGACCCGCGGGTGCGGCACCGGATCGTGTTCCTGCCGGACTACGGCATGGCGATGGCGCAGAAGCTGTACCACGGCTGCGACGTCTGGCTGAACAATCCGCTGCGCCCGCTGGAGGCGTGCGGCACCTCCGGGATGAAGGCCGCGCTCAACGGCTGCCTCAACCTGTCGGTGCTGGACGGCTGGTGGGACGAGTGGTATCAGAGCGACTTCGGCTGGGCCGTTCCGACCGCGGACGGCGGCTCGCCGCTGCCCGCGACGGCGGGGGCGGAGGCCGATCACCGCGACGAGGTCGAGGCCGCCGCGCTGTACGAGCTGCTGGAGCGGCGCATCGCGCCCCGCTTCTACGAGCGCGGCCGGGCCGGGCTGCCCGACCGCTGGATCGAGATGGTCCGCAGGACGCTGACCCTGCTGGGACCGAAGGTGCTGGCCGGACGCATGGTCCGGGAGTACGTCGAGCGGCTGTACACCCCGGCCGCGCACGCGCACCGCGCCCTGGACGCCTCGGCGGCGCGTGAGCTGGCGGCCTGGAAGGCGCGGGTGCGGGCGGGCTGGCACGAGGTGAGCGTCGACCATGTGGAGACGTCCTGCCCGCCGGCCGAGCGCACCGGGCGGTCCGCGTCCACGGCCACCGCGGAGCTGGGCGCGACCCTGGGGCTGCGGGTGCGGGTCGGTCTCGGACCCCTCGGCCCCGAGGACGTGCAGGTGCAGGCGGTGTCCGGGCGGGTCGACGAGGAGGACCGGATCACGGACCCGTCCGTGGTCGCGCTGAAACCGGCGGGCGCCCCCGACGCGGACGGCCGCTGGGTCTTCGAGGGCCCGCTCTCGCTCGACCGCACCGGCCCCTACGGCTACACCGTCCGGATCCTCCCGGACCACCGCCTGCTCGCCTCGCCCGCCGAACTCGGCCTGGTCACGGTGCCGCCGCAGGACGCGGGCGGCGACGGGGCGGGGGTGCTGCTGCGCTGAAACGGCGCGGGCGGAACGGGCCGGCGGGCGGGCCGGTGGTCAGGCGGTCAGGTGCCGTCCTCCAGGCCGGCGCACAGGCGGCGCAGCACGGTGCCGCAGCGGCGGGCGTAGGCGTGCTGGAAGCCGCGGGTGGCCGGGCCGCCCGCGCGGGCGTACCACCTGGCGGGGCGGCTGAAGGCGGTCACGGTCAGCCAGACCGTGCCGTCGCCGGTGCGGTCGACGACGAAGGACTCCTCGCCGCTCTCGGGGTGGCCCGGCAGGGTGCCGTACGCCCATCCGGCCCGGCGCGGTTCCTCGGTGGTCCAGACCACCCGGCAGGGGGCCTTGATCAGCCCGGCGAGGGTGACGGTGACCTCGGCGCCGGGGGCGGCGCGCTCGGCGGCGGTGTCGATGCCCACTCCGGCGGCGCGGTGCAGCTCCCAGGTGAACACGGCCTCGGCGGCCCGCCGGAACACCTCCTCGCCCTCGCCGATGCGGGTGCGCACGTGCAGCGGGCGGAAGCCGGGCGGGCAGTGGCCCTGTTCGCGGGTCGCACCGACCTCCTCGTAGGTGAAGTCCTGGGGAGCCATGGGATCCAAGGGTAGGGCGGAACCCGGGAGACGCGCGTCCCGGGTTCCGCCCGTGGTGTCGTGCGGCCGGTGGGTCAGTTGACGTTGACCCCGGACCAGGCGGCTCCGACCGCCTTGTACTCGGTGCTGGAGGCGCCGTACAGGGCCGACGCCGCGTTCAGGGTCGCCGTGCGGGCGGCCTTGTAGTTGGTGGTCGACGTCATGTACGTGGTGAGCGCCTTGTACCAGATCTGGAGGGCCTTGTCCCGGCCGATGCCGGTGACCTTGGCGCCGTTGGACGTCGGCGAGTTGTAGCTGACGCCGTTGACCGTCTTCGCGCCGCTGCCCTCGCTCAGCAGGTAGAAGAAGTGGTTGGCGACGCCGGAGGAGTAGTGCACGTCCTTGTTGCCGACGGTGGAGGACCAGTAGTCCGCCGAGGCGCCGTCCTTGCTGGGCTTGTCCATGTAGCGCAGCGGGGAGCCGTCCCCGTTGATGTTGATCTTCTCGCCGATCAGGTAGTCGCCCTTGTCGGCGGAGTTGTTGGCGAACCACTCGACGCCGGTGCCGAAGATGTCGGAGGTCGCCTCGTTCAGACCGCCGGACTCACCGGTGTAGTTGAGTCCCGCGGTGTTGGAGGTGACACCGTGGCTCATCTCGTGTCCCGCGACGTCCAGCGCGGTCAGCGGGTGGGTGTTGCCCGAGCCGTCGCCGTACGTCATGCAGAAGCAGCTGTCGTCCCAGAAGGCGTTGACGTAGTTGCTGCCGTAGTGGACGCGGGAGTAGGCGCCCTGGCCGTTGTTCTTGATGCCGTTGCGGCCGAAGGTGCTCTTGTAGAAGTCCCAGGTCTCCTGGGCGCCGTAGGCGGCGTCGGCCGCGGCCGTCTGGTCGGAGGTGGAGCTGGAGGCGGTGCCGGTGCCCCACACGTCGTCGGCGTCGGTGAAGAGCGTGCCGGTGCCGGACGTCTTGCGGGCCAGGTTGTACGTCTTGTGACCGCCGCGCGAGCCGTCGGTCAGCTGGTACGTGGAGCCGGACTTGGTGGTGGTCAGGGTCACCTGGCCCGAGTACAGCGTCTTGCCGGTGCCGGTCTCGATGCCCTGGTACTCGTAGAGCTTCTTGCCGGTGGCGGCGTCGGTGATGACGTGCAGCTGGTTCGGGGTGCCGTCGTCCTGGAGGCCGCCGACGACCGTCTCGTAGGCGAGGACGGGCGTGCCGTTGCCCGCCCAGATCACCTTGCGCGGGGCCTGGTCTGCGGTGGTCTGCGCCGAACCGGCGTCCTTGGCGAGGCCCACGGCCTGCTGCTCGGCCTTGGCCGCGGCGACCTTCGGCGTGAGCGAGGCGACCTTGATGGCCGCGTTGTTGGCCTTGGTGACGCCTTCGGTGGCACCGGACTTCGCGGTGTGCACGATCAGGTCGCCGCCGAGGACCGGCAGGCCCGCGTAGGTGCGCTCGTAGCGGGTGTGGACCGTGCCGTCGGCGTCCTTGACGACATCCTTGACGACCAGCTTCTCCTGGGCGCCGAGACCTATCTGCCGGGCGGTGCCGGACGCGTCGGCCTGCGCCTGCTGGAGCAGGGCGGTGCGGGCGGAGGCGGTGAGCGCGGTGGGGGCCGCGGCCGGGGTGACCGGGGACTGCGCCGAGGCGCTGGTGGTCACGGCGGTGCTGAGCAGGGCTCCGGCGGCGACGGCGGTGGCGACGGCCAGCGTGGTGCGCTTGTGACGCATGAGGCGGGGGGTCACACAAGCTCCTTATGTGGGGGAGCCCGGCCGGCGTGGGGGTGCCGGCCGGACGGAAGGTCGGTTGCTGTGCTCGTGCGGCGGGTGCAGAGAGAGTGACATCAAGGGCGCGTACATGTCAGGACCCCGAGGTGATGTTGGCCGAAAAATGACTGTCCGATTCGTGTTTCGACCATGTGAACGGGCGCCGCCCCGGGTGCTTCCTCGCCGCCGGCGGCGCCCTGCCCTCGGGGAGTCGGGGCCCGGTGGGGGACCTCGGTCCCCCACCGGGCGGCGCCTCGCCCGGCTTTACGGGAAGGTCAGCTTCCAGCCGTCGATGTACCCGGTGTCGCCGGGGCCCTTGTCCTGGACGCGCAGCTTCCAGGTGCCGTTGGCCGCCACCGAGGACGCGTTGACCGTGTAGGTCTGGTGCACGTCCGGGGTCGGGTCGTAGCCGCTGCTCTTCAGCCGGGCCGTGGCGCCGTTCGGGGCGACCAGGTCGATCTGGAGGTCACCGCTCCAGGAGTGCACGATGTCCACCGAGACCTGGAGGTTGGACGGCGCGTTGCCGGTGCGCCCGGAGACCGTGATGGACGAGGTGACCGCCGAACCGTAGTCCGGGATGTTCACGTCCGCGGTGCTCTCGAACGAGGAGCCGCCTCCGGGCGGGTCGCCGCCGCCGGGGCGCGCACCGACCGCGACGCCCGCCCAGGCGTCCTGCACGGCCTTGTACTCGGTGCTGGAGGTGCCGTACAGCTCACCGGCCGCCGCGAGCGTCCCGGTGCGGGCCGAGGCGTAGTTGGTGGTCGAGGTGAACTTGGTGGTCAGCGCCCGGTACCAGATCTGGAGGGCCTTGTCCCGGCCGATGCCGGTGACCGGCAGCCCGTCCGCGGTGGGCGAGTCGTAGTTGACGCCGTTGATCGTCTTGGCGCCGCTGCCCTCGCTCAGCAGGTAGAAGAAGTGGTTGGCGATGCCGGACGAGTAGTGCACGTCCTTGTTGCCCACGCCCGAGTACCAGGAGTCGGCGGAGGCGCCGTCCTTGCTGGGCTTGTCCATGTAGCGCAGCGGGGTGCCGTCGCCGTTGATGTCGATCTTCTCGCCGAGGAGGTAGTCGCCCTTGTCGGTGGCGTTGTTGGCGTACCACTCGACGCCGGTGCCGAAGATGTCGGAGGTCGCCTCGTTCAGGCCGCCCGACTCGCCGCTGTAGTTGAGGCCGGCCGTGTTGGAGGTGACGCCGTGGCTCATCTCGTGGCCGGCGACGTCCAGTTCGGTCAGCGGGTCGTTGTTGCCCGAGCCGTCGCCGTACGTCATGCAGAAGCAGCTGTCGTCCCAGAACGCGTTCACGTACGCGTTGCCGTAGTGGACGCGGGAGTACGCGGCCTGGCCGTTGTTCTTGATGCCGTTGCGGCCGAAGGTGTCCTTGTAGAAGTCCCACGTCATCGCGGCGCCGTAGTGGGCGTCGGCGGCGGCGGTGGCCGCGTTCGACGTCGTGCCGTTGCCCCAGGTGTCGTTGGACTGGGAGAACAGCGTGCCGGTGCCGGACGAACCGTGGTTCAGGTTGTACGTCTTGTGGCCGCCGCGCGCCCCGTCGTTCAGGGTGTACGTCGAGCCGGACTGGGTCGTCGTCAGCGAGACCTGGCCGCTGTACTGGGTGTTGCCGACACCGGTCTCGATGCCCTGGTACCGGAACAGCTCCTTGCCCGTGCTCGCGTCGGTGATGACGTGCAGCTGGTTCGGGGTGCCGTCGTCCTGGAAGCCGCCGATCACCGTCTCGTAGGCCAGCACCGGCTTGCCGGTGGCCGCCCAGATCACCTTGCGGGAGGACTGGTCCACCGAC
This sequence comes from Streptomyces sp. SAT1, assembly GCF_001654495.1. Lineage (GTDB taxonomy): Bacteria > Actinomycetota > Actinomycetes > Streptomycetales > Streptomycetaceae > Streptomyces > Streptomyces andamanensis. The sequence goes on from NZ_CP015849.1 coordinate 5,068,322, forward strand.
GCCTTGCTGCTGCCCAGCGCCTTGGCCTGCTGCACCGCGTGCTGCTCGACGGCCGCCTTCGCCACCTTCGGGGTGAGGCTCGCGACCTTCACCGCCGCGTTCGTCGCCTTGAGCACCCGCTCGGTCTTCCCCGAGGCCGCGCTGTCGACGATCAGGTCGCCGCCGAGGACCGGCAGGCCCGCGTAGGTGCGCTCGTAGCGGGTGTGGACCGTGCCGTCGGCGTCCTTGACGACGTCCTTGACGGCCAGCTGCTCCTGGGCGCCCAGGCCCAGGTCCTTGGCGGTGCGGGCCTTGGCGCCGTCCGCGTCCCGGATCAGCTCGGCGCGCTGCGAGGCGGTGAGCTTCACGGCGACGTGTGCCGGGGCGAGCTTGACCGCGTGCGGCGCCGGCGCGGCACTCGCGGCGCCGGACTGGACGGCGGTGGCGACGAGCGCGGCGACACCGGCCAGGGCGATGCCCGCGGCCCGGCGGTGGGTGATGTGGGAGGTGCGTCTGCGAGAGCTGCTACTCAACACTGACTCCTTCTGCGTGGCCACGGGTCGCGCGGCCAGGGGGGAGGTCCGGACGCGCGGTGAGCCGTCCGGGCAGAACTGCGTGGAACGCGGAACCAGGTGCGACGTGCGAGGTGTTGGCCGCGTCGCCGTCGTGAAGAAGTGGGGGGTGCTGTGGGGTGACGGTGAACGGCCGAGGGGAAGATTGGCAGGAGCGGCCGTGGCTTGTCAGGAGCGCGTCATCAAGTTGGCTGGAAAACGTTCGTTGTCCGGAAGTTCATGTTCGGTATACGGATCGGACGCCGGGCGGACGGCACGGCGGGAGAGGGCCGGGCCCGGACGGGCCCGACCTGGGCCGATCACCGCCTCAGGAGGGACCGGCGGTGCGGGCCGGGCCGCTCGGGGCCGGTCCGTCCCCGGTCATACGGCGGGCCGCCACCGGAGTCATCCACAGCCGGACGGTCCGGTCACCGGCCCCGGTGGCGAGAAGGGTGCCGTCCGGGGAGAACGCGACCGTGACGACGGCCCCCTGATGGTGCAGCGGCTCGCCCGCCGGGGCGCCGGTGGCGGGGTCCCACAGCCGGACCGTGGTGTCGCGGGAGGCGGTCGCCAGCAGGGTGCCGTCGGGGGAGAACGCCAGCGCGTGCACATCGTCCCGGTGCCCGGTCAGGGGCTCGCCCACCGGCTCGCGGGCGACCGGGTCCCACAGCCGCACCGCGCCGTCCTCGCAGGCCCCGGCCAGCAGGGCGCCGTCCGGTGAGAAGGCCACCGCGCGGACCGTCCCGTGGCGCCCGGTGAGCGGCGGCCCGGTCACCGCGCGCGTGGCCGGGTCCCACAGCCGGACCAGCGTGCCGGGGCCCCCGGCGGCCAGGAGGCGGCCGTCGGGCGAGAACGCCAGCGCGGTCGTGGCGTCCTGACGGCCGGTCGGCAGCCTGGCCGCCAACACGTGCGTGACCGGATCCCACAGGCTCACCCAGCCGTCCCGGCTGCTGGTGGCCAGCAGGGCTCCGCCGGGGGAGAACGCCACCGCGACGACCAGATCGCTCGCCTCCAGCGGGGGCAGGGCCATGGGATGGCCCCGCCCGACGGCGTGCGCGACGGCCCGCGTGGCGAGGCATCCGGCACTCGGGGCGGGAGAGCGGCCGGTCTCCGGGGCCGGAGGGCCGGGCGGGGGTGCGGTCCCGGCGGGGGCGGCCGTGGGCGGCGGTTCGTGGTTGCCCCGGGGCTGGGCGCCGGCGGGCGGCCGGGGCGAAGCGGGAGGCCCGGGGGCGTCGGGTGGCCCGGGGTCGGCGGGGTGCGTGTGGGGCGGCGGCGGGTCCACGGGGTCCGCGGGGCCCGCGGTGGCGGCCGTACGGGCGCTCGCGGCGCGGTGGCTTCTGCGGGCCGCCCGCGCCTGGGTGAGGGCCACCCACCGCTCGTGCCACGGATCCAGTTCGGCCGCCCCGTAGGCCGGCGGCGCGCACTCCTTGCCGTACCGGTCCCAGGACATCAGCGCCCGGACGAGCCAGACCAGCTTGTTCAGCCCGGTGTAGCCGCCGTTGAACAGGGTGCTCTGCGTGGCGGGCGGCAGGGAGGCGCGCTCGTCGGCGAAGAGCTTCGCGGCCCGCTTCTCGATGGTCCGCAGGGACGGATCGCCCGCCCGCACCTTCAGCTCCCGCAGCAGCCGGGACTGCTCGCGCAGCAGTTCCTCGACGGTGTCCGTGCCCGGGTCCGCGCGGGTGCCCGTGTCCCCGGCCGCGTGCGGCTCGTGACGCCTGGCCGCGTGCGGCTCGTGGCCTCTGTCCGCGTGCGCCTCGTGTGTGTGTTCCATGACCGCCGTCCCCCCGGCATCGCGTCGTGACGAGCCAGGTCAGAGGAGCCGGGCCGTACGGCACCGAATCCGGCGGAACATTTCCGAACGGCGCGGGACGGTGCTGCGCGTACGCCGCGCTCCGCCGCCGTACGGCGGCGCGGGCCCGCCGACCGGGCTTCTCCGGGCTTGTTCGGTCCGCCGTGCCGACGGCCCGGTGGGCGGCACAGTCGGACCATGACCACGACTCGGACACCCCAGCCCGCCGGTTCCTCCCCTCAGGAGCCCCCGGCCCCGCCGTTCCTCTCCCTGCACACCACCGTCGTCCTGCTCGCGGCGGTCGTCATCGGACTCGTCATGGGCTTCCTCACCGCCCGCACCGGCGCCCCGGTGGCCGCCGCGGTCATCGCCGGACTGACCAGTTCCGGCGCGAGCGTGCCCGTGTTGCGCGGCCTCATCCGGTGACAGGGCGGGCTCCGCCCCTCCCGCACGCACGAGCGCCCGCCGGTTCCGCCGGCGGGCGCTCGCACGTGGTGCTTCGGGCGCGGTCAGTCGTCGGCGCCGGTGTGCAGGACCGCGAACAGCCCCCGGACGCGGGTGCCGTCCGGCTGCCGCCAGGGGCCGGCGGCATGGCCGGCGGCCGTCGGCGGGCGGACCGGGGCGCCGTCCGGGGCCGGGCTCAGGGCGCGGACCAGCCGGAGCACGGTGCCCTCGGGCGCGGTCAGTTCGGTGGCCTCCGGGGTGTCGGTGACCGTCGGGAAGACGGCGGCGGCCGGGGCCGTGCCCGTGTACGAGCGGACGATCTCGTGGTCCGGGGTGTCGCTGACGCGCTGTGCCTGCGCCTGGGCCGTGCCCTCGATCAGCGCGGCCAGCCGGGCGGCCAGCACCGGGTCGTGGCAGCCGTCGTAGGCCCAGCGCCTGCCCAGCACCCCGTGCTCCATGGTGCCGACCAGCGCGTGTCCGGCGCCGTCGAGCGGGGCGCCGCGGTAGGTGAGGGGCACCAGATAGGCGGCCGGGCTCGGGCCGGAGGTGTCGTTGACGACGAGGAACTCGATGCCGACCTCGCCGCTCGGGTCGTCCAGGCGGAAACCGCCCGCGTTGCTCAGCTCCGGCCGCGGGGCGCCGCCGTACCACGGGCGCGAGGGCAGCCAGGCGGTGAGCAGTTCGAGCTTGGTGGGCTCAAGGGTGGTGCGGTGGATGACGGCCATGCCGGGGATTCTCCTGCGTCGGGGTCGAGGGACGGGCCCTGGGTGCGCGATCTTCCCCAGCCTCGCATCAACGGCCCGCGCCGTCCGCCGTTTCCGTCCGCAGCGCACCGGCCACCAGGCCCCGCAGCTCCGCGGGCGACACCTGCCCGCCGTGCACCAGCCGGTCGAAGACCAGGCCGTCCACGCAGGTCAGCAGGGTGACCGTACGGGCGTCCGCGGCCGCCTCCGGGACGCCGTGCGCGGTCAGGACGGCGCGTACGGCCTCCCGTGCCGTGTTCTCGCGCGGGGTGAGGATCTCGCGGAGTTCGGGGTGGTGCACGCTCTCGATCGCGCACGCGTAGCGGGCCAGCGAGCGCTGCCGCCCCTCGCCCGTCAGGCGCTGCGCGGTGAGCGCGGCGAGGCCCGCCACCAGGTCCGCCGCGTCGCGCGGCACCGGCGCCCGCCGCGCCGCCTCCTCCAGCTCCGCCTGGTCGAGGGCGACCAGGCGCCGGACCAGGGCGGTGAGCAGGGCGCGGCGCGTGCGGTAGTACGCGGAGGTGGTGCCGGACGGCAGTCCGGCCGCGCGGTCCACGGCGCGGTGGGTGAGGCCGCGCATGCCGTGGGCGGCCAGCACGCCGACCGCCGCGTCGGCGAGGGCGGTGCGCCGGTCGGCGGGGCGGCCGGTGCGGTCGGTGCGGGGGAGGGGCTGGCCGGTGGGGTGGTCGGCCGGCTGGTCGGTGGGCTCGGGCACCCCCTATTTCTACACCTGTAGAGGGCGGGAGTACGCTCCTTCTACAGATGTAGAAGCCCGGCGACGGGCGTGCGCCACGGACGAAGGGGACCGGCATGGGCGGCAGCGCGGTGGTGGTGGGCGGCGGCATCGGCGGACTGGCCGCGGCGATCGGGCTGCGCGCGGTCGGCTGGGAGGTGGTGGTCGCCGAACGCGCCCCGGTCCTGGCGGACGTGGGCGCGGGCATCTCCCTGCACGCCAACGGCATGCGCGCCCTGGACGCCCTCGGCGCCGGCGCGGCCGTACGCGCCGCCGCCCGGCCCCAGTACACCGGCGGCACCCGCGTCCCCGGCGGCCGCTGGCTGGCCCGGATGGACGGCACCGTCCTCGAACGCCGGCTGGGCACGCCCATCGTCGGCATCCCGCGCGCCGACCTGCACCGCGCCCTGCGCGCCGCCCTGCCCGAGGGGTGCCTGCGCACCGGCGCCGAGGTGCGGTCCGTCGACGACAGCGACGGCGGGCGGGTGCGGGTGCTCCTGGACGGGACCGGCGGCGAAAGCGCCACCGCCACCGGCCCGGGAGACGTGCTCGACGCCGATCTGGTCGTCGCCGCCGACGGCGTGGGCAGCCGGCTGCGCCGCCGGCTCTTCCCGGACCACCCCGGCCCCGCCTACAGCGGCTCGACCGTGCTGCGCGCCGTCACCGCGCACCCGGTGGAGCTGCGCACCGACTTCGCGCTCACCTGGGGCAGGGGGGCCGAGTTCGGGCACATCGCCTTCCGCGACGGCCGCGCGGAATGGCACGCGGTGCTCGACGCGCCGCCCGGTGTGCGCCCCGCCGACCCGCTCGCCGCGCTGCGCCGCCGCTTCGCCGACTGGCACGAGCCCGTCCCGGCGCTGCTGGCCGCCACCCGGCCCGAGGCCGTACTGCACCACGACATCCACGAACTCACGGTCCCGCTGCCCGCCTTCACCGTGGGCCGCGTCGCCCTGCTCGGCGACGCCGCCCACGCCATGACCCCGCACCTCGGCCAGGGCGCCTGCCAGGCCCTGGAGGACGCGGTCACCCTCGCCGCCGCGCTCGCCGCGGAGCCGTCCACCGCGCAGGCGCTGGCCCGCTACGACGCCGAGCGCCGCCCGCGCAGCCAGGCCGTGGCCCGCGCCGCCCGCCGGGCCGGCCGGATGGGGCAGCGGCTGGCCCACCCGGCGGCCGTCGCCCTGCGCAACACCGCCCTCCGGCTGGCCCCCGACACCGTCACGATGCGGGCCGTCCTCCGGCACGCCGACTGGACCCCGCCCGCGCTGCCCTGACCGTCCCGGCGCCCGCGGTCCCGTGCCGCGCGGCGCTTTCGGCACTCCCGCGCCCGCCCCTGCCCTCCGGGCGGACGGCGGGAAGGCGGTGGGAAGGCGGTGGGAATGCGACGACCGCGGACCTAGGACCGCGCGTCCGCGTCCCCGCCCGGCTTCGCCTCCCCACCCGGTTCCGCCTCCCCACCCGGTTCCGCCTCCCCGCCCGGTTCCGTGTCCCCGTGCCACGTGTGCCACAGGGCCGCGTACGCGCCGCCCGACGCCACCAGCTCGTCATGGGTGCCCAGTTCGGTCAGCAGGCCGTCCTCCAGCACGGCCACCCGGTCGGCGTCATGGGCGGTGTGCAGCCGGTGCGCGACGGCGATGACCGTACGGCCGCGCAGCACGGCGGCCAGCGCGCGCTCGGTGTGGCGGGCCGTGGCCGGGTCGAGCAGCGCGGTGGCCTCGTCCAGGATCAGGGTGTGCGGATCGGCCAGCACGACCCGGGCCAGGGCGAGTTGCTGGGCCCGGGAACCGTCGACGGGCCGCGCGCCCGAGCCCAGCTTGGTGTCCAGGCCGTCCGGCAGCTCCCGCACCCAGGAGTCGGCGCCCACCGCGGCCAGCGCCGCCCACAACTGCCCGTCCGTCGCCTTCGGTTCGGCGATCCGCAGATTGTCCCGGACGCTGCCCAGGAACACATGGTGCTCCTGGGTGACCAGGACGACCTGGCGGCGCAGTGTCTCCGGTTCCAGCGCGGCGACCGGCACCCCGCCCACCGTCACCGAGCCCGCGGTCGGCGCGTCCACGCCCGCCAGCAGCCTGGCCAGCGTCGTCTTGCCCGCCCCGGACGGCCCCACCAGGGCCAGCCGCTCCCCGGGCCGCACCGACAGGTCGACGCCGCGCAGCACCTCGCCGCCGCGCTCGTACGCGTACCGGGCCCCGGCCACGTCGATACGGTCGTCCGCCGGTGCGTCGGCGGTCGCCGGGACCGGGCGCGGGGCCGCGGCCAGGCCCTCGACCCGGGCGAAGGAGGCGCCGCTGCTCTGGAGCAGCTCGACATGCATCAGGATCTGGTCCAGCGGCTCCGTGAACTGCCGCAGATACAGGGCGGCGGCCACCACCGCGCCCACCGTCACCGCGCCGTGCGCGTGCAGCGCCCCGCCGGCCAGCAGCACCCCGGCCACGGGTAGCACATAGGACACCTCGACGGCCGGGAAGAACACGCTGCGCAGGAACAGCGTGTGGAACCGGGCGCGCCGGGACTCCTCCAGCGCGTCGCGGCTCGCCGCGATCCGCCGCCCGGCCAGCCCGAACGCCTCGACGGTACGGGCTCCCCGGGCCGTCTCCGCCAGCACCTCGGCGACCTCGGAGCCGGCCGCGCCCTCGCGCAGATAGCCGTCCCTGGCCCGGCGCAGGTACCAGCGCAGCGCGCACCCGACCGGCGCCAGCGTCAGCAGGCCGATCGCCCCGAGCAGCGGGTTCAGCAGGAACACGGCGGCCAGCACGAACACCGCCTGCACGGTGCTGACCAGCAGTTCGGGGCCCACGGTGCGCAAGGTGGTGCCCACGGCGGCCACGTCGGCGGTGCCGCGGGTGGTCAGATCGCCGGTGCCGGCCCGCTCGACCACCGCGGCGGGCAGGGCCAGCGCCCGGTCCACGAACTCCTCGCGCACCCGCGCCAGGGTGCGTTCGCCGAAGCGGTGGCCCGCGTACCGGGCCCAGCGCGCCAGCAGGAGCTGCGCCAGCGCGGCGGCCAGGAGCCCCGCGGCCAGCAGGTCCACGCCGTGCGCCCCGCCGCCGGAGCGCACCTGGTCGATGATCCGGCCGAGCAGCCACGGACCGGCGAGCCCCGCCGCCGCTGCCAGCACGTTCAGGACGAGGACGCCGGTGAACGCCCGCCCGTCCGCCGCGATCAGACGCAGCGCGGCCCGCCGGACCCGCGCGCGCCCGGCGACCGGCAGCCGGCCCTGGCCCTCGGTTCCGTCCGCCGTCATCGCGCGGCCTCCTGCGCGGTGCCCGCGACGGGCGGTTCGGCGTCCCCTTCCGTGTCGCCTTCCGCGTCCCCCTCCGTGTCCTGTTCCGCATCACGTGCCACCAGCGCCCGGTAGCCCGGTTCGCGGGCGAGGAGCGCGCGGTGGGAGCCCGTCGCCGCGACCTTGCCCTCGACCAGGTGCAGCACGGTGTCCGCGTGGTCCAGGACCAGCGGGGAGGTGGTGGTGACGAGGGTGGTCCGTCCGGCGCGCGTCTCCCGCAGCCGGGCCGCCACCGCCGCCTCGGTGTGCGCGTCCAGCGCCGAGGTGGGGTCCACGGCGAGCAGCACCTCCGGATCGGCCAGCAGGGCCCGCGCCAGCCGCACCCGCTGCCGCTGCCCGCCCGACAGGCTGCGGCCCTGTGCGGCCACGGCCGCCTCCAGACCGTCGCCGAGCCCCTGCACGATGTCCTCGGCGGCCGCCGCGTGCAGCGCCCGCGCGATCTCCCGCGGACCGTGTTGCCGGGGGTCCCGGGGTTCCCCGGCGCCGCACAACACCTCCCGCAGCGAACCCGCGAACAGGTCGGCCTCGTTGTCGGCGACCAGGACGCGTTCGCGCACCCCGGTCAGGGCGTACGCGTCCAGGCGGGTCCCGTCCCAGGTCGCCGCCGACGGCGTGTAGCGGCCGAGCCGGTCCACGACCGCCGCCGCGTCGGCGGGGCTCGCGCAGACCAGCGCGGTCAGCCGGCCCGGCCGCACCCGGACGTCCGACTCCGGGTCGTACAGCTCCGCGGGCCGCGGCGGCGGGGGCAGGGTGCCCGTGTCCTCCTGCGGCTCCAGCCGCAGCAGCCGTACGACCCGGCGCGCGGCCACCACACCCCGGTTCAGCTGGTAGCCCGCCTCCACGAAGAACGACACCGGGGTCACCAGGACCGCCACATAGCCGTACACCGACACCAGTTGGCCCACGGTGATCTCGCCGCGGGCGGCCAGCCGGGCCGCCAGCCAGGTCACCACGGCCAGGAACAGCACCGGCAGCCCCGCGCCGAGCGCCTGGAGCCAGCTCGTCACCGCGCCCACCCGGTAGCCCTGCTCGCGCAGCCGCCGCGAGTCGTGCCGGAAGGCGTCCGCGAACAGCCCCTTGCCGCCCAGGCCGCCCAGCACCCGCAGCCCGCCCGCGAGGTCGCCGATGCGCGCGGTCAGCACGCCCTGCCGTTCGCGGTACTCGCCCTCGGCACCCTGCAGCCGCCGGGTCAGCGGCCCCACCAGCAGCGCGGTCAGCGGCGCCCCCAGCAGCACCACGGCGGCCAGCGGCACGGACACCGACAGCAGCAGCCCCGCCACCGCCGCGTAGACGACGACCGCGCCGACTCCGGGGCCGACCACGGTCAGACACTGGCTGATGGTCTGCACGTCGCCGACGCCGATGGTGACCACCTCCCCGGTGCCCGCCCGGTGCGGCAGCGCCGCGCCCAGCCGCACCACCTGGCCGACGACGACCTTGACGGTGCGGAAGTTGGCGTCCATGCGCACCCGTGTCATCGTGCGGTGCCGCAGGATGCTCAGCCAGGCGTTGACCGCCCCGGCCGCGAACAGCGCGCCCGACCACAGGGCCAGCGCCCCCATGTCCCCGCGCTGGAGCCCGTCGTCGACCGCCCGGGACATCAGGTACGGCGTCGCCGCCAGCAGCACCATCCACACACTCGCCAGCAGCGCCCCGGCGAGCGAACGCCCCGGCTGCCGGGTCACCAGCCACCACAGATACCACCACCCGCCCCGGCTGTCGGGCGTGCCCGGGTCCGCGTAGGCGTCGATCACTGGCGCCCCCTCCCTGTCCCGCCTGCCTTGCCTGTCTCGCCTGTCTCCTGCCGTGTCCGGCGCGCACCGGCCGGTGAGGCCGGGTCAGCCGGTGAAGCCGGGCACCACCAGACCGGACTCGTAGGCGATCACCACCGCGTGGGTCCGGTTCTGCGCGCCGAGTTTGGTGAGCACGTTGCCCACGTGGGTCTTCGCCGTCTCCTGGCTCACCGTCAGCGCCCGCGCGATCTCCGGGTTGGACAGCCCGGTGGCCATCAGCCGCAGCACCTCCTCCTCCCGCCCGGTCAGGGCCGCCCGCGGCAGCGCCTCGGCGGAGCCCAGCGGGCGGGCCGCGACCATCCGGCGCAGCGCGGCCGGGAAGAGGATCGCCTCGCCCGCCGCCACCACCCGCACCGCCTCCGCGATCCGCCCGACCGGATACCGCTTGAGGACGAAACCGGCGGCCCCCGCGCCCAGCGCCGCGGTGACATGGCCGTCGTTCTCGAAGGTGGTGATCACCACGACCTTCGGCGGATCGGGCTCCGCCAGCAGCCGCCGGGTGGCCTCGATGCCGTCGAGGCGGGGCATCCGCACATCCATCAGCACCACGTCCGGCCGCAGCAGCCGCGCCCGCTCGACCGCCTCGGCGCCGTCGGCCGCCTCCCCGGTCACGGCGAGACCCGGCTGCGCCGCGAGCAGCGTGCGCAGACCGCTGCGGGTCACCTCGTCGTCGTCCGCGATCAGCAGGGTGACGGGCGCGGCGGCGGATCCGGCGCCGGGGCCGGTCGGGGCGTGCGCGTCCGCGCCGGAACCGGTCATGCCGGCCACCGTACCGGCAGCCGTACCGCCAGCCGCCAGTGGTCCGGCCCCTCCGGGCCGGCCCGGAACTCGCCGTGCAGCAGCCGTACGCGCTCGGCCAGCCCGGACAGCCCGCGCCCGGACGCCGGGAAGGCCCCCGCGCCCGGTCCTGCACCCGACCCGGTGCGGTTCACCACGTCGAGTTCCAGCACGTCCGCACCGGCCGCCACCCGGACCGCGACCGGACCGCCCGCCCCGTGCCGCAGCGCGTTCGTCAGCCCCTCCTGGACGATGCGGTACGCCGCCCGGGAGAGCGTCCCGCGCACCTGCGTGAGGGCGCCCGACAGCTCCGGTTCCACCACCGCCCCCGCGTGCCGCAGCCGGTCCAGCAGCTCGGGCAGATCGGCCAGGGTGCGCACCGGAGCCGTGCCCGCCTCCTGCTCGCGCAGCACGCCCAGGACGTAGTCCAGGTCCTCCAGCGCGGCGCGCGCCGACTCCTCGATGCTGCGCAGCGCGGCCCGCGCCGCCGCCGGGTCGGCGCCGAGCACCTCGCCCGCCACCGCCGCCTGGATGGTCGTCGCCGTCAGCGTGTGCCCGATGGAGTCGTGCAGTTCCTGGGCCAGCCGGTTGCGTTCGGCCAGCCGCAGCTCCCGCTCGGCGGCCAGCGCGAGCCGCTCGGCCGCCGACGGCCCCAGCAGCCTGGGCGCCGCCCGGCGCAGGGTGCCGGTCACCACCGCGCACACCGTCGCCGCCAGCAGCAGGCAGCCGAGCGCCGCCACCCAGCTGCCCCAGCCGCCCGTCACCCGCACCGACCGGCCGAACAGGACGAGACCGCCCTCGGCGCCGAGCCAGTTGCCCGGCAGGATCAGTCCGGCGACGATCAGCACGCCGCCCACCAGCGCGCCCGCCCAGCCCAGCGCCACGTGCAGCAGCAGCCACAGCGGGGTCCGCCAGCGGTCGGCACCCGACGCCGCGGCGGGGGCCGGGGCCGGGGCCGCGGGAGCGGACCCGCCGTCAGGGGCGGCCGCCGGACGGCGCACGGCCGCCGGGTCGGGCAGCGGCACCCGCAGCACCCGGCGGGCGCAGGCGATGAGCACCCGCCGGGTGGTGCGGGCCAGCCCGGCCGCGCCGATGAGCACCGCCCAGAGCAGCAGGTCCAGCACGATCTGCGCGCCGTAGGGGGCGAAGCGCCAGAGGGGCGACAGCAGGGCGACGAACGGCAGCAGCGCGATGCTCGCCAGCGCGCCGCAGCATGCGAACAGCGCGCCCGTGTACGTGGAGCCGCGCAGCAGCGGCCGGATTCCCCTGGTCATGGTGCGGCCAGTATGACTGCCCAGGTCACCGGCGTTCTCCCCCGATCGGGGGAGAACCGTTTCCCGCTTCTTCGCGATGTGCGGCCCCGGCCTTCGAGGACAGGATCGTGCCCTGACCCAGCCGACCGGAGGACGACCATGGACACGTACGCGACGAGGACACCGCACCACCCCGCAGGCCCCGGGCCGGACGCGCGGGCCGGGGCCGGCGGGAGGGGCGGCAACGGCCTGACCGTCACCGCCATGGTGCTGGGCGTCGCCGCGCTGACCACGTCGGTCGTCGTCATCGGCGGCCCGCTCGGGATCGTCGGACTGGTCCTGGGCGCCGTCGCGCTGCGGACGGCCGGACGGACCGGCACCGGCCGGGGCATGGCCGTCACCGGCCTGGTGACCTCGGCCGTCGCCGTCGTGGTGTCCGTCCTGGTCGCCGTCCTCGTGGTCTGGTACGCCGACCACACCCAGAAGTGCTACCGGCCCGACAGCTTTTACCAGTACACGCAGTGCGTCCGCGACCAGCTCGGCGGGCACTGACCGGAGCCCCGGCCCACCGGCCCCCCACACAGACGAGGGCGGACGAGCCGTACGGCCGACTCCGCCCGGCAAGGACGAGCACGATGACCCACACCCCACGGCGGACGGCCGCCCTGCTGGCCGCCACCGCCGCGACGGCCCTCCTGGGCGCACTGCCGCCCGTGACGGCCGCCGCCGCACCCCGGGCGGCCACGCCGCAGACGTCCCCCTCGCCGGACGCCCTGCGCCCCTACACCGCGCAGCGGCCCCACTGGCGGCGCTGCGACGCGCACCAGCCGGCCGCCTTCCGGTGCGCGACCGTCAAGGTGCCCCTCGACTACGCCGATCCGGGCGGCCGGACGATCGACCTCGCGATATCCCGGCTGGCGGCGGGCGACCCGAAGCAGCGCCGCGGCGTCCTGCTGCTCAACCCCGGCGGCCCCGGCGGCTCGGGCCTGGACCTGCCGGTGACCTCGGCACTCGACCTGCCCCGGGAGGTGAAGCAGCGCTACGACCTCGTCGGCTTCGACCCGCGGGGCGTCGGGCGGAGCACACCCCTCGGCTGCGGTCTCACCGACGACGAGCAGAACGACGAACGCCCCTACCGGGACGCGACGTTCGCCAAGGACGTGCGGTGGGCCCGTACGGTCGCCGACAAGTGCCGCTCGGCCGCGGGCGGCCTGCTGCCGCACCTCACCACCCGCAACGTCGCCCGCGACATGGACGTCGTCCGTGCCGTGCTCGGCGAGAAGAAGATCTCCTACCTGGGCTACTCCTACGGCACCTACCTCGGCGCCGTCTACGCGCAGCTGTTCCCCCGGCGGGCCGACCGGTTCGTGCTGGACAGCGCGGCCGACCCCGCGCTGATCTGGCGGGGCACCTTCCAGGAGATGGCGAGGGGCGCCGAGGCCGCCTTCACCCGGTGGTGCGCGTGGACGGCCGGCCGGGACGCCACCTACCACCTGGGCGCCACCCCGGCCGCGGTCCGGCAGAGCTTCTGGGACCTGGTCCGCCGGGCCGACCGCGACCCCGTCGACTCCGGCGGGCGGCTCCTGACCGGCGACGGCATCCGCTCCGAGCTGCGTCCCGCGTTCGTCCACGTCCGCGTCGCCGCCGAGAAGGTCGCCGAACTGGTGAAGGCGGCCCGGGGCGAGGCGCCGCCCGCCCCCTCCGGCACGGCCGCGCCCACCCCGGACCCGGCCCCCTCGGTGTCCGCCGGGACCGTCCCCGCCGACAACGAGGCCGCGAGCGCCTGGGCCTTCATCTGCGCCGACACCCGCACCTCGTGGCCGCGCGACCCCGAGCGCTACCGCCGCGACGCGATCCGCGACAAGGCGCGCTACCCGCTCTACGGCGACATCGCCTCCACCATCAAGCCGTGCGCCTTCTGGGAGCAGGGCAGCGAGCCCGGCACGACGGTGGACAACGGCGTCGCCGCCCTGATCCTCCAGAACGAGTGGGACTCCCAGACGCCGCTTCCCGGCGCCCGGAACATGCACCGCGCGCTGCACGGCTCCCGCATGGTCACGGTCGAGGGCGGCGAGGGGCACGGCGTCTACGGCCTCGGCGGCTCCTGCGCGGACCGGACCGCCACGGCCTACCTGACCACGGGCAGGCTCCCGGCCGGTGACCTGACCTGCCGGACGCCCGCCGGGAAGTAGAACGGGGAGCAGGAACAGCAGGGCACCCTCCCCGCGCGTCCGCTCGCCCGCCCGCTCAGGCCAGGCTGTCCCGCCAGGCCCGGTGCAGGCGGGCGAACCGGCCGGTGCCCGCGACGAGCGCGGACGGCGGGCCGTCCTCCACGATCCGGCCGTGCTCCATCACCAGGACCCGGTCGGCGATCTCCACCGTGGACAGCCGGTGGGCGATCACCACGGCGGTACGGCCGCGCAGGACCGTGGCCATCGCGCGCTGCACGGCCTGCTCGCCGGGCACGTCCAGCGAACTGGTCGCCTCGTCCAGGATCAGCACCGCCGGATCGGCCAGCAACGCCCGTGCGAAGGACACCAGTTGGCGCTGCCCGGCGGAGATGCGGCCGCCGCGCTTGCGTACGTCCGTGTCGTAGCCGTCGGGCAGGGCGCTGATGAAGTCGTGGGCGCCGATCGCCTTCGCGGCCCGCTCGACCTCCTCGCGGCTCGCCTCGGGGCGGCCCAGGGCGATGTTCTCGGCGACCGTCCCGGAGAACAGGAACGCCTCCTGCGTCACCATCACCACCCCGCGCCGCAGTTCGGGCACGGCCAGCTCGCGCAGGTCCGTCCCGTCCAGCAGCACCCGGCCCTCGGTCGGGTCGTAGAAGCGGGCCAGCAGCTTGGCCAGGGTCGACTTGCCCGCGCCCGTGGAGCCGACCACGGCGACGGTCTGCCCGGCCGGGAGCGTCAGGTCGAAGCGGGGCAGCACCTCGCCGCCGGTGCGGTAGGCGAAGCTGACCCCGTCGAAGACCACCTCGCGGCCCGGCAGCGCCGACCTCGGGGGCGGCAGCCGCCGGGGCGCGGACGGCTCCGGCACCGACGGGGTCTGCGCGAGCAGACCCGCGATCTTCTCCAGGGAGGCCGCCGCCGACTGGTAGGAGTTGAGGAACATGCCCAGGCGGTCGATCGGGTCGTACAGCCGCCGCAGGTACAGCACGGCCGCCGCGAGCACCCCCAGCGCCAGCGAGCCGTCCGCCACCCGCCAGGCACCCCACAGCACGATCAGCGCGACCGCGGTGTTCGCCACCAGGCGGGAGCCGACGACATAGCGGGCCATCTCCAGGAGAGCGTCGCCGTTGGCCCGTTCGTGGCGCCGGTTGAGACCGGCGAACGCGGCGTCGTTGGCCGCCTCCCGGCGGAACGCCCGCACCGGCCGGATGCCGTTCATCGTCTCCACGAACTTCACGATGACCGCCGCGATCGCCGTGGACCGTTCCCGGTACACCCGGCCGGCGCGCCGCTGGTAGAGCCGCACCAGCAGGTACAGCGGCACGAACGAGGCCACCGCGACCGCGCCGAGCCCGAGGTCGAGCCAGAGCAGCAGCGCCGCGATGGACACGAAGGACAGGACGACCGTGATCAGCTCCTGGAGGCCCTCGTCGAGCAGTTCGCGCAGCGACTCCACGTCCGTGGTGGACCGGGAGATGAGCCGCCCGGAGGTGTAGCGCTCGTGGAAGTCCACGCTGAGCGCCTGCGCGTGCCGGAAGATACGGCCGCGCAGGTCCAGCAGCACGTCCTGGTTGACCCGGGCGGCGGCCACGATGAACACCCACTGGAGGCCGCCCGAGGCGAGCGCGCACAGCAGATAGCCCGCGGCCACCGCCATGAGCGGCCCGTGGTCGTGGGCGCGGAACGCCGGTACGGCCGTGTCGATGGCGTACGCCACCAGCAGCGGGCCCGCCTGCACGGCCGCCTGCTGGAGCAGCAGCACCAGTGTGGTGACGGCCACCCGGGCCCTCATGGGCGCCAGCAGCGAGCGCAGCAGGGCGCCGGTGGCACCCGGGGGAGCGGGCAGCACGTCCTTGTCGAAGGAGTCGCCGGGGCCGGGGCCGCCGGTGCCGCCGGTGCCGTCGGCCTGCGGCAGGTCCCCGGGGTCCCCGGGGCCCCCGGCGGCCGGGACGGACGTCGTCGGGGCTGTCATCGCTCGTCGTCCTCCTGGGCCGTGTGCTGATTCGTGTGCCGGGCCGTGTGCTGATCCGTGTGCTGGTTCGCGGTGTCGTGTCCGCTCGGTTCGCCGGGGGAGGCGGGGGGCCGTCCGCCCGCCATCAGATGCGCGTACTCGGCGTCGGTGCGCAGCAGTTCCTGATGGGTGCCCACGGCCTTGATCCGGCCGCCGGACAGCAGGGCGACACGGTCGGCCAGCAGCACCGTGGAGGGGCGGTGCGCCACGATCAGGGCGGTGGTGCCGGTGAGCACCTGGCGCAGCGCCGCCTCCACGGCGGCCTCGGTGTGCACGTCGAGCGCGGACAGCGGGTCGTCCAGGATCAGGAAGCGCGGCCGGCCCACGACCGCCCGTGCCAGCGCGAGGCGCTGGCGCTGGCCGCCGGACAGGCTCAGGCCCTGCTCGCCGACCTGGGTGGCGGTGCCCTGCGGCAGCGCGTGCACGAAGTCGGCCTGCGCCACGGCCAGGGCGCGGTCCAGCTCGTCGCCGCCCGGCGCGTCCGTGCCGCCCTCGGCGCCCATGAGGACGTTCTCCGCGACGCTCGCGGAGAAGAGCGTGGGTTCCTCGAAGGCGACGGAGACGAGGGTGCGCAGCGTCTCCCGGTCCAGCGCGCGGATGTCCGTGCCGTCCAGGGTGATCCGGCCGGAGGTCACCTCGTGCAGCCGGGGGACGAGCGCGGTCAGCGTGGTCTTGCCGCTTCCGGTCGCACCGACCAGGGCCATCGACTCACCGGGGCGGATGTGCAGGTCGACGCGGTCCAGCAGCGGCGGGGAGCCGGGCGGCGCGTCCGGGTAGCGGAAGCGGACGTCCTCGAAGCGCAGGCCGCCTGCGCGCGTGCCGTTGTCGGCGGTGTCGTCCGCGGTGCCGTCCGCGGGCGTCAGGGCGGGCCCGGCGGACTCCGGCCGCTCGTCCAGCACCTCGAAGTAGCGTTCCGTGGCGGTCGCCGCTTCCTGGCTCATCGCGAGCAGGAAGCCGATCGACTCCACCGGCCAGCGCAGCGCGAGGGCCGTGGACAGGAAGGCGACCAGGGTGCCCGCCGACAGCGAGCCGTCCGAGACCTGCACGGCGCCCACCACCAGCGTGGCGCCGATGGCCACCTCGGGCAGGGTCATGATGACGGCCCAGATCGTCGCCAGCAGCCGCGCCTTGCTCAGCTCGGTGCCGCGCAGGGTGGCCGACAGCTCGCGGAACGCGCGCGCCTGGCTGCGGTGCCGGCCGAACCCCTTGATGACGCGGATGCCGAGCACGCTCTCCTCGACCACCGTCGTCAGGTCACCGACCTGGTCCTGCGCCCGCCGCGCCACCCGCGCGTACCGCCTCTCGAAGAGCGCGCTCAACACGACCAGCGGCACGGCCGGGGCCAGCATCACCAGGCCCAGCGACCACTCCTGGAGCAGCATGATGACCACGCCCACCAGGATCGTCACGCCGTTGACGAGCAGGAACGTCAGAGGGAAGGCGAGGAACTGGCGCAGCAGCATCAGGTCGGTCGTGCCCCGGGAGAGCAACTGGCCCGACGCCCACCGGTCGTGGAAGGCGATCGGCAACCGCTGGAGCCGCTCGTAGAGAGCGGCCCGCATCCGCGCCTCGACCCGCGACAGCGGGCGCGCCACCAGCCACCGCCGCAGCCCGAACAGCAGCGCCTCGGCCACGCCGAGCAGCAGCAGGTAGAGCGCCCCGAGCCACACCCCGCCCCGGTCCCCGTCGGCGACCGGCCCGTCCACCAGCCACTTCAGCACGAGCGGGATCACCAGCCCCACACAGGAGGCGACGATCGCGACGCCCGCGGCGACGGACAGCCGGGCGCGCACCGGGCGCACGAACGGCCACAGCCGCAGCAGCGTACGGACGGCGGACCGCTCCCCGGGCCCCGGGAGCCCGGAAGGACCAGCGGGTCCGGTGGGTCCGGCGGGACCGGAGGGATCGGACGGATCGGCGGGACGGTCGGAGCTGACCTCTGCGGGGGCGGGTGTCGTGGTCATCACCTCGGAGACTACGGACCAGCACTGACAACGCCCACCGAGTTTTGGCCGAGCCGCGCTCCGCCGCCGGTCCTACGACCTGCGCACGCTCCCCCCGGACCCACCCGCCCGAATCCGCCCCCGATCCCGCCGAATCCCCCACTCGGACCCGCCCCCTCCGGCGCCGCCCGCCGGGACCCGACCCCTCCGGGTCCGCCTGCCGGGTTCCGCCCCCTCCGGGCCTGGCCGCCGGGACCCGTCCCCTCCGGGCCCGCCTGCCGGGAACCGACCCCTCCGGGCCCGCCTGCCGGGTCCCGACCCCGCCCGGATCCGCCTGCCCGGTCCTCGCGCACCCCCGGACCCGCCCGGCCGGATCGGACCCCTCCGGGTCCGCTGCCCCGTCCGAGTCCCCGGGGCCTGCCCGTCCGGATCCGGCCCCGTTCGCGCGTGCCCGTCCGGCCCCGGGCCTGCCGGGTCCGCTCGCCCGGGATTCAGCCCCTCGGCCCGCCGCTCCTGCCGTCCGGGCTGGGTCCCGGTTCCGCTGGTTCTGCCTTTCCCGCCGGTCCTCGGCCCATCGGGTCCGGCCGCCCCCCCCGGTCGGGGCCGGTCCCGGGGCCGGGTGGTCGTAGCGCCGTATCAACTCATCGCGGCGTCCCGTCAACCGATCGGCTGATGCGGCTTCGAGCGCGTCGGGCGATGTGCGCGGGCCCCGCGCGCCGCGACGCTGGTGCCATGTCCATCATCGAAGTCAGCGAACTGCGCAAGTCCTACGGCGGCCGGGCCGTCGTCGACGGCGTCTCCTTCGCCGTCGAGGAGGGTGAGATCTTCGGCGTCCTCGGTCCCAACGGCGCCGGAAAGACCACCACCGTCGAGTGCGTCGAGGGGCTGCGTGTCCCCGACTCCGGCCGGGTCCGGGTCACCGGCCTCGACCCGGTCGCCGAACGCGAGCAGGTCGCCCGGGTGCTGGGCGCCCAGCTCCAGCAGAGCGAGCTCCAGGCCAAGCTGACCGTCCGTGAGGCGCTGGAGCTGTACGCCTCCTTCTATCCGCACCCCGCCGACTGGCGCCCGCTCGCCGAGCGGCTGGGGCTCGCCCCGAAGCTCACCACCCGCTTCGCCAAGCTGTCCGGCGGCCAGAAGCAGCGGCTGTTCATCGCGCTGGCCCTCATCGGCAACCCCCGGGTCGTCGTCCTGGACGAGCTGACCACCGGGCTCGACCCGCGCGCCCGGCGCGACACCTGGCAGCTCATCGAGGACGTCCGGGCGAGCGGTGTCACCGTGCTGCTGGTCACGCACTTCATGGAGGAGGCGCAGCGGCTGTGCGACCGGATCGCCGTGATCGACCAGGGCCGGGTCGCCGCCCTGGACACCCCGCAGGGGCTGATCCGGCGCTCGGCCGGCGCCACCGTCATCAGCTTCACCCCGTCCGCGCCGGTGGACGAGGGTGACCTGAACGCGCTGCCCGAACTGGCCTCGGTGGCGTTCAAGGACGGACGGATCACGCTGTCCGGCACCGACGCCACCGTGAACGCCGTCATCACGCTGCTCGCCCGCCACCACATCACCGCCCACCAGCTCCGCGTCAGCGACGCCACGCTCGACGACGCGTTCCTCGACCTGACGGAGGCCGCCGCATGAGTTCCGCCGCTTTCGACCCCGCCGTGCTGCGCACCGAGGCGCGGCTGTTCCGCCGGGAGCCCGGCGCGATCTTCTGGATCCTGCTGTTCCCCACCCTGCTGCTGGGCATCCTCGGCTCCATCCCGTCCTTCCGGGAGCACGACGACTCGCTCGGCGGGCTGCGGCTCGTCGACACCTACGTACCGGTGGCGGTGCTGCTCGGGCTGATCCTCGGCGGGCTCCAGGCCATGCCCCAGGTCCTCACCGGCTACCGCGAGCGCGGCATCCTGCGCCGGATGTCGGCCACCCCGGTCCGGCCCGTGGTGCTGCTCACCGCGCACATGGTGGTCTTCGCTGGCGCGGCCCTGTGCTCGGCGGTGCTCGCCCTGCTCGTGGGCCGGATCGCCTTCGGCGTCCGCCTGCCCGAGCAGCCCTTCGGCTACGCGCTCGCCCTGCTGCTGGCCGTCGCGGTCGCCCTCGCGCTCGGCTCGGTGATCTCCGCGCTGTCGCGCACCACGAAGATCGCCGGTGCGGTCGGCAGCGCGGTGCTCTTCCCGATGATGTTCTGCGCGGGACTGTGGGTGCCGGTGCGGGCCATGCCCCACGTGCTCGCCCGCTCCGTCGGCTACACCCCCTTCGGCGCGGCGGCCCAGGCCCTGGACCAGGCCGCCGCCGGGCACTGGCCGGGCTGGACGCACCTGGCCGTGCTCGTCGGCTGGACGGTGCTGCTCACCGCCGGTGCCGCCCGCTGGTTCCGCTGGGAATGACCGGCGGCCCCGCCCCGTCCGGCGCCGTGCCGGACACTGGGCGCATGACGAGTGCCGAGTGGAAGCAGCCGCGCGCGACCTTCGACGGCTGGGGGCCGTACGCGCTGCTCGGCGTGGCCGTGCTGACCTCGGCGGGCGCGGCGGCCGGGATCGGCATGAGCCGGACGGAGATCTGCCTGGCCCTCGTCCTGACCGGTGTCGCGCTGGCCCTCCAGGTGGGCTGGCGGCGCTGGTCGCGGACCCGGCCGGAGCCGGGGCGGGTCAGCGCCTGCCTGTACTTCGTGCGCTGGGCGCTCGGCTTCGTCCTGACCTGGCTCAACCCGTTCTTCGCCTTCTACGCCGTGGCCGGCTACTACACCGCCGCCCGGCAACTGCCGCCCAGACTGGTGCTGCCCGGCCTGTGCCTGACCGCCGTCACCATGGCCGGCAGCGAGATCGGGGGCATGCCGCCGCACGGCACGGTCCTGTGGCTGGGTTTCTTCGTCGTGCTCGGCGCGAACATCGCCCTGGTCGCGGTCTTCACCCGGTTCGCCGAGCAGGAGGAGGCCCGGAGCCGGGCCCAGGCGTCCACCATCGCCGAGCTGGAACGCACCAACGCCGCCCTCCAGCAGGCCCTCGACGAGAACGCCGCGCTGCACGCCCAGCTCCTCGTGCAGGCCCGCGAGGCGGGCGTCGCCGACGAACGCCGCCGGCTGGCCGCCGAGATCCACGACACCCTCGCCCAGGGCCTGACCGGCATCATCGCCCAGCTGCGGGTGGTGACGAACACCACCGACCGGGCCGCCGCCCGCGCGCACGTGGAGCGCGCCATGGAGCTGGCCCGGCACAGCCTGGGCGAGGCCCGCCGCTCGGTGCACAACCTCGCCCCGGTCGCCCTCGCCGACGCCGGACTGCCCGAGGCGCTGCGCGACACCGTCGCCGAGTGGGGCGAACGCACCGGCTGCCGGGCCGACTTCACCCTGACCGGCACCAGCGAGCAGGTGCACGACGAGGTCTCGGCGACGCTGCTGCGCATCGCCCAGGAGTCCCTGTCCAACGCGGCCCGGCACGCCCGCGCCACCCGGGTCGGCGTCACCCTGTCCTACATGGGCGACGAGATCTCCCTCGACGTACGCGACGACGGCCGCGGCTTCGACCCGCTCGCCGTGCCCGCCCGCACCCGGGCCGGCGGTTTCGGCCTGGACGGCATGCGGGCCCGCGCCGAACGCATCGCGGGCTCCCTCACCATCGAGTCGGAACCGGGCCACGGCACGGCCGTCTCGGCTCGCGTACCGTTGGTGGGCGATGACCGATGACACCCCCATCTCGCTGCTGATCGTCGACGACCACCCGGTCGTACGGGACGGTCTGCGCGGCATGTTCGAGGCCACCCCCGGATTCACCGTGCTCGGCGAGGCGACGGGCGGTGCGGAGGCGGTGGAGAAGGCCGCCGCGCTCGACCCGGACGTCGTCCTCATGGACCTGCGGATGCCGGGCGGTTCCGGCGTCGACGCCATCCGGGAGCTGACCCGTCGCGGCGCCCGCGCCAAGGTGCTCGTGCTGACGACGTACGACACCGACTCCGACACCCTGCCCGCGATCGAGGCGGGCGCCACGGGCTATCTGCTCAAGGACGCCCCGCGCGACGACCTGCTCGCCGCCGTCCGGGCCGCCGCCGAGGGCCGTTCGGTGCTCTCCCCGGCCGTCGCCTCCCGGCTGGTCTCCGCGGTCCGCGCCCCCGCCGCGGGCAGCGAACCGCTGTCGGCGCGCGAGCGCGAGGTGCTGGTGCTGGTCGCCCGGGGCACCTCCAACCGGGAGATCGCCCGCGAGCTGTTCATCAGTGAGGCCACCGTCAAGACCCACCTCAGCCACCTGTACGCCAAGCTCGGCGTCAAGGACCGGGCGGCGGCCGTCGCGGTCGCCTACGACCGCGGGATCCTGGGCTGATCCGCCCCGGCCGCCCCGGCTGCCGCGGCCTCTTCAGCCGGCGACCCGGAGCAGCAGCACCGTGCGCCCCGGCACGGTGACCGGCGCCCCCGCCCGCAGGACCCGGCCGGGAACCTCGGCCTGCTCCTCGCCGCCGGTGTCCACGACCACCTCGTAGCGCTCGGCCCACGGCGGCCCCGGCGGCGTGAACTCCACCGGGCCCGGACCGGCGTGCAGGACGAGGAGGAAGCTGTCGTCGCGCACCGGCTCGCCCCGCTCGTCGCCGCCCGGGATGTCCCGGCCGGACAGATACATGCCCAGTGTGGCGGCGGGCGCGTACCAGTCGCCCTCCGTCATCTCGGTGCCGCCCGCGGTGAACCAGGCCACGTCCCGCAGCCCGTCCGGCGCCTGCGCGCGCCCGGAGAAGAACGTCCGGCGGCGCAGCACCGGGTGCGCGCGGCGCAGCGCGATCAGCCGGGCGGCCAGCTCGGACAGCGCCCGCCAGCCCGGATCGTCCAGGAGCGTCCAGTCCAGCCAGCCGGTCTCGTTGTCCTGGCAGTACGCGTTGTTGTTGCCGCGCTGGGTGCGGCCCAGCTCGTCGCCCGCCACCAGCATCGGCACGCCCGTGGACAGCAGCAGCGTGGCCAGCAGGTTGCGCAGCTGTCTGCGGCGCAGCGCCCGGATCCCCTCGTCGTCGCTCTCGCCCTCCGCCCCGCAGTTCCAGGAGCGGTTGTCGTCCGTGCCGTCCCGGTTGCCCTCGCCGTTGGCCTCGTTGTGCTTGCGGTCGTAGGAGACCAGGTCGCGCAGGGTGAAACCGTCGTGCGCGGTGACGAAGTTGACCGAGGCGCAGGGGCCGCGCCCGCCCCAGGCGTACAGGTCGCTGGAGCCGGACAGCCGGTAGCCCATCTCCCGTACGTCCGGCAGGGCATGGCGCCAGAAGTCCCGTACGGCGTCGCGGTAGCGGTCGTTCCACTCCGCCCACGGCGGCGGGAACGCCCCCACCTGGTAGCCGCCGGAGCCGATGTCCCACGGCTCGGCGATCAGCTTGACCTCGCGCAGCACCGGGTCCTGGGCGAGGGCGGCGAGGAAGGGGGAGCGCATGTCGACGCCGTGCGCGGAGCGGGCCAGCGCGGCGGCCAGGTCGAAGCGGAAGCCGTCCACGCCCATCTCGGTCACCCAGTGCCGCAGCGAGTCGGTGATCAGGCGCAGCACGTGCGGCTGCGTGGTGTCCAGGGTGTTGCCGCAGCCGGTGAAGTCGGCGTACCGGCGGGCGTCCGGGGCGAGGCGGTAGGAGCGCTGGTTGTCGATGCCCTTCAGGGACAGCGTCGGACCGTACTGGCCGGACTCGGCGGTGTGGTTGTAGACCACGTCGAGGATGACTTCGATGCCGGCCGCGTGCAGGGCGCGCACCATCCGCTTGAACTCGCCGACCTGTTGCCCCGCGGTGCCCGAGGCGGAGTAGCCGCCGTGCGGGGCGAAGTAGCCGATCGAGTTGTAGCCCCAGTGGTTGCGCAGGCCACGGGCGAGCAGATGGTCCTCGTGGGCGAACTGGTGCACCGGCAGCAGCTCCACCGCCGTCACGCCCAGCTTCACCAGGTGCGCGATCGCCGCCGGGTGGGCGAGACCGGCGTAGGTGCCGCGCAGCTCCGGCGGGATGTCCGGGTGCAGCCTGGTGAAGCCGCGCACATGCAGTTCGTAGAGGACCGTGTCCGCCCACGGAGTGCCGGGGCGGTGGTCGCCCGGCCGGTCGCCGTCGTCCGCGACCACCACGCCCTTGGGGACGAAGGGCGCCGAGTCGCGGTCGTCGCGCACGGTGTCGGCGACCTGCTGGTCCGGCCAGTCCCGGACGTGCCCGTAGACCTCCGGCGGCAGCCGGAACTCGCCGTCCACCGCGCGCGCGTACGGGTCGAGCAGCAGCTTCGCCGGGTTCCAGCGGGCGCCGGTCCAGGGGTCCCAGCGGCCGTGCACCCGGAAGCCGTAGCGGCGGCCGGGCCGCACGCCGGGGACGAAGCCGTGCCAGATCTCGTGCGTCAGCTCGGGCAGACGGGCGCGGGTCTCCCGGCCGTCCTCGTCGAAGAGGCAGACGTCCACGGCCTCGGCGCCGCCCGCCCACAGCGCGAAGTTGGTCCCGGCGACGCCGTCCAGGCCGATCCGGAAGCGGGCGCCCAGCGGGGCCGGGCCGCCCGGCCACACGGGTCCGGCGGACGGCGGACCGGCCCGCCGTCCTCCGCTCACGGCGACGGCCGGACCCGCCCCCGCACCGGTCCGTGCGCCGCCACCGCCCACGTCGGCGGCGCACGCCTCGGCACCGCGCCCGTCGTCGCGGGTTCCGGTGCCGTCACCGGCGCGCCCGCTCGCGGGGGCGCGCCCGTCGCGGTCGGCGGGTGCGCTCCCGGCGGTGTGCCCGTTCCCGGTGGCGTGCCCGTCCGCCACCGCCTCCTGCCCGGCTGCGCTGGACACCAGGTCGGCCCCTCGTTCTCGGCTGATGCGGCTCGTGCGGTTTCTGCGCCTTCTACGCCTTGTGCGGCTCCTGCGGCTCGTGCGGCTCCGTTCCTCCCGTGGCTCCGTCCGGTGTGGCTGCCGGGCGGCGGCACTCTCCCCACTGTTCTGCCCAGCGCGCGGCTCGCACTCACGTTTCCCCGGAGCGGGCCGGTCGTTGGGCAGCGCGTGAGGCACGTACAAGGGCGCGCACGGCGCGCGGGGGCCGCGCTGGCCGCCGTACTGACATGGGCGGCACTGCTCGCGGCCGGGGCCGCCGGCTGCACCTCGGACGCTCCCCGGGGAGTCTCGGGCCGGCCCCCCGAGCGCACGGACACGGTCCGCGTCTCGCCGGACGACGGCACCCGGGGCGTCCGGCCCGGCACCCGGCTGCGGGTACGGGCCGCCGGGGGGCGCCTGGAGTCCGTCAGGGTCGTGCGGTCCCGGGACGGGCAGGACACCCCCGTGCCCGGACACCTCTCCGGCGACCGCCGGACCTGGCGGCCCGACGACGACACGCTCGCCCTCGCCGCCGGGTACACGGTCGACGCGGTGGCCGTCGACGGCGACGGCCGGCGCTCCGCCCGGCACACCGCCTTCACCACCTACGTCCCCGACGAACGCCTCCTCGCCTACGTCACCCCCGAGAACCGCGCCGTCGTCGGCACCGGCATGATCGTCTCGCTGGCCTTCAGCCGGGAGATCACCGACCGGGCCGCCGTCCAGCGCGCCGTCCGGGTCACCGCGCGGCCGCCCGTGGAGATCCGTCCGCACTGGTTCGGCGGCAGCCGCCTGGACTTCCGCCCCGAGCGCTACTGGAAGGCCGGCACCCAGGTCACCGTCGCCCTGCGGCTGCGCGACGTCCGGGCGGCCCGCGGGGTCTACGGGATCCAGCACAAGTCCTTCTCGTTCACGGTCGGTCGCAGCCAGACCTCCCTGGTCGACGCGGCGGCGCACACCATGCAGGTGCGCCGCGACGGCGCCCTGCTGGCCACCGTGCCCGTCACGGCCGGGGCGCCGGACCACCCCACCTACAACGGCAGGATGGTGGTGATGGAGATGCTGGACGTCACCCGGATGAACGGCCGGACGGTGGGCTTCGGCGGCGAGTACGACATCGCCGACGTCCCGCACGCCATGCGGCTCACCGACTCCGGTACGTTCCTGCACGGCAACTACTGGTCGGTGCCGGACCCGTTCGGCCGCGCGAACGTCTCCCACGGCTGCGTCGGCCTGAAGGACGTCAAGGGCGGCGGCTCCGACACCCCGGCGGGCTGGTTCTTCGACCGCAGCCTCGTCGGGGACGTGGTGGAGGTCGTCCACAGCGACGACAAGACGGTTGCCGCGAGCAACGGTCTGGGCGGCTGGAACATGGACTGGGCGCACTGGACGGCGGGCAGCGCGCTCAAGTGACCTTCGGCCAGGGCTGGTTGACGACAGCTCAGCGGCGCGCGCGGCACCTCGCACCGGGCCCGGCGGACCCCTTCCCCGCCGCCGTGTCCGGAGGCTGTTGAACCTGGAACGGAACAGTGACATTCGGCTGACGATCTGCTCATGACCTTGTGGTTACTATGCGCCGATGTGCGCGGTAGGCGCTGGGGCTCGGGCCTGACCGGCCCGGGGGAGGAGACGAAGGTGAACGTGCGGCCTATTACGGGGGCGTCGGCGGGGACGGGCCGGCGACCGGGCCGAGGGGGACGACGGGGGAGCACGGGAGCGCTGGCGCTGGTCTCCGGCGCGCTGCTCCTCGCGGTCACGGCCTGCGGCGGCGGTGACTCCGACGTGAACGGCGCGGGCACGGGCAAGGACGCCGGTGCCGCCGCCGAGAGCAAGCAGTCGCAGGCGGTGCTCAGCGTCGCGCCCAAGGACGGTTCGACGTCCGTCGACACCAGCGGCGCGCTGAGGGTCGGCGTGAGCAAGGGGACGCTCACCCAGGTCGTCGTCAAGGACGCCAAGGGCGCCGAGATAGCGGGGAAGATATCCGGCGGCACCACCTGGACGCCGTCGACCCATCTGGCCGCCTCGACCAAGTACACGGTCCACGCCGTCGCCAAGGACGCCGAGGGCCGGCAGGCGGCCCAGGACAGCAGCTTCACCACCCTGACGCCGAAGAACACCTTCATCGGCAACTTCACCCCCGAGGACGGCTCCACCGTCGGGGTCGGGATGCCGTTCTCCGTCAACTTCACCCGGGGCATCACGCACCCGGAGGCCGTCGAGAAGGCCATCGAGGTCAAGACCGAGCCGGCCGTCGACGTCGAGGGCCACTGGTTCGGCAACGACCGGCTCGACTTCCGCCCCGAGCAGTACTGGAAGTCCGGCACCAAGGTCACCGTCAAGCTCAGCCTGGACGGCGTGGAGGGCCGCCCCGGCGTCTACGGCAAGCAGTCCAAGACCATCTCCTTCACCATCGGCCGCAACCAGGTGTCCGTCGTGGACGCCAAGAAGCACACGATGAAGGTCACCCAGGACGGCAAGACCGTGAAGACCCTCCCGGTCACCACCGGCAAGCCCGGCTACGACACCTGGAACGGCCGGATGGTCATCAGCGAGAAGCTCTCGGTCACCCGGATGAACGGCGAGACCGTCGGCTACGGCGGCGAGTACGACATCAAGGACGTCCCGCACGCCATCCGCCTGACCACCTCCGGCACCTTCGCGCACGGCAACTACTGGGGCGGCGACGCCTTCGGCAACTACAACTCCAGCCACGGCTGCATCGGCCTGCGCGACGTGCGCGGCGGCGGGGACAGCTCCACGCCCGCCGCCTGGTTCTTCAACCACTCGATGATCGGCGACGTGGTCGAGGTCGAGAACGCCCACGAGAAGACCGTCGCCCCGGACAACGGCTTCAACGGCTGGAACATGTCGTGGGAGAAGTGGAAGTCGTAGCGGAGCGCCGCCCGCGCCCCTGACCCGGGAGCGCGGATCCGTCCCCAGCCCCGGTGTGCCGCCGCGCACACCGGGGCTGACCCGTGCGTGAACGACCGCTAACCTGCGGGGCATGACCGTAACTCTGGAAGTCGCCGAGGGCGTCGGCACGCTGCGCCTGGACCGCCCGCCCATGAACGCGCTCGACGTCGCCACGCAGGACCGGCTGAAGGAACTCGCCGAGGAGGCCACCGCCCGCGCGGACGTCCGCGCGGTGGTCATCTACGGCGGCGAGAAGGTGTTCGCGGCCGGCGCGGACATCAAGGAGATGCAGGTGATGGACCACGCGGCGATGGTGTCGCGGGCCCGCGCCCTCCAGGACTCCTTCACCGCCGTGGCCCGCATCCCCAAGCCGGTGGTCGCCGCGGTCACCGGCTACGCGCTGGGTGGCGGCTGCGAGCTGGCGCTGTGCGCCGACTACCGCATCGCCGCCGACAACGCCAAGCTCGGCCAGCCGGAGATCCTGCTCGGGCTGATCCCGGGCGCGGGCGGCACCCAGCGGCTGGCCCGGCTGATCGGGCCCTCCCGGGCCAAGGACCTCATCTTCACCGGCCGCCAGGTCAGGGCCGACGAGGCCCTCACGCTCGGCCTGGTGGACCGGGTGGTGCCGGCCGCCGAGGTCTACGAGGCGGCGCACGCCTGGGCGGCGCGGCTCGCCCAGGGCCCGGCGATCGCGCTGCGCGCCGCCAAGGAGGCCGTCGACACCGGTCTGGAGACCGACCTGGACACCGGTCTCGCCGTCGAACGCACCTGGTTCGCGGGCCTCTTCGCCACGGAGGACCGCGAGCGCGGCATGCGCAGCTTCGTGGAAGAGGGTCCGGGGAAGGCGAAGTTCCTCTGACCCCGGGGGCCTGGACCTGACGTCCGCTCGCGGATCGCTCGAAGGGGCGTCCAGGCCCCCCCGCGCCGGTTCCGGGTGCGTGGCGCCGCCGCCCCCGCGACGGTGCCGCCGCCCGGAGCGTCCCCGCAGGCCGGCCGGTCCGCCCCGGCCCCGAGCGCCCTCGGCATATGCCGCGCGAAGACGGACCGGAGGGGGCGTGTGGGGGGCGCATTCCCGGGGAACGGCCACGGTGGGCGCCGGGGGCGGCCATGATGGGGGCATGGCGGGGCTGGAGGGCATCGAACAGCCGCGGGGACCGGAACACACGGCGGCCGTGGCGCGCTGGTCTCCCGCGGTCGCGGACGAACGCGCCCTGGCCGCACTGGAGTTGTACGGCGATCCGAGCGAGGAGGACGTCCGGCTGCCGTCCCGCCCCGAGTCGGCGGCCATCGCCCGCCGGCTCGTCCAGATCGTCGTCCTGCGCTGGGGCATGTCCCCGAAACTGGCCGAGGACGCGGTGCTGCTCGTCTCCGAACTCGTGGGCAACGCCGTACGGCACACCGGGGCCCGCGTCTTCGGCCTGCGCGTCCGCCGCCGCACCGGCAGGATCCGCGTCGAGGTGCGCGACCCCTCCCGCGGCCTGCCCTGCCTCATGCCCGTCCAGGACCTCGACGTCAGCGGCCGCGGCCTGACCCTGGTCGACAAACTGTCCGACCGCTGGGGCGTCGACCTGCTGCCCCGCGGCAAGACCACCTGGTTCGAAATACGCGCCGCAGACCGCTGACAGCCGCGCACCACCCACCCACCGGGCGCGACGCACCCCTCTGACGGGGCACGTCCGGTACACATCCCGCTGGGCTCGCCCGGCGCGCGCCCGCCGAATCCGTCCGACGCGCACCCGCTGGGTCCGACCGGCGCGCGCCGCCCCGATCGGCCTGACGTCCGTTCACCACCCCCGCGCCCGCCGGGCATCCGTGTGAATCGCCCGTTTTCTTACTTTGCGCCCCTTAAATGGTGCGGGTGACCACCACCGACCGTCGTGGCGTGCTGCGGGCCGGTGCCGGGCTTGTCGCGGGGGGCGCGTTCGCCGCCGGATGCGCGCCCGGTACCGCCCCGCACACCGCCGCGTCCGCCGCCTCCCGACACGCGTCCGGACCCGCCGAGCGCGGCGCGGCGCACCCCTCCGCTTCGCCCGCGCCCGCCCCCGCCCCGCGCGCCTTCCCCGGGCAGCCCGCGCAGATCGGCCACGGACCGCGCGACCGGCCCCGGGTGGCCCTCACCTTCCACGGCCAAGGCGACCCGGCCCTCGCCCGCACCCTGCTCACCACCGCCGAACGGCACGGCGCCCGGGTGACCGTGCTCGCCGTCGGCACCTGGCTGGACGCGCACCCGGAGATGGCCCGCCGGATCCTCGACGGCGGCCACGACCTCGGCAACCACACCCAGCGCCACCTGTCCGTCAACGACATGCCCGAGGCCGAGGCGCGCGCCGAGATCACCGGCTGCGCCGACCGCCTCAAGCGGCTCACCGGCTCGATCGGCACCTGGTTCCGGCCCTCGCGCGCCGTCACCGCCTCCCCGCTGGTGGCCCGGCTGGCGCGCGCCGCCGGCTACCCGCACGTGCTCTCCTACGACGTCGACTCGCTCGACTACACCTCGCCCGGTGCCGCAGCCGTCACCCGCACCGTACTGGCGGGCGTCCGCCCCGGGTCCGTGGTGAGCCTGCACTTCGGTTACCCCGGCACGGCCATTGCCCTGCCCGCCCTCCTCGACGAACTCGACCGCCGCGGCCTCCACGCGGTCACCACCACGGAGCTGCTGAGCTGATGCCCCCTCGCCCCGCCCCTTCCCTCCACGGCCCCGCCCGTTCCCCCCGTGCCTCCCGCCTCCCGCGCGTCACCCGGCTGCTCGCCGCCGGGGCGTCCTGCGCGGCCCTCGCGGCGCTGGCCGCCTGCGGCAGCGGCGGCCCGGACCACCGCACCGACGAGGCCCTGGCCAGCCGGGCGCCCGCCCAGCGGCCCGAACAGGTGGCGGCCGACGCCCTGCCCGGCATGCCGCCGGTCCTCGACCCCAAGGACGTCTACGCCGCCGACCGCGCGAACCGGCTCTCCCCGGCCGTCGCGCACTTCCCCTCGCGCGTCTATGTGCCCAACACCAACTCGAACACGGTCACCGTCATCGACCCGAAGACGTACAAGGTCATCGAGACCATCCCGGTCGGCCGCCAGCCGCAGCACGTCGTGCCGTCCTGGGACCTGAAGACGCTGTGGGTCAACAACGACCTCGGCAACTCCCTGACCCCCATCGACCCGCGCACGGGCAAGGCGGGCAGACCGGTCGACGTGCACGACCCGTACAACCTGTACTTCACCCCGGACGGCAAGTACGCCGTGGTGATGGCCTCCAAGGACCGCCGGCTCGTCTTCCGCGACGCGCACACCATGAAGGTGGTGAAGTCCGTCCCGGTCGCCTGCGGCGGCGTCAACCACGCCGACTTCTCCCCGAACGGCCGCTACTTCATCGTCTCCTGCGAGTTCAGCGGCGAACTGCTCAAGGTCGACACCGCGGCCATGAAGGTCGTCGCGCACCAGAAGCTGGACGTCCACGGCGCCATGCCGCAGGACGTGAAGAGCTCGCCCGACGGCAGGAAGTTCTACATCGCCGACATGGTCGCCGACGGGCTGTGGATCCTGGACGGCGACACCTTCGCCAAGCCCGCGTTCCTGCACACCGGCAAGGGCGCCCACGGCCTCTACGTCAGCCGCGACTCCCGGGTGATGTACATCTCCAACCGCGGCGAGGGCACCGTCTCCGTCTTCGACTTCGCCAAGGACAAGCTCACCGCCAAGTGGCGCCTGCCGCACGGCGGCAGCCCCGACATGGGCGGCGTCTCCGCAGACGGCAAGGTGCTCTGGCTGTCGGGCCGCTACAACTCCGAGGTGTACGCCATCGACACCCGCACCGGCAGGCAGCTGGCCCGCATCAAGGTCGGCAGCGGTCCGCACGGCCTCGCCGTCTATCCGCAGCCCGGCCGCTACTCCCTCGGCCACACGGGCGTCTTCCGCTGACCCCGCCCCCGGTGTCCCCCGCGGGTGGCCGCGGCATCGCGGATCCGGCCGGACCGTTAATCTGACCTGCGTCAGTACGGCAGCGGCCGGTACGGCATTCGGCCGTATCCGGCCGTACAGCAGACGCGAAGCGACACAGAGGGGCGGATCGGTGGCGGACATCGACGAGGCACGCGAGCAGTTCAACCGTTTGGACGCGGACGGCGACGGGTTCGTCACCGCCGCCGAGTTCAAGACCGCCCTCGCGCAGGGAGGCGACTGGAACGTCACCGAGTCGGTGGCGGAGGCGATCATCAAGACGCGGGACCTCGACGGCGACAAGGTCCTGTCCTTCGACGAGTTCTGGGCCTTCCTGAACAAGTGACCCGTACGGAGGGGGGCGCCCGGCGGACCACCGCCGGGCGCCCCCTCGCGTCACCTCACCCCGCGCCCGTCACCGCGTGACCGTCATCGCGCGGCCCGGTTCACGGCGGCCAGCACCGCGTGCACGGCGGCCGTCAGCGACGAGGCGTCCCGGCCGGCGCCCCAGGCCGTCGTGCCGTTCACCCGGCACTCGGCGTACGCGGTCGTCACCTCGGCGCCGCCCTCCTCGCCGGGCGCCGCCGACCGGTGCTCGGCGAAGTCGAGCACGGCCACGGCGAGTCCGGCCCCGGCGAGCGCGTCCACGAAGGCGCTCACCGGTCCGTCCCCGGTGCCCTCGTGGTCGCCGGTGCGGTCGCCGTGGCCCAGCGAGCAGACGAAGCGGTGCGCCCCGGACGGCTCCCGGTGCACCGACCAGGCGTCCAGCCGCACCGGCCCGTCCACCGCCAGGTACGTCGTGCGGAACAGCTCGTACAGCTCCTTCGGCGTCGCCTCACGCCCGCTGCCGTCCGTGGCCTCCTGGACCGCCCGCGACACCTCCGGCCGCATCCGCCGCGGCAGGTCCAGACTCGCGTGCGCGCGCAGCAGATACGCCACCCCGCCCTTGCCCGACTGGGAGTTGACCCGGATCACCGCCTCGTAGGACCGGCCCACGTCGGCCGGATCGATCGGCAGATACGGCACCGACCACGGCGCCAGCTCCGGCGCGGTGCCCGTCTCGGCGGCACGCCGGGCGTGCGCGTCCAGGCCCTTGCTGATCGCGTCCTGGTGGGTGCCGGAGAACGCGGTGTGGACGAGGTCGCCCGCGTAGGGGTGGCGCGGATGCACCGGCAGCCGGTTGCAGTGCTCCACCGTCGCCCGTACCGCGTCGATGTCGCTGAAGTCGACCATCGGGTCGACGCCCTGCGCGTACAGATTGAGCGCCAGGGTCACCAGGTCCACGTTCCCGGTGCGCTCGCCGTTGCCGAACAGGCAGCCTTCGACCCGCTGCGCGCCCGCCAGCACGGCGAGTTCGGCGCAGGCGACGCCGGTGCCGCGGTCGTTGTGCGGGTGCACCGAGAGGATCACCGCGTCCCGGCGGGACAGATGGCGGTGCACGTACTCGATCTGGTCCGCGTAGACGTTCGGGGTGGCGATCTCCACCGTGGCGGGGAGGTTGTGCGTGACCGGCCGGTCCGGGCTCGCGTCCCACAGCTCGGTGAGCCCGTCGCACAGTTCGAGGACGTAGTCCGGCTCGGTGAGGTTGAAGGTCTCCGGGGAGAACTGGAAGCGGAGGTGCGCGCCGCCGGGCAGGGCGTCCGCGCGCCGGGCCATGTGCGCCGCCGCGTCCCGTACGCTCGCGCGCACCCCGTCCCGGTCCCGCCCGAGCACCACCTCGCGCCAGACGGGCGAGGTCGCCATGTACAGGTGGACGACGGCCCGCGGCAGCCCCGCCACCGCCTCGAAGGTGCGGTCGATCAGGTCCCGGCGGGCCGGGGTGAAGACGACCGGCGTGACGTCGTCGGGCACGGCCCCGCTGGTCACCAGGTGCCGGACGAAGTCGAAGTCGGTGCGGCTCGCCGACGGGTAGCCGACCTCGATCTCCTTGAACCCCAGCCGCACCAGCAGATCGAAGAAGCGGCGCTTGCGCGGGGTGTCCATCGGCTCGGCCAGCGCCTGGTTGCCGTCGCGCAGGTCGACCGGGACCCACAGCGGCGCGCGCTCGATCCGGGCGGACGGCCAGCCGCGGCCCTCTGCCGGGACGGGCACGCGCACCCGCTCCTGGAAGGGGCGGTAGCGGTGGTAGGGCATGGGCCCGGGACGCTGCGGATTCCACAGCGGTCTCCCGTACGGGGCGGTGGGGTGCGCGGTGGTGGTGCTCGGGGTGGTGGTCATCGTCTGCTGATGCCCTTCGGCGGGTCGGACGGTGACCGGCGGCACGGCGCCCCGCGGCGGGGCGCCGGTCGCGTCAGACCCCGCCGCGGCAGCCGAGAAGAAGCGGAGCGCGGAACGTCATGGCGGTACGCTAGCGACTCCTCTGCTCCTCAGACAAGTGATAATTCGCCGGAGCCCCCGGACCGGCGCACCCCGGCGCCGGCCCCCTCAACCCGTGGGAGAACCCGATGGTCCCAGGCGCCCTCCGCCCCAGCCCGCTGGTCGAACAGGCCGCGGAGCGGCTGCGTGCGCAGATCGCCGCCGGACAGTGGCCCGTCGGCACCAAGCTGCCCGGTGAGACCACCCTGGCCAGGGACCTGGGCGTCGGCCGCTCCACCGTCCGCGAGGCGCTGCGCGCGCTCGCCGGTGCCGGACTAGTGCGGCCCCGGCACGGCGCGGGCGTCTTCGTGATCGCGACCGAACCCGCCGAGGACTGGCCGGCCCGGCTGCGCCGCTCCGCGGTCACCGATGTCTACGAGGTCCGCATGGGCGTCGAGGTGCAGGCGGCCCGCCTGGCGGCCAGGCGCCGCACGCCCGAGGACCTGGCCGCGCTGGAGGCCGCCCTGGAGGGCCGGCGCACGGCGGCGGCGAAGGGCGACGCGGCCTTCGTGGACGCCGACATCGCGCTGCACCGCGGGGTGGTCGCCGCCGCCCACAACCCCGTCCTGACCGCGCTGTTCGAGGAGTTCGTCCCCGTACTGCGCTCCGGCCTCGTCACCCTGCTGGAGCTGACCGGGCTGCGCGTGCACGACCCCAACACCGGCGCCGACACCCATCACGACCTCGTCGTCGCCGTCGCGGCGGGCGACGCGGACACGGCGGCGGCCGTGCTCCGCGCCGACCTGGAGGCCACCCTCGGCCTGCTGCGCGAGCGGACCGGCGGAGCAGGGGAGACCGGGCGGGCAGGGGCAGCCGGGGAGACGGAGCCCGCCCCGGAGGCATGAGCCCGCACGGCCCGCCCCAGCCCGCTTCACCGTTCCGCCGCCTCGCCGCCTCGCCGCTCCGCTGTTCCGCCGTATCACCCGTACGGCCCGCCGTCCCCGGAATAGCCCGCGCCGTCCCTCGGTTGGAGATCGCTTGCACGGCACCGACATCCACACCGGCCTCCGGGGTCTCCCCGGAAGAGCGAGGCGAACTGAGATGAAGATCGGCATCATCGGAGCGGGCAACATCGGCGGCAACCTCACCCGGCGGCTCACCGCCCTCGGACACGACGTCGCCGTGGCGAACTCGCGCGGCCCGCAGACCCTCACCGCGCTGGCCGAGGAGACCGGCGCGCGGCCCGTGCGGGCCGAGGAGGCGGCGCGCGGCGCCGAGGTCGTCGTGGTCACCGTCCCCCTGAAGGCGGTCCCGGACCTGCCGGCCGGACTGCTGAAGGAGGCGGCGGACGGCGCGGTCGTGATCGACACCAACAACTACTACCCGCAGCGCGACGGCCGGATCGCCGCGATCGAGGACGAGGGGCTGACCGAGAGCCGCTGGACCGAGCGCCACCTCGGCCACCCCGTGGTGAAGGCGTTCAACGGCACCTACGCCCAGGACCTGCTGGACCGGCACCGCCCGGCCGGCGACCCCGGCCGCCTCGCGCTGCCGGTGGCCGGCGACGACCCGGCGGCCAAGGCGAAGGTACGGGCGCTGATCGGGGAACTGGGCTTCGACACGGTCGACTCCGGCACCCTCGACGACTCCTGGCGCCAGCAGCCCGGCACCCCGGTCTACGGCCTGCGCGAGGGCGTGGACGCGGTCACCGAGGCGCTGGCCGCGGCCTCGCCCGAGCGCCCGGCGGACTTCCGCGCCTGACCCCCGGTCTCATGCCTTGGCCCACTCCCGCAGCGCCGACGCACTGGAGAAGTTCGCCACGTTCTTGTCGTGGGGATCGTCCGTGTACTGGTGGAAGCGCCACTTGGCCTTGATGCGGGGGTGGCCGGCGGAGACGTAGTCGGCGACCCACAGCCCGTCCCCCGCGTAGGAGGTGGTGTCGACGCTGAGCCAGAAGTGGCGGTTGGTGTAGAGCAGCACCCGGTTGTGCGGGCGCAGTTGCTTCACCTTGCGGATGAAGGAGTCCTTCTCCGCGTTGGAGGCGTGGGTGCCCTCGCCGGTGGTCTCCCAGTCGACGGCGAGGATGTCGCCCCGCTGCTCCGGGGCGTGCGAGACGAAGTACTCGGCCTGGGCCGCGATGTTGCCGGGCCACAGGAAGTGGTAGAAGCCGACGACCAGATGGGCGTCGCGCCCGTGCTTGGTCTGGGCGGTGAGCCTGGAATTGACGTACGTACGGCCCTCCGTCGCCTTGATGAAGACGAAGGAGAGGCCGCTCGTGCCGTAGGTGGAGGACTGGTACGCGCTCACGTCGATGCCTTGCAGCATGCGGAACTCCCTGAACGAACCGTGGGGGGAGGAGTCGTCGAGGGAGTTCTGCCCCACTTGGATACGGTCGATCCCTCCAGAGCGTTCGAACATCAGCCCAGACCGGAGCACACGGCGCACACACCCCCGAACACGGCGCACGCGCCGCCCCGCCGCTCAGCACTCGATGATGTTCACCGCCAGCCCGCCCCGCGCCTTCTCCTTGTACGTGACCTATCTGTGGACGGATATTGATCACGGGGTTGACGTGCACTTTTGGCCTGCTCAGGCTTGCCTTGAATCACGTCAGGGACTCCGCCTTCACCGGGTGAACCATCGCCCGCAGAAAGACGTTGCCACTGGCCGCCGCGCGATCACGCGCATGGCATGCGAGGTGCTGGAGACCACTAGCCTCGATCTTTCGATCTGCTCGACCGGGGAATGGGTTCAGAACTGGGGTCCTGCCCGACGGGGCACGGACCAGCCTGCCGCCGGGCCTTCCTGGGGCCAGAATGAGGCCGGAAGGACAGGGAAGCGCCGGGAGTGATCACCAGACCCCGGGCGCCCCAATGCGTGGAGCTATTCAGTCCGGTTTCGGTGATCCTGCGCGCGCCGACCGGCTGCCGGGCCTCTTCCTGCTTCGGGGCGTGTTTTCTCAGACTCAGTGAGTGTCGGGCTCCGGGTTCGGCAGGGGCAGTTCGTCGAGGTCGAGGGTGAAGGTGCGGCCGTCGGCCAGGGGGATGGAGAGCTTGCCTGTGCCGTATGCGCGGGTGTGGGCGGTGCTGTAGCCGCTGGAGGTGGGCTCGGTGTGCAGGACGACTTCCCGGGCGTAGGGATCCACGACGAGGTAGACGGGGATGCCGTACCGGCCGTACTTCGCGGTGCAGTCGTCGTAATCCTTGCGTGCCGAGGACGTGGAGACGACCTCCGAGATCAACAGGACGTCCTCGAAGCTGTAGCGCTTGCCCTTCTTGCGTGCGTCCTCGCGCAGGATGGCCAGGTCGGGGGCGGAGTTCTCGTCGGCGGGGAAGTCGATGTAGACGTCCGAGGTGACCTTCGCATGACGGCCGAGGGCGAGAGAGTCGATCTGCATCGACCTGATCGTGCTGGAGTGCTCTTCGCTCTGCGGGGTCATGATGATCTTTCCGTCGGCGCCGAAGAACACCACGTATCCCGCGGGGAACTCGGTGTGCGTGATCGCGTCGACACTCATGGACGGTGCTCCTTCCCGTGTGCCGTCATGATACGGCGGACAGAGCCGTCCCACGGGTGGACTTCCGTGACGTGCGTGCTCTATAGGGGTAACCGGTCCGCACGAGCGGCCGCCGTGACGCGGGGCGTGAGCTCGGCCCGTGGATGTTCAGACCCAACAGCTGGCGTTGGGTGACTTTCAGGGGCGGCGGCCATCTGCCGGGTGGTCATGGGGTGGCCGGACGCCTTTGGGCGTTGCGGTACGAAGCACCGGCGGCCGGTACGACGCATGTGGTTTGACCAGGCACAACGGCCTCTGGTGGCATCAGTCGTCACCAAGGCCGGGCGGGCTGGATGGGCACCAGGTCCGCCGCTGTCCCGCCTGGGCCCGCCGGTTCACCTCGCGATGCGGACCCACGCCGGACGACGTGATCCCGTTTGTCCTGCGACGGGACTGCGGACGCACATCCGGCGTTGATCACGTGCCGCGAACCCGCAGGTCAAAAGCCCCTTCCAGGGGATGTCCCAGGGACTTTTCAGGGACTTTCCCGTCTGTCTCAGGGAGGTTCCAGGGACTTTCCGCCGCGTAAGCAGGGAAGGCCCCGACAGCGCCGAAAGACACGGACGCGCTGTTCAGGGCCTACTTGCTCAGCACTCGATGATGTTCACCGCCAGCCCGCCCCGCGCCGTCTCCTTGTACTTGACCGACATGTCCGCGCCGGTGTCCTTCATGGTCTTGATGACCTTGTCGAGGGAGACCTTGTGGGAGCCGTCGCCGCGCAGGGCCATGCGGGCGGCGGTGACGGCCTTGACGGCGGCCATGCCGTTGCGCTCGATGCACGGGATCTGGACCAGGCCGCCGACCGGGTCGCAGGTCAGGCCGAGGTTGTGCTCCATGCCGATCTCGGCGGCGTTCTCCACCTGCTCGGGCGTGCCGCCCATCACCTCGGCGAGCGCGCCCGCCGCCATCGAGCAGGCCGAGCCGACCTCGCCCTGGCAGCCGACCTCGGCGCCGGAGATGGAGGCGTTCTCCTTGAAGAGCATGCCGATCGCGCCGGCGGCCAGCAGGAAGCGGACCACGCCCTCCTCGTCGGCGCCCGGGATGAAGTTCAGGTAGTAGTGCAGGACGGCGGGGATGATGCCGGCCGCGCCGTTGGTGGGGGCGGTGACCACCCGGCCGCCGGCCGCGTTCTCCTCGTTCACCGCCATCGCGTACAGGGTGATCCACTCCATGGCGCGGGCGGCCGGGTCGCCCTCGGCGCGCAGCTGGCGGGCGGTGACGGCCGCGCGGCGGCGCACCTTCAGGCCGCCGGGCAGGATGCCCTCGCGGCTCATGCCGCGCGTCACGCACGCCTGCATCACGCGCCATATCTCCAGCAGACCCGCGCGGATCTCGT
This sequence comes from Streptomyces sp. SAT1, assembly GCF_001654495.1. GTDB lineage: Bacteria > Actinomycetota > Actinomycetes > Streptomycetales > Streptomycetaceae > Streptomyces > Streptomyces andamanensis. Next base: position 5,106,571 of record NZ_CP015849.1, read on the forward strand.
CCTCGGTGCGCCAGGCACGCTCGTTCTCCAGCATCAGCGCGGAGATCGACAGACCGGTCTCGCGGGCCAGGCGCAGCAGCTCGTCGCCCGTGCGGAAGGGGTACTTCAGGACCGTGTCGTCCAGCTTGATGCGGTCGGCGCCCACCGCGTCCTCGTCCACGACGAAGCCGCCGCCCACCGAGTAGTACGTCTTGGTGAGCAGCTCGGCGCCCGAGGCGTCGTACGCCCACAGGGTCATGCCGTTGGCGTGGTAGGGGAGGGCCTTGCGGCGGTGCAGGACCATGTCGTCGTCGAAGGAGAACGCG